>JBAQZJ010000386.1:0-8979 GCA_049790855.1 Planctomycetaceae bacterium | reverse complement strand
GTCTTGAACCGTATCCGCCTCTTCAGGAATCGAACTCAGATCACGCCAGCACTCGCAAGCTGACCGCGCAGAGAAACCCGTTGTTCAACAGGCTGTTAATCGCTCCCTGACGGTCGCGGCTCTGATTGCACGCCCCTCAAAATCACGATCGCCGCGGCGGCCAGTGCGGCGGTTTCGGTGCGAAGAATCGTCCGGCCGAGCGACGCGAGCAGGACACCGCCGGCGACGGCCTGATCGACTTCTTCGGTTGTGAAACCGCCTTCCGGTCCGATCAGCAACGTGATGCCGCTGACGGTCTCCGGCGCGATGTCGATCGACATCAGCGGCGTGGCGCCGGGGTGCAGCAGGAGCCGGCGGTCGTTTGCCGCTTCGGAGTCGAGGAACACCGGGTACTCCGTCGGCGGCGTGATCTCCATCAATCGATTGCGTCCCGACTGCTTGCAGGCCGCGATGACGGTCTGCCGCAGTTTGTCGAGTTTGCCGTCACGCGGATCGACGACCGACCGTTGCGTGAGCAACGGCACCAGTCGCGTCACGTCGAGTTCGGTCGCCTTTTCGACGATCCAGCGGAACCGGTCGCCCTTCGGCGGCGAGACGGCGAGTGTGACGGGGATCGGGGTTGCGCCGGATGTGCGGACGCTCGATCGCGGTTGTAGTGCGACGTCTCGCTTGCTGACGGCGACGACCTTGGCGGCTGTCTCGCGGCCTGTTCCGTCGAACAGCGTGACGGTCGCCCCCGGCCCGAGCCGCAGAACATGCGCCAGATGATGCGCTTCCGGCCCGGAGAGCCGGAGTTCCGGAAGATCGAGTGGGCCGGGAAGGTAAAAGCGTTCGCTCATGAAGACGGATTCGTTGATGTCAAACCGGGCAATTCGCGCGGCGGATCGGGGTCGTGCGTGCCCGAGCGTCGCCCCTGATGCGCCATGCACGGTCTGCCGATGATAACCGATGACGCTTGTTCGACCGGGCTTCGATCGACCGTCCGTTTCCAGGATGGAATCAGGTATGAGCGAGGACGACTGGGGGCCGCCTGGGCTGCCCTTCCATTCCGCAGGAAAGCCGTTCCTCACGACGTCGTTCGAGGAGGCCGCCGCGCGGCTGTTGTTTCTTTCCGAGCGGCGCTGGCCGGCGGGATGGCTTGTCGGTCCCGGCGGATGCGGCAAGACGTCGCTGTTGCGACACGTCCGGTGCGAATTGCGGCGACTCGGTGTCGAAGCGCTGCTGATCTCGTTGTGCGGCGTCGACGGCGACGACTTCTGGCCCGTCATCGCGTCCGCCCTTGGCGGACGCGAATGCGAACCGGGATTGGCCGCACGCAAGATGGCCCGCGCATTGCTCGTGGCTTCGTCGATGATGAGCCGTCCCGTCACACTGTTGCTCGATGACGCCGATCGCGGCGGAATCGGCCTGATGGATCAGGTGGACGCGCTCGTGCGAATGGCCGAAGGCGTCACGCCGCGTCATACGGTCGTGCTGGCCACGGCCGGAGAGCCGCCGACGGACGACCTTGCACGCCGGATCGACCTGAGAGCTGAAGTGCGACCCTTGACCGTGGAAGAGACGGCGAGCTACATCGCACATCGGCTTCGTGAGGTCGATTCGGCGACGGTCTTCAGCGCCGAGGCCGTCGACGAAATCTTCGCCGCGACCGCCGGCGTGCCTGCGGCCGTCGGGCGGCTCGCGGACTTGTCGTTGCTCGCGGCTCATGCGGCGAATGTCCGCACGGTGTCACGCGAAGTTGCGACATCGGCCGTCACCGAACTTGGTCCGAACGACGACGAGATGCTCGTGGCGATCTCGGCACAGCGACCGGCGCGATTCTGTACGTAGCGGTTCGCAGGGTGGGTCAAGCGCAGCGCGGCCCACCAGCGAGGTCTGCCGGCGTTCGGACGCACAGAGTCCGTGACGGTGGGCCGCGCTGCGCTTGACCCACCCCACATCCTGCAAGTCCTTCAGCCCGCCAGCCGTTGTTGCATCGGAGGTTGGTGGCCGGGAAGCCAGATCGGATCGATGCCGCGGTGTTCGGCGAGGTGGGCGAGGTGCAGATGGCAGGTGAAGAACAGTACCTGGCGACCTTCGGCGGCGAACTCGCTCAACGTCTCGAACGCGGCCTCGGTGCGAAGCTGGTCGAAGTTGACGAAGACGTCGTCAAGAATCAATGGCAGCGACACCCCCTGTTCGGCAGCACGTCGGACCAGCCCGAGCCGTAACGCGAGGAACAGTTGCTCGCGCGTGCCGCCTGAAAGTTGCTCGACCGTAAACGTGCGACCGTGGTCGTCGTCGACCCGTAGCGACCGTTCGCCCAGCGGCGCCCAGATGCGGACGTAGCGGTTGCGGGTCAGACGAGCGAGCGATTCCGACGCTGCCGCAAGCACCGGCGGCTGCCGGTCGCGCTCGTAGGCCGCTCGCGCGTGTTCGGCCGCTTGTTCGGCGAGCGACAAGGCGAGATGCCGCTCCGTCATTTTCTGCAGCGTTCCGCCCAGTTTCGCCTTTCGGCGTCGCACGGCCAGCGATCGATCGTCAGATTCCAGCTCATCGATCCGCCGGGCGATGTTGCCTCGCCTTTCGTGAGTCGCTTCCAGCGTCGCTTCGAGCGTTTCCAGTTCGCGTGACAGCCGTCCGAGCGACTGGGCGTTTTCATCGGTCCGAAAGGCACGCAGGTCGTCTTCGACGATCGCCAGTTCCGGTTCGCCCGCGGCAAGCGTCGCCAGTTCCGATTCCGCCAGACCGAGCAGTTCCCGAAGGCCGCGGCGCTGTTCGGCCGCTGTGAGACGACGTTCGTAATCGGCTCTCGACGTGACGCCGGCAGCCGCCAGCAACGCGGTGCGCTGACGGCTCGAATCCTTCAGTCGCTCCTCGGCGTCAAGCATGTCCTGCTGCGCACGCTCGGCCTCTTCGAGATGCTTCCTGCGCTCGGCCGATTTCCGCAATGCGGCGTCGAGTTCCCGCTCCCACAGTTCCAGCGCATCGAGCGGCCGATTCGCATCGCCGCTCCAGACTTTGATGCGTCGTCCCATCGCTTCCAGTTGAGCGCCGAACGATCGCAGCGTGCGATCGAGGATCTCGTGCTCACGCTCGGCCGATCCAACGGGATCGCGTGCCGCGGCGGCTTCGGCAAGCGTCTGCCATTGTGCGAGCGCCGCGTCGACGTCCAGCGATTCGACGAGGCCGACTCGGGTCAGAGTGCGGCACCATTCCTGCCGGGCAGCGTCGGCGTCCTGCTGGACCTTGACGAGCCGGGCGCGCATTTGCGAAAGCTGCTTCCGCCGTCGGCGAATCCGGTCCTGATCGCCGACGATCTCGTCGAGCGCCGCGAACTCTTTGACGGCGTCGCGAAGTGCGTCGGCAACCGATGCCGGTGCGGTCGTCCGTCCCGCCGAAGCCAGCGGAATGACGTTCGCGTTTTCGCGAACCGGCGGTTTCGCCGCCGGTGCCGGCCCGGTGGCGCCCTCCAGCCGGGCGATCTCTTCACGAACTTTGCGCAGTTCGACTTCTTCGGCCTGGCGTTCGTCGCGGATGCGATTGACCGTTTCGGTCAGCGCGACGTCGTAATGCGTTCGCATCCGCACGGCAATGATGCCGCAGGTCAGCCCGAGCAACAGATACGCCGCCCCTGCAATCACCCCGATGGTGAAGCCGGTAATGAAGCCCAGCACCGCGAAAAACGCTCCGCCTAACGCGAACACGGCGAGAACGAACGAAACCCACGGCGGGATCTCAAGCGAATCGACGAGCCGTTCCAACCGGTTCCGGAGTCCTGAACCGCGTTGATCGAGGGCGGCTTCTTTCGCCCGCAGCGCCGCCAGCGATTCCAGCGACGAGAGTCGTCGTCGCAATTCCCCCGCGGCGACGTCGGGGCTGGCGCCGATGCGTTCCAGACGCTGTTCGACGAGCGCTTCGCGCTTCGCATTCGCCTGGTGCAGCCGACGATATTCCTTACGAAGCACCGAACGGCGGCCGAGCGTCAGCCGATAGGTCCGCGCCGCGGCGGACAAGGCGAGCTGGGCCGCGGGAGAGGTGTCGACTCCGTCGAGTTTCCTGCCGTTCCATTCCGTGCTCAGAGCGCCGCGGGCCTGTTGGGCGACGTCGGCCGTCTTCGTCTTTGCGTCGGCGGCGTTCTGGCGTGCCTTCGAGGTCTCTTCAACCCAGCCTCGCAGACCGAGCATGGCCCGCACGGCCAATTCGGCTTTGACGATCTCCGGATCGGCACCGCAAGCAGCGGCGCGCCGCTTCGATTCTTCCGATTGACGCTTTTTCTCGTCGCGCCGACCGGTCAGCGCTTCACTTTCCTGTTCGAGTGCCGCCAATTGAGCGACGCCGTCGGCGGGCAAGTCGGCGACGATGCCGTATTGAGCAAGCTCCGATTGATAGTCGCGCACCTGCTTCCAGGCCGGGTAGACGCGGTCGAGGAATCGTCGGCCGCGGATTTCGTCGCGGAGGACGTCGCGACGCCGCTTGAGCGACGTGGCTTGGCCGGTGATTTCTTCACGCTGTCGCAGCAGATCGGCATGTGCGGACGGCCGGTCGGCCAGCGAGCGAAGCTCGATCAGCAGCGACTGCTCTTGATCGAGAAATTTCCCCAGCCGACCGCTTCGACCGTCGTTCGACAACATCGCTTGCCGTCGTTGTCGCAGTCCGTCGACAGCAGCCAGCAGTCGTCGGCCGCGACCATCGAGTGACAAGCCGTAAACGTGACCGGCGAGTTCTGCATGGTCGAGCGTCGCCAGCTCTTGCAACTCGAAGAGATCGACGGCGAAGACGCGATCGAAGACCGTTTCGCTCGTGTTGCAGAGCAGTTCGCCGAGTTTGTCGGCAGCCAGCGGTGCGTCGGTCGGCCCGATGACCTGCAATCGTCCGCCGCCCGACGCCGTGAACTGCCGCCGTATCGTATAAGGCTTGCCGTCATGAACGAGTCTCAACGCCCCGCCGGCGATCGACTGATGATCGCCGAGGGCGCCGGAGTCGGCGCGTGGAGGCACTCCGCCGTACAGGACAGCTTTCACGAACCGCATCAGCGTGCTTTTGCCCGCTTCGTTGGGGCCGTAAAGCACGTTCAGGCCCGGTCCGCCCAGCGGCAGAGTCAGGTCTTGCCAGATGCCGAACCGTTCGACGTGAAGGTCGGTGATGTGCATGGTCGTTTCACCGGGCCGCGGGCATCAAAAAACGAATTGGGTTGGAAAGCGGGCCTGCAGGCATCGAGGGTGTCGCGGAGGGACGGGTCGCCCTAACCGTCATCTCGTTCCTTTGCCGCCGTCACGATTTGAATCCCGAGTCGCCGCGCCTGGTTCATGGCGGCGGACATCTCGGTCGCAGCCAGCAGACGCTCGAATCGGCTCCGATGCTTCGTCTCGGAAGTGACCCCGATCAGGGCGAGTCGCGTCGCGGGATCGGACCAAGCCCCTTCCTGTTCAACGAGGGCCGCTGCGAACTCGGCGGCGAACGGTTCGTCGAGTGCCGGCCAGAGCGGGTGAGGCGAGACGTTGAGCCGATGGGCGACCGGCACGCCGCCCACGGAATCGGGCAACAACCCACCAAGCGTCGTGCGCTGAACGGGATCGGACAGCGTCTCGAACAATTCCTCGCCGGCTTCGATCGCCCAACGGACGTCCCATGCCTGCTCGCCGGCTTCCGATCGCTGTTCATCGAGGCGATCGGCCATTCGAATCGCCAGATCCTCCAGCGGCTCTCCCGGTTTGGTGCGGATCGCGATCGACTCGTAACGAATCGAGGCGATGGGGACGAACTCCGTCTGCACCTCGCTGCCTTCTTCGATGGTGACCAGCGTCGCCCCGTGGGGGCCGCAATCGGCGTGCGCCAACGATTGCACGGCACCGGGCGAATGCGCCAGACCTGCCGACAGCGGCATCGACCGCCGTAGTCCGACCCCGCACCCGACGTAGCGATGCGGTGACGACCGGATGCTTTTCAGATGCTCGACGGCGAGTCGCGGGGCAACGACGAGATCGAGTTCCGATTCGCGTCGCGTCATCGATGCCGGCCGTTCTGCTTCCGACAATGAGCCGAGGCAGCGCAGCGATGTCCGTGACCTTCCATCGCGATCGGGAATCGGCACCGACTCTCCGGGTTCCATCACGGTCAGCGTAGAGTCGCGGCCGGCGAGGCGACTCCATGCGGAGTTGGCGTGTCCAACGGCGAGAACCGCCGGAATCGCATGCGGCGTGAGTCTCGCGAACTCGCGGCGGACCGCGATCGCCGATCGAAACCCAGGTTCCTCGGCGGCACCGTCCGGTCCGACGGCCGGCGTGACAAGCAGAAAATCGACCTGCAGTTCGATCGCCTGCGTCACCAATCGTTCGATCGCCGTCAGAGGCGCCGCGTCGAACTGCGTACGGCACGAGGCCGGCAATCGCGGCAGAACGGCGTCGGGATCAATCCCGGCAGCATGAAGAAACCGGATCGGCGGCATGGCGGAGTCCCTTCCGACCAAGTCGAAGTAAATGCGGCGACGATGCCCGTAATGGCAAGCGGTGCCAACCCTCCTGGACCCGTCTTGCCGAACCTTCGCGCGCCGATGAAACTGCAGAGTCTACCGACCGCCCAAAGTTGGGGAAACCCCAAACGGTTACGGGATTAACGACCGGCATGGCGGCCTCGGGCCGGCCGTCTGCACCGTCCAACAGTTCCCGTTTTCCCGGACGCGGCGAATGACCCCCTTGAAAAGAACCCGCCCTAAAAAATGACGACGAGGTTCGATCCCTCGAATCGGCCTCGACTACTTTGCCTCGACGAACCGATGCGTTGGCACGGGACGACCGGGGCGGAAGGACTGCGTCTCGCGGAAGTCATGGATCGCGTTGAATTTCCGGCATACGTCCCCCACGGTGTCGCGGACCAGTTCTTCCAGCACCGCCGGGTCGCAGGCGACGCGGGCGTTTACGATGACGTCGGCCGCCGTCACGGTGCATCGCGACGGCAGCGACAGTTCCGGAGCCGTGTCGGAGGCGATCAGGTTCGCCACGCCGAAAAAGCCTTCCCACAGGCCGATCGTCTTGAGATGGGCCGGTTCGGCTCCCGAGTCGCGAAGCCGCTGACGCAACGACTCGACGAGACCGATCAGCAGGTCGTCGAGCGGAAACGGATCGTCCGACGTGACATGCAGGCTCGCATTGAGCCAGCCCAGTTCGGCTTCGCCTTCCGCGTAGACGTCGTAGTCGATGTCAAGCACTCGCCGACCGAAATCGCCGTCCTGTTCAAGAAACTCGACGAGTGCCTCGAAACCCTCGCCCGTTTTTGCCGCGATCCGCAATACGGGTGTCGACGGGTTGTTCTGGCGTAGCAGCGATTCGAGTTCGTCGGCGTCGGCGGGCGAAAGTTCGTCGATGCGGTTGATGAGGACCAGGTCGGCTTCCTCAAGCTGCTTTTTCAGGATGTATTCCGCTTTTGGTGAGAAGCCGCCCGGCGTTCCGCGGAGGATTTTGTGGCCGTGGCTCGGCTTGAGGATGACGGCGTACGGCGCGATCGAAAACTCGGCGTCGTAAAGTCGTTTGATGGGCTGGATGACGGTCGCGACCAGATCGGTGCAGCTTCCGACCGGCTCGGCGAGAATGACGTCGGGCCGCCCGGCATCGCCAAGCCGTTCGATCGTGTCCATCAATTCGTTGAAATTACAGCAGAAGCATGCCCCGGCCACTTCGCCGACGTGCAGCCCCTGCGATCGCAGGGTGTTCGTATCGACGAGGTCGGTCGCCTGATCGTTGGTGACGACGCCGACCTTCAGCCCACGCTCCTGATAGAGCTTCGCGAGCCGCCCGAGCGTCGTCGTTTTTCCCGCACCGAGAAATCCGCCGACCATGATGTATCGAATGCGGTGAGCCATGTACGTCGCCTGCCAATTCGGAACCGACAAGAAAACACGAACGGCATTGATTGCACGGAGATTCGGTGCGGATCGCAATTGATCTCGAAGAAAGTCACCGGAGCAGGACACCCGGCAATGCGGCGGCGGGCCGATTCTGAACGTCCGGCAGACGACGTTTCGTGTCATTTGCGCGTCTCGTGGATCATAATCCTGCCTCCGCTTCGTCCCCGTTGTTCGTGGCTCCGGTTGCTCGATGTCTCTCGACCGTGCCGCCATTCTCGGCGGCGAACCGCTGAACCCTGCGGGACCACCCCCGTGGCCGATCTTCGATCCCGCTGTCACCGACGCCGTCGTTGCGGCGATGGCCGACGGCTCCTGGGGGCGTTATCTCGGACCGCATTGTGGCAACCTGCGGGAGGCACTTGCCGCGTACCACGACGTGCGGCACGTCCATCTCTGTTCGAGCGGCACGTCGGCGGTCGAACTGGCGTTACGCGGGGTGAACGTCGGCCCCGGCGACGAAGTGATTCTTGCCGCGTACGACTTCGAGGCGAATTTCAAGGACGTTCTGGCGCTCGGTGCGATTCCAGTGCTGGTCGATGTGCGGGCGGACGACGCGCAACTCGACGTGAAGCGCGTCGAGGAGGCTGCCGGCGATCGCGTCAAGGCGGTGATCGCGTCGCATCTCCACGGCGGCGTCGTCGACGTGATTCGACTCCGAGACCTCTGCGACCGTCGCGGGTGGAGCCTGATCGACGACGCATGCCAGGCCCCCGGGGCTTTCGTGCTGGGCCGGCGGGCGGGAACCTGGGGCGATGCGGGAGTCCTCAGTTTCGGCGGCAGCAAACTCTTGACGGCCGGTCGCGGCGGTTGCGTGCTGACGAGCCGCGATGACGTTCTTCAGAGAATCCGATTACATGTCCTGCGTGGGAACGATCTCAGCCCGCTTTCAGAACTTCAAGCCGTCGCGCTGCTGCCGCAATTGGCACGGCTTGACGAACGAAATGCGATCCGAACGGCGAACGTCGATCGCCTGCGATCGGGGTGCGCAGGCATACAAGGTTTGACGATGTTTGCCCTGGCGAGCGGGGGGCGTCAGCCCTCCGAGAACGTGGGCGATGAACCTCCTGCAGATTCTCGGAGGGCTGACGCCCCCCGCT
>JBAQZJ010000385.1:0-3983 GCA_049790855.1 Planctomycetaceae bacterium | reverse complement strand
GCCTAATCGTTGACGACGAGTGACGCCGGCTCCGGCCGAAATCCCGACGTCCCTTCGGGTTCGGTCGAGCCGATTCGAGGGCCGCGTTGGACCTTCTTGACGATTGAATAATCGCCGCGTCGGCCCGCCTTGCCCTCGAATCGGCTCGACCGAACGCGGCGGATCAGGCTTTCCGGATAGGCTCTTAATGCCGGTTTGAGCGAGGCATCGCCGCAGCCGTGGCGAAGAAAATCCAGCCGACGATGAACAGCAACCCGCCGATCGGTGCGACGGCGCCAAGCCAACTCACGCCCGTCGTCGACAACATGTACAGACTTCCGGAAAACAGAAAGATTCCGCCGACGAAACAGCCTCCCGCCGAATGGGCGAAATAGCGTGCCTTCCCGCGTCGTCCCAGCATGCCGACGAGGATGATCGCGATCGCATGGGTCATCTGATACGTCGCCGCGGTCTTGAAGTCCTGCAGGTACTTGTGCGATGCCGGCATCTCCAGGCCGGCGACGACTTTCGGTTTCGCCGACCGATGGACTTCGAGAAGAATCGGGTCCAGAAGATGAGCGCCGAACGCTCCGAGAATGACCGCCAGCGCGGCGAACACCGCTCCGACGGTGCACCACAGGCGCTGCGAAAAGAAAACGACGGAGGTCTGGTCGGTCACGGTGGATCACAAGGAACGAGGCGGGGAATGTCATCGACGCCGGCGTACGACACGGTCGTCGACCGTCGATTCGGGCGTCTCTCGATCATGCCTTCACCCGAGGCCGTGTCGCGACCGGATGCCTGCCTGCGCGACGGGAAACCGGCCCTCGTTCACCGATTGTTCCGGATTTGCGGATGGCATCGCGGGCGATTCGTCCGCGATCGCTCGTTGCGGGCTGCCGTCTCGCCCACGACGATCTGCCCGGCAACGCATGCCGTGACCCACTTCAGCGGGCTTCGGCGCGACACTCCGGCAAGCCCTTGGGGTCGCTCGAACAGCTTCGACGACGTTCAGGGCTGTCCGCTAAACCTCGATGCGTGCGCCGAGCACTTTGACGAACTCGCGGAGCCACGCCGGGTGTGCCGGCCACGCCGGGGCCGTGACGAGGTTGCCGTCGACGCAGGCGGCATCGACGTCGATCGCTTTGTACACGCCGCCCCCTGCCGTGACGTCGGGCCCGCACGCGGGATAGGCCGTGCATGACCTGCCCTTGAGGACGCCTGCGGCCGAAAGCACCTGCAGACCGTGGCAGATCGACGCGATCGGCTTTCCTTGCTCGGCGAAGTGTCGCACGATCGCGAGCACACGCTCGTTAAGTCGAATGTACTCGGGTGAACGACCGCCGGGCACGACCAGCGCGTCGTAGGCGGTTTCATCGATCTCGTCGAACGTCGCGTTGAGCGTAAAGCGATGCCCCGGCTTCTCGCTGTAGGTCTGGTCGCCCTCGAAGTCATGCACGGCCGTCCGGACGAACTCCCCTGCCGACTTTTCGGGGCAGACGGCGTCGCACCGGTAGCCCAGCATCGAGAGAGCCTGGAACGGCACCATCACCTCGTAGTCCTCGACGAAATCGCCCACGAGGAACAGAATCCGCTTCGCCATCGAGACCTCCATTGCGCGATGAGACAGGCGCCGATCATTCCGGCCCGTGATATTCTCGATGGAGATTCTACCACGTCGCGACGGTCGGTGACCGGTGAGCGGCCTGTTCCGCCGGTATGTTGTTGCTCACCATGAAGCGTCAATGGATCGAATACCGCGACGAGTGGAGCCGCGAGCCGATGACCTACTGGGTCCATCGAGAGGCCGACGGCAAGCCGTGGTATGAAGCCGAGGTGTTTGATCCTCCGAGGCCGGTTCCGGTTCCCGGTCGAGGCTGGCCAGTTTACTTCGCCGAGATCGACGGCTTCACCTTCCGGTTCGCCTCCCTTGCCGAAATGGAAGTCTGCATCGAGACGTTGTCTCGGAAGGTCTTGCCGACGACACGTCGGCTTACGGAAGAACGTGCCACATGCTACGGCCCGAATCACCACTGGCTGAGCCGAATGCCGAAGGGGACGAAGTCCTGGAGTTATCGGCAGAAGGCGGTCACCTATTTGCGAATGGCGAAGCGCCAGTTCGAGCAGGAAGTCGGCAGGTCTATCTGACGCAACGACGGTGCTGCGGCGCTCTCCGGCGGCCCACGTAGGCACGGCGGTCATCGCGGAGCTTCATGCACTTCGTGCCTTGGTGGTTCGTCTGCTTCATTCATGTCGTCCCGTCGGACATCCGGGCGATCACCGGCTCCGACCGCGGCCGGATGGGCCTGCGACCGAGGCCGTCGTCGGGCTTCCGCGCGGATTCGTCGAGTCGCAGCGGCAGGCGCACGATGAAGGTGCTGCCTTTGCCGAATTCGCTTTCAAGAAACACCTCGCCGCCCAGCAGCCGCGCCAGTTCCTTGACGATCGAAAGCCCGAGGCCCGTGCCGCCGTATTCGCGGGTCATCGCGTCTTTTTGCCCCGGCACGCTGCGGCCCTGGCGGAACTTCTCGAAGATCATCGCCTGATCTTCGAGCGGGATGCCGATGCCGGTGTCTTCCACGATCAACGCGAAGCGCGAGGCGTCGTCGCGCAGCGTGCCCCGAACCCGCACGCGGCCGCCTTCGGGCGTGAACTTGAGTGCGTTCGAGAGCAGGTTGTTGAGGACCTGCTGCAGTTTGCCCGCATCCTGAAACAGCATCGGCATGTCGAGATCGACGCTCGTCGTCAGGTCGATGTTCTTGCGATCGGCCATCGGCAGCAGTGCGTCGACCTGCTTGTCGACGACGTCGATCAGGCGGAACTCGACGAGCTGCAATTCGAGCTTGCCCGATTCGATCTTGGCGAGGTCGAGCACATCGTTGATCAGCAGCAGCAGGTCGCGACCCGACTTGCGGATGTTCTCGAGGAACCGCTTCTGTTTGTCGGTCAGATTGTCGGCCCCGCCGAGCACGTCGGAAAAGCCGAGGATGCTGTTGAGGGGCGTGCGCAACTCGTGGCTCATCGTGGCGAGAAACTCATCCTTGAGCTTGTTCGTCTCGTAGAGTCGCAGGTTGACGCGGGCGAGTTCGTCGACCTTGCCTTCGACCGTCGAGTTCATCTCCTTCAATTCGTCCTGCATCGTGATCAGATGGCGGAGCATGCGGTTGAAGGCGTGGGACAGCTCTTCGAACTCGTCGCCCGTGCGGATGTCGGCCCGCAGGTCGAGCGTGCCGCGGGCGATCTCATCGGAGACGTCTTTGAGGTGCAGCACGGGCTTGACGATCACATACCGCACGATCGCCCATGCCGACGCCATCGCCAGCATGGCCGTAACGATCGCCGTCGTGATCAGAAACGCGTTGTTCTTCGCCAGCTCGCGCTTCGTGTCGGACAGCGGGATCGACACGCGGAACATCCCCAGCAACTCGCCCGGCGCCGCCTGCCGGTGATGATGGCAACCGATGCAGCTCTGCGCGTTGTTCGCCGGCACCCGCAGCGGCACGAAGTAATGAAAGGCGTCGCCCTCCGGACCCTCGGTCAGTTCGACGACCTCGTCTTCGGTCGCCACGCGGGTCTCGGCGGCCAGATCGACGGGATCGGCGGGCCGTTTCTCCGAATCGGCGGTGCTCGCGAGGCTGAAGATCCGCCAGCTGTATTCCTGTCGTCCCGCCGCGACCGACAGGCTTTCGATCATCGCTCGCGGCGACACAGCGGGGTCGGCCGGTGCGGCCGGCGTGATTTCGGCATCCGCGGCGTCGAATCGGTCACTGTCACCCTGTGCGAGACGTTCCCGGTGATACTCGCGAAAGATCGGGTCGACGAGCGCCCGCGCGATGTTGGCGTTCTGATTGTAGACGAGCCGCACCGTCAGCCAGCCGTAAAGCGCGAAGCTGCCCGCGATGAGCAGCAGCAGACCCGTGCCGAACAACATCCGGCACTTCCGCTCGAGGCTCGTCTCGCCGAGCAGCCGTTTGATCGTGCGGTAGGACATGGCGGGGGAGCGA
>JBAQZJ010000384.1:0-2507 GCA_049790855.1 Planctomycetaceae bacterium | reverse complement strand
GGACGTGTGTTCCGCATGCCCGACGCGCCAGCGAGGGACAAACCGTTTATTGATCGTCGATGCAATACAGGTTCTCGTGCGTGCGCACGAAGACGTTCCCGTTCGAGACCGCCAGCGACGCGCGGGTCGTTTCGTCGAGCCGGTTCTCGGCGAGAACTTCACACCCTTCCGGCGTCGGCTCCAGCACGAACGTCGTGCCTTCCATGTCGATGACGTATAAGCGGCCGTCGACGTGGCACATCGAACTCCACGACTTGCCGAGCCGCTTTTCCCAGACGACCTTGCCCGTGGCGACGTCCATGCACCAGGCGACGCCGCTGTCCTGCAAAATGTAGAGGTGATCGCCGACGATCGCGCCCGAGCCGACCCGCTGCGGGTTGAGCTTATTGCCCTCGTGATGCCAGAGCCGGTGCGTCGCCGTGACGTCGCCCCGGCCGCCTGTTCGAACGACGAACGACGGGCCGTGAAAGCCCGACATCGCGACGATCACCCCGTCGCCGACGAGCGGTGAGGCATAGACCAGTTCGCCCAACCCGTCGCAATGCCAGACCGTTTCACCCGTCGCCGGATCGACGGCGTGCAGCCGCTGCGGTAAGGCGAGCAGCATCAGCGTTCGGTCTCCCTCTTGGTACAGGACCGGCGTGCTCCACGAGCCGCGGAACTGATCGACCTTTTCCGAGACGGCTTCGGGAAATTCGCGCCGCCAGACTTCCTCGCCGGTGCTCTTGTTGAAGGCGGCGACGAACGCCCGCAGACCCGGCCCGGCGTTGAGAATGACGAGGTTCTCGTAGATCACCGGACTCGACCCGTATCCCCAGATGTGCTCAAACTTGCCGAGGTCTTTCCGCCACAGTTCGTTGCCGTCGAGGTCGTAGGCGAACAACCCCGCTGAGCCGTGCCAGGCAACGATGACGTTGCCGTCGGTCACCGGCGAGGGAGAGCAATGCGGATTCGTCTGGTGGGTCTGTTCCTTCTGATCGTAGACGATGGTCTTTTTCCAAATGGCCTCGCCCGATTCGCAGGTAAAAGAGATCAGCGATCGCTCGCGGCCGTCCTGACTCGCCTGCGTGAGATAGACCGCATCCTTCCAGACAATCGGCGTCGAGTTGCCGGGACCGGGCAGCGGCGTTTTCCACTTCACCGACTTCGTGGCCGACCACTCGACCGGCACACCGGTCTCGTCGGCGATTCCTGTTCCCAGTGGACCTCGCCACGCCGGCCAGTCGCCGGCTGCCGCCGGCCAGTCGCCGGCTGCCGCCGGCCACGACGAGAGCACCAGCAGCAGACACGCGACGATTCGTTTCATGACGACTCTCCGTGACGGAGGCCACCGCATCGCGATAGAATGCACCGACCGATCGGCGATCGCGACCCGCGACGATACCGATTCGAGAGTTGTCACGACAATCGTGTCCGTGCCTCGTGCCACGGAGGTTTGACATGCGCCAGGGACCACTTTCATCCGACCAGTTCGCCGAGTTCGATCGCCGGGGATCTCTTCTACTGCCGCAGCTCTTCGATCGCGACGAGATCGACCTGCTGCTGCGATCGGCGAAGGAAGACCGGGCGCTCGACGAGCACTCCTTCGGTCGCAACGACGGCGAAGGCGGCCGCGTGCGGCTTTCGCTGTGGAATCATCCCGGCGACGGCGTCTACGGCATGTTCGCCCGCTGCCGGCGGGTCGTCGATTCGTGCGAGCAACTGCTCGACGACGAGGTTTATCATTATCACAGCAAGATGATCATGAAGGATGCCAAGGTCGGCGGGGCGTGGACGTGGCATCAGGATTACGGCTACTGGTACCAGAACGGCGTGCTCTACCCCGACCTCGTCAGCGTGTTCATCGCCGTCGATCCGTCCACGCGCGAGAACGGCTGCCTGCAGGTCATCGAAGGTTCGCACAAGCTTGGGCGAATCGAGCACGTCCTCACCGGCGAGCAGGCCGGAGCCGACAACGAGCGGGTCGAGGAAATCCTGAAGCGGCTACCGCTGGTCCATGTCGAGATGCAGCCGGGCGACGCCCTGTTCTTCCACGCGAACCTGCTGCACCGCAGCGATCAGAACCGGTCGGACAAGCCCCGCTGGAGCATGATCTGCTGCTACAACAGCAGGCACAACGACCCGCACATGGAATCGCACCACCCGCGCTACACGCCGCTGTCGAAGGTGGACGATGCGAAGATCAAAGAAGTCGGCGTCAAGCGATTCGAAGAAGCAGGCGACGTAGCGTGGCTCGACGACAACCGCGACGCCAGTGCGACGGCTCTGGCGAAGAAGGCGGAGACTTGATCGAGCAACAGGGTCGCTCGCAAAGGCGCAAAGGACGCGAAGGGCTACGAGTTTACCGCCGAGGACGCAGAGAGCGCAGAGGATACGGGGGTCAGCCGAGAACCCCTCTGCGCTTTCTCCTCGCTCTCTGCGTCCTTGTATGTTGCAATCACAACGTTCCCGAAGTCGGATGAAGTCCGTTCGGGCCGAGGCTGCGAAGCGGAGAGACTCCCGAACAT
>JBAQZJ010000383.1:0-20710 GCA_049790855.1 Planctomycetaceae bacterium | reverse complement strand
CCGCAACTCCCGGCGACCGAAGGTCTCCACGAACAAGTGGGAGACCTGCGGCGGCGAACGGAGGTCGGGTCAGGTGACCTGACCTCAGCGGATCTCTTCTATTGATCGCGTCGGGAACCAGCCAAGGCCATCGCCCCGAGACCGGCGACGACCAGCGGCAGGAAATAAGCAATAGCTTCGGGCGGATCGAGTACCGGCGACGGGCCGCCGTCAACCATGAAAAAAGAGACGACGAATCCCAGCAACCCGACGACGATCAGGAAGCCGCCGACCGATCAGGAAGCCGCCGACCGATCACGCGAGCTCCATCGTGACATACCAATCGCGCGATTGACCCCATCGGCAGGCTGACGCCGGTCGCTCGCCAAGTGTCGCTTGCCTCACGCAAACAGCGCCGACACCACGTCGCCTTTGACCATCTCTCGCGGTTGGTTGAGGTGGTTGTAGACCATGCGGCGGGGGTTGAGGCCGACGGCGTGGTAGATCGTGGCGAGCAGTTCGCCGGGGTGGACGGGGTTCGACTTCGGGGCCGAGGCCGTCGCGTCGCTCTCGCCGTGGACGTAGCCCTTCTTGATGCCGGCCCCGGCGATGACGGCCGTGTAGCAGTACGGCCAGTGGTCGCGGCCGTCGTCGGAGTTCTGGTTGCCCGAGGTCGACAGACCCCGTTTCGGGCTGCGGCCGAACTCGCCGACGGCGACGACGAGAGTCTCGTCGAGCAGTCCGCGACGGTCGAGGTCGGTGATCAATCCCGACAGGCCGGCGTCGAGCATCGGCGCGGCCTGATCCTTCATCCGTTTGCTGAGTCCGGTATGAACGTCCCAGCTATGATTGTCGCTGTTGGCGACCTTCGGCCAGTTCACTTCGACGACCCGCGTTCCCGCTTCGACGAGCCGCCGGGCGAGCAGGCAGCTCTGCCCGAAGGTGTTCTTGCCGTAGAGTTCGCGGGTGGCGGCGTCTTCGGCGGCGAGGTTGAAGGCGTCGCGAGCCTTGCCCGAGAGAACCAGACCGAGCGCCTTGTCGTAATATTCATCGAGCGCGTAGCTCTCGACGGCTTTGTCGAGGCCTTTCATGCCGGCGTTGATCGAATCGCGAAGCGTCGCACGGCGTTCGAGCCGGGCGAGCGAGACTTCGGGACGCAGCGACAGATCCTCGGCGGAGATCTTATCCATCTTCGCCATGTCCATGTCGTCGCCGGGCGGGTAGAGGTAGTACGGGTCGTACGCCCGGCCGAGAAAGCCCGCCGTGCCCGCCTTGCCGATCACGTTGCTCTCCTGGAGCGGCCGGGGCATCATGACGAAAGGCAGCATCGCCGTTTCGGGCGGCTTCAGTTTGATGATGTTACATCCGAAGTTCGGAAAGTCTTTCGGGCTGGGCGGTTCGAGCTGACCTGACGGGCTGACCTTGTCGGCGGTGTAGCCGGTCAGCATCTGGTAGATCGCCGCGGTGTGATTGAACAGCCCGTTGGGCGTGTAGCTCATCGCGCGGATCATCGTCACCTTGTCGGTGGCCTGCGCGAATTTGGGCAGCAGTTCGGTGAACCGCAGGCCGGGCGTGACGGTGTCGATCGGCTGGAAGATGCTTTTGACGTTGTCGGGAACGCCGTCCTTGGGATCCCACAGGTCGAGCTGGCTCGGCCCGCCTTGCAGGTAGAGCAGGATCACGCTCTTTGCCTTGCCGAACCCGGGACCACCGTAGTGATCTTCTTCCTCGGCGGCGCTCGCCTGCGACTGGAGCAGGCCGGCCAGCGACAGGCCGAAGACGGATGAACCACCGACTCGCAACAGGTCGCGGCGAGTGACACCGTCGCAGAGATCGCGGCTGGTGCCTTGCGGAATGACAAGCATCGACGCCCTCCGGCTGAAGCGGTACGAGCGAGACTTCAGGGACGGGCGACACACGCACGGCGCATCACTTCCCCGGCAGTAACGTACCGCAGGACGCATCAACCGTCAACGATCGGTTTCGGATCAGCCATTCGAGACAGAAGTCGTGGCAGTTCCCGTAAGTAGGGGCGTTCTCGCCCGTCGGCCTGTAGAATCAACGAATCGGACGGGCGAGGAAGCCCATCCTACGATTCACCGGATCGGACTGGTGGCGCAAAAAGACGCCCCGGTGCGACCAGCGCAACCGGGGCGACGAGCTTACAGCAATGCTGCAGGCCGACTCAGTTCGGAGCCGGCGCAGGCTCTTCGGCCGGGGCAGGTTCTTCGACTGGCGCGGCCTCTTCCGCCGAGGCGGCTTCCTCAGCCGACGTCGCCTCTTCCGCCGGGGCGGGTTCTTCAGCAGGTGCCGGCTCCTCAACCGGGGCAGGCTCCTCCGTCGGCGCCGGCAGGGCCGGGGCCTCTTCGTCGATCACCGGCGGGACGTCTTCGGTCGTGCCTTCGTCGACCATTGACGGTTCGTCGACAAGGCCCGAGCCGCCCTCGACCGCCGGACCGTCGCCCACACCCGGTTCCGGACCATTGGCGGTCTCGGTGCAACCGACGGCGAAGACGCCCAGTGAAAACAGCGTCAAAAGTGATGCCAGCTTCTTCATAATCTCGATGCTCCGTCAAAACCTGGGTTTGGGATGCGGGCTGGCGACCGGTTCTGAGCCGACCGTTGGGCCGGAATCGAAACGGGGCGCCACTCAGAAGGAATGACCCGCCAGTGAAGGCCAATATTCCGGACTTTCGTCATTCTCTGCGGCTGGAGTCGGCGTTGCAACCGGGTTCGCCCGACCGTTCTCGGATACGCATCCGTCTGCCGATGGGAAAAAACCCGCCCTTCACTGCCGGATTACTCCGATGTCGCCGTAGCAGATCCGCGGCTCATCAACACCAACCCGGCGATCGTCAACGCCGTTCCGCCGACGAGCGCGAACGACAGCGGCTCGCCGTAGATCATCACTCCGCCGACCGCACACATCGCCGCCTGGGAAGCGTTCAGCAGGTTGACCTGCACGACGGGGATACGTTGCAGCGAACCGCTGATCGCGAAGAACGCGGCCGCGTTCAGCACACCGGCGATCACCATCAGCCACCATTCGCCGGTGGTGGCATTCAGAATCTCCGGACCAAGCCGGACAACCGCAGCGGCACCCAGCCCGACGACCCCCGTCGTGCTGATCAGCGCAAGAGTCGCCGACAGGGGAATTTCGCCGCGGCTCGTGCGTCGAATGATGACGCCGAGCACGCCGTAGAACACGCCCGAAAATGCAGCCAATAGGACTCCTGACAGAACCCACAAGACCGGAAGAACGCCTTTCGGTCCCGCCGGTAAAGCGGCGGCGGCGCCTTCCGCCCCCAGCCCCAACAGGCCGATCGCCGCGATCAGCAGCCCCATCGCGATCGACGAGCGGGTGGTGATCGCCTCGCCCAGCCATGTGCGACCGAGCATCGCGCCGGTCAAGATCAGCGTGGCGAACACGGTCGGCACGGCAAGCGCCAGCCCGCACATCGCCAGAGACCATTGAAAGAGCAGGTTTCCGCCGATCTGGACGGCGAACCCAATCGCCAGCAACCAGCCGATCGCCCGAGCCGAGGGCAAGGCCTGCAATCCGCGGGAGGCCCGGAGCGCGACGAGGAACCAGGCCGCCAGTGCCCCCGGCAGCGACTTGAAACAAGTCACCCAGAGCGCCCAGTCGGGGTCGCCGTCGCGGGTCACCCCGCGCAGCGCGATGTTCGTGCCGGTGTATCCGATTGCCGAAACGACGCCCAGCAGCACGCCGATCGCAATGACTCGGCTTGAAGCACCGGATTGCGGCGTCGCTGCGACGGTTGAAGCGACCCCGGCGGGAACTAACGGAGGCGGATCGGTGGCAGGAGAGGACACGACCGTCCCTGGCGTTCGGAAGCAAGCGGATCACGGCCACGATAGCCGCCGTGCCCCATGCCTTCCATCCGGTACGGGGGTCAGAGATGATCCCGGCACATTCCTCCGCACCACACCGCACCGCTCGCGATGATCCGCTCTCGACTTTTCTGGGAGATCTTGCCGCCCTATGCGGCATTCGTGCTGGTGGTCGCGGCCGCAATGATCTGGGTCGGCGGCACATTTTTTCAGCGCGCGGTGTCGACCGGCGAAACGGTTCGCATTCGCACAGTCGCCCAAGCGGCCGCCGTTCACGACGAATGGTTCGTGACTCCTGCCGAGCAATGGCGTGAGGAGTTGAACCGTCTCGCCAACGAGACCGATGCGCGATTGATCGTGATCGACGGTCACGGAGCCGCACTCGCCGACACCGACGGTCCGACGCTCGACGATTTCGATGATCGGCCCGAGATCCGCCAAGCCCGCGACTCGGGAACCGGCGAAGCGGCGCTCGGCGGAAACCGCGTCGCCGTCGCCATCGCGGTTCGTTCGTCGCAACGTTTCGCGGACCTCTCGAGCGATGTCGGCAGCGACGACCGACCGTTGCTGGGATTCATTCGGGCGGAAGGCACGATCCGCCGCGTTGATGCCGCCGTCACGCGCTGGCGACGATGGGCGACGGCTTTCGCCGCCGTCGCCGGCGTGATCGGCCTGATTTGGATCGGACGGACGACCTTCCGAATTGCCGCACCGATCGAAACCATCGTTCGCTCGGCCGCATCCGTCAGCGGGTTCGGCGAATCGCTGCCATCGCTGCGGGCAGGTCGTCGGCTCGCCCCGTTGTCGTCGGCACTCGACGACCTGGCGAATCGGCTCAGCGAGCAGGTCGAGCACCTCCGCCGGGACAACGCATCACTGGCGACGCATAGCGAGCGTCTCTCGGCCGTGCTGACGGGGATGGCCGAGGGCGTGCTCGCGGTCGATCGACAGGAACGCATCCTGTTCACCAATCCCGCCGCTGCGCATTATCTCGATTTGCCCGATGGAAAACTCGTCGGTCGCCCGCTGTGGGAATCGGTCCGCGTGTCGGCGATTCAGGATGCCGCACGGCAGGCTCGCGAGCGCGGTCAGACGCAGCGGGTCGAAATCGAGTTGCCTCGCACGCAGACGATTCTGGCCCTTCAGGCGAGCTGCCTGCCGGGGGAACCTTCACCGGGCGTCGTTCTTGTGCTGCATGACGTCACCGAGCTGCGGCGACTCGAGACCATGCGGCGGGATTTCGTCGGCAACGTCTCGCACGAGCTGAAAACACCTCTCGCAGCGATTCAGGCTTACACCGAGACCCTGCTCGACGGCGGCATCGACGACCGTGCGAACAATGTCAAGTTCCTCAAACGGATCGACGAGCAGACGGAACGGCTGCACCACTTGATACTCGACCTGCTCCGGCTCGCGCGGATCGAGGCCGGAACCGACGTGTTTGAAATCACGCGACTGACCGCCGGTAAAATCATCGAACCGTGCGTCGAAGAGCATCTGGCGATCGCGCGATCGAAAGGCGTCGTGCTGCAGACCTTTCCGCCGGCCGTCCCGGTCCGCCTGCGGGCCGATCCCGACGGCTTGCGGACGATTCTCGACAACCTCCTCGACAACGCAATCAATTACACGCCCGCCGGCGGACGGGTCATGGTGCGGTGGGATCGGCAGGGCGACACGGCCGTCATCGAAATCGCCGACACCGGCATCGGCATCCCGGAGGAACATCTTCCCCGAATCTTCGAACGGTTTCACCGCGTCGACCAGGCTCGCAGCCGCGAGCACGGCGGCACCGGCCTCGGCCTCGCCATCGTCAAGCACCTCGTCCAGGTTTTCGACGGCCGCGTCGAGGTCGAAAGCGAAGTCGGTCGCGGCAGCACGTTTCGCGTCCTGCTTCCGTTGGCGTAATGGTGCGTCGAGACGAAGACGGCGGGCGAATCAGCGAGGAAGGACGTCGATCGCTCACCGTCACTCCCGCAGCCACTGCCCCCGGAGCCAATCGACGACCAGCAGCAGTTCGTCGCGGCTCAGGATGTTCTGGGGAGACTCGCCCTCGACGTGATGGAACGACGGCATGCCGTCGTTGTTGCCGTCGTAGAACCGTTCGTGAGCAGGGTTCGACGCGAACGCGGCGAGCCAGTCGCGCGAGCCGTAACCTGTCAGGTCGGGCGCCGATCCGAGTTCGCCGGCGTCGTGGAACTTGTGGCAGCCGATGCAGCCGGTCGCATCGCCGAGCACGTCGCCCGTCAGCAGCGTGCGGCCTTCGGTGATCGCGGCGGCATCCTGTTTGTCGGCCGCGCTCTGCTCCGGCAGCGCCGCTTCTGCCGAGAGGGCCAGCACGATCTTGCGGACCTGCTCTTTCCGCACGGCCAGTTCGTCGCCTTCGACGGCGTACAGTTCGTCACGAACATAGTCGATCATGCCCATCGACGTGCCCTCTTTGACGAACGACGTGTGGCCGAAATAGTCGGGACCGGTGATGCGCTCCGGATCGAGCAGGCCCGCGATCCAGGCGCGGCTCGCAAAGCCGTAGAGATTCGGCGCGACCGGCGTCTTCGCCTCGATGCCGCCGCCTGCCGCGTCGACGTGCGGATGGCAGTTGGCGCAGTGCTGCCGGAACAGACGCGGCCCCTGCGTCAGCGGGTCCGACTGCAACAGCACCGACGGCCCTTGGGGCGGAATGCCGTTCACCGAGGCGATCAGCTTGGCCCGCTCGGCCCGCGCCTCGGCTTCCGGGAGATAAGACCGGTACTTCTCGTCGTCGTAGTCGCGCGAGAAGGAAATCGTCGTCAGGACGACCCAGCCGGCGGCGGCCAGGATCACGACGGCGTAGCGGAACATGACCGCCGCCGAACGCGGCAGGATGCCGTCGATCCAGGGCAGGGCGATCAAAAACGCAAGAAATAACGCCGGCAGCACGCCCGTCACGAAGAACTCCGCCGAACCGCTCAGCGAGTTCTTCAGCTCGAACAGCGCCCGAAAGTACCATTCGGGCCGCGGCATCTCGGTGAGCGTCGGATCGGCCGGGGCATGCAGCGGCACTTCGTAGCGCAACGCCAGGAACGCGACCGCGCCGAATACGATCGCAAACACGAGTGCGTTGCGTGCTCCCTGGGCGGGCCAGCTTGCGTCGTGCACCGTCTGGATCTGGTTGCCGTCGTCATCGGTGACGGTCGGCGGGATGTGCGTCTCGGGCATGAGCGCCGTGCCGGCTGCCGAGTTCGCCGTTCCCCATCGCAAGTGCTGATAGAGGTGAAACACCAGCAGCAACAGAGCGAGCAGCGGCAGCACGAAGACATGCAAGGCGTACAGGCGGGTGATCGTCAGATTGCCGACCTCGTCGCCGCCGACCAGCACGCTGCGGGCCAGCGGACCGATGATCGGCGTGCTGCCGAGAATGTGGCTTTCGACCTCGATCTGCCCGAACGCCTTGTTGCTGGCGCTGAGCGGGTTGCCGGTCACCGCTTCGCCGATCAACAGCGGCAGCAGCAGCACGCCGGCGATCCAGGCCAGCTCGCGGGGGGCACGGAAGCTCGCCGTCAAAATCGCACGGGTGAGGTGAATGCCGAACAGGATGATCAGCGCGTGGCTGCCGAAGTAGTGCAGCCCCCGTAGGAACGATCCGCCCGGCGTCGACTCGATCAGGAACACGCTCGACCAGCCGTGGTCGGCCGCCGGGCTGTAACCGGCCATCAGGAACACGCCGGTCGCCACCACGACGAGAAACAGCACCAGCGTGCAGGAACCGGTCGCGAAGCCCCAAGCGGTTCCATGCGGCAGCAGCCGGTCCCGCACGATCGTCCGTCCCGCCCGGAAGTCGGTGCGGTCATCGAACCAGTCGGCGAGGCGAGTCAGCGCGTCGGAACGGGCCAAGGGTCTGCCGTGAAGGAACGTGATGAGGAAATCGCGAGCGGTCCGTCACGCACGCTCGACCTGTTCGGCGAGGCCCGCTTCGAAATTTTTGTATTCGACTTCGACCCACCAGCGGCCGGTCGACTGGTCGCGAACGACCCGATGGCCGAGCAGGTCCATGCCGCGCGGACTCCGGTTCACATAGTCGTCGCTGTCGTCGACTTTCGAGCCGTCGGGCCGAAACTTCGCTCCGTGACAGTGACAGGCGAACCCCTCGACAGCCGCCTTCTGAATCGGGCAGCCATTGTGCGGACAGGCCGCGTTGAACACCGTCAGTTCCGTCTTCTCGGGCGGAGCGTCGACCGGCGAAGTGCGCGTCACCCAGATCCGGCCGATGACGTGCTCGGCGTGGCGCGTCCAGGCGTCCTGGCGGGTGCCGATCACCGGCAGCAACTGCGGTTCACCCGTCGGCAGCGAGTCGAGCGTCGCGATTCGGCGGCGGAGCGGCTTGCGACTTGTTGCCGTCGCGGCCAGCGGAACGCTCAGAAAACGAAAACCCGCACCCGCGACGACGGCGGCACCCGCCGTATACACGCTGCGCCCGAACCAGATCAGAAACGTGCGTCTCTGCATAAGGCCACGGTGGGTTTCGATGGCCGGAATACGCCGCTCGGCGGGGCCGGCTGCACGAGGCGACCGGTGCGGCAGGAGTGTCACGTTCAATTATCGGCATCCGTTGACGCGATCGTCAAGGGCGAGCGGGCCGGAAGAGGGAGGATCGAAGAGGGAAGGGGGAGGATTGAAGCGAGCGTAGGGTGGGCTCGGTCCACCCTACTCCTCGAACCGGAACGGCATCGGGCCGACTTCGTAGCCGGGGCGAAGGGCGACGTTCACGACCAGTCCGAGTGCCCCAAGCGTCGCAATCAGGCTGCTGCCGCCGTAGCTCAGCAGCGGCAGCGTAATCCCGGTAATCGGCACAAGCCCGACCGTCATCGACGTGTTGATCGCCGTCTGCGTCGCCAGCATGGCCACGATGCCGACGACCAGCAACCGCCCGAACGGCTCCTTCGTCGCCTTCGCCACCGCGACGCCGCGATGAAACAGCAGCGCGTACAACGCAAGCGTCACCCCACAGCCGGCCAGTCCCCAGCGTTCCCCGACCAGGCAGAAGATGAAATCGGTCCGTCCCGCAGGCAGGTGATAATCGAGCGGGTCCGACGACGCCATCCCGACGATCTCGCTGCCCCACATCCCGCCGAGAGCCAGCATCGTCTTCGACTGGTGCAGATGGTAGCCGTGCCCTCGCGGCGGCGGACCACTGTCGCTTTGCGTGAACACCGCGACGACCCGCACCTTCTGATAACCGTCCATCTCCGTCCAGAGCACCGGCGTCAGCAGCACGCCGACGGCCGCGACGAGGGCGAGATGCCGCGGACGTGCCCCGGCGGCGAACAGCATCGCGCCCAGCACCGGCACGAACAGCAGCGACGTGCCGAGGTCCGGCTCGACGAGAATCAGGCCCATCGGCACCAGGGCGGTCAGAAACGGCGGAACCAGCCCCGGCAGCGTCCGGAAGTTCTCGCGGAACCGCAGGTACGCCGCCAGCGCGAGAATGAACGCCGGCTTCGCGATCTCCGACGGCTGCAGCAGGATCACGCCCAGTGGAATCCAGCGGCGTGCCCCGTTTCGCGGCGGCGTGAAGTAGACGGCGACGAGCAGTACGAGCGTCACCGCCAGCAGCGGATAACTGAACCGCAGCAGCGACCGGTAAGGCACCCCCGCCGCGACGATGAAGACGGGCACTCCCAGCGCGATCCAGACGAGCTGCTTTTCGGAGGAGTCGAGAGACGAGAGTTCAGAATCGAGAGAGGCGACGGCCGGACTGTTTCCCTTTTCTCCCGACTCTCGACGCGAGGCGCTCGACTCTGCTCGCAGCTCGTCCCCGCGTTCGATCGCCGACAGCCCGATCAGCAACAACGCCGTCACCGCCGCCAGCAACAACCACGGCACGCGATGAAGTGGAAAGGGTGCCGGGGCGGTGGTCATGCCGGAAGGATAGACGATCGTCGCGACGACGGGGAAGAGGGAGTGGAGAGGTGGGCTTTCTCACGTTTCGCGGGCGTTCTCTTAAGAGCGTGCCATGGAACGCGAGTGGCCCTGGACGTCGGAGCGAACCGGATGCAGAAGCGACGGATGCAGTTCGGCGATGCAACCGGCCAGGCTGCAACCGGCCTCAACCAGCCGAACGCCCTGGAAGCGGAGAACCGTCGGCTGCGTGAAGATGTGCGTCGACTGACGATGGAGCGGGAAATCCTAAAAAAAGCTCCGGCGTGTCCAACGCGGCGGCGGTCGTGGGTCGTAAGAAGTCTCAGGGGCGTGTTTCCGCCTGTGATCAGGGCTGTTGCGGGTCGGCCGGTGCGCATTGCGTCACCGGTGACTGCGCCCGCCGCCATCAACCAATTGTTTCTTCAGGGAAGTCCGCAATGCCATTCAGTCAATTCTCGGGTTGGATCGGCGGGACGACGCTGGGCGTCGCCGTCGCCGGAGCCGCTGCCGTGCTGGCTCAACCGCAACTCGCGTCCGATCGCGCGGGCGAGAAGCCGGTCGAAAAGCCGGCGGTCATCGAAGATTTCTCTCAGGCGTTTCGCGCGGTGGCAGCGGAAGTCAGCCCGGCGGTCGTGTCGATCGAAGCCCGCACGAACGGTCACGCAGTCGAGGGCCAGACGCAGTTCGGCGGCGAAGAGGGCGAAGAGTTCGAGGAGATGCTGCCGCCGGGCTTCTCGAACGATCCGCGGTTCGAGGAGTTGTTCCGCCGGTTCAACCAGATGCCGCGCGGTCAGGGCCGGATGTTCGTACCGCCGCAACAGGCGAAGGGTTCGGGAGTGATCATCGATTCGTCGGGCGTGATCCTGACGAACAGCCATGTCGTGAACGGTGCCGAAGAAGTCATCGTCAAGCTGACCGACGGACGTGAGTTCGTCGCGACCGAGGTTCGCACCGATCCGCGCAGCGACGTCGCCGTCGTGAAGATCGACGCCGACGAACTCGTGCCCGCAGCGGTCGGCGACAGCGACGAGGCGCAGGTCGGCGACTGGGTGATGGCGATCGGCAGTCCGTTCGGTCTCGACACGACGGTCACCGCGGGCATCATCAGCGCGAAGGGCCGCGGTCCGGGCATCAACGATCGCGAGGACTTCATTCAGACCGATGCGGCGATCAATCCCGGCAACAGCGGCGGACCGCTGGTGAACCTGTCGGGCCAGGTGATCGGCATCAATACGGCGATTTCGTCGCGTGGCGGCGGGAACGACGGCGTCGGCTTCGCCCTGCCGATCAACATGGCGAAGTGGGTCGCCGGGCAGTTGCTCGAAAACGGCCAGGTGGCCCGCAGCTATCTCGGCGTCGGAATTCAGCCCGTCACGAGCGCGCTCGCCGAGCAATTCGGCACCGATGTCGGCAAGGGCGTGTTGGTCAACAACGTCTTTCCCGACACTCCCGGCGAGAAAGCCGGCCTGAAGCCCGGCGACGTGATCGTGAAGATCGGGGAGACGAAAGTCACCAGCCCGCAGCAGTTGCAGGGTCTCGTCGAGCGGCTTCCCGCCGGCAAGGAGGCCGGCTTCGTCGTGCTCCGCGACGGCAAGAAACTGGATCTCGGCGTGACGGTCGCGGCGATGCCGGGCGACTACGGCACGACGGTCGTCGCCAAGCCCGCAACGGGTGACGACGAGCAAGAAGCCGCCTCGTTCGACGCGCTGGGCCTCGAAGTCTCACCCGCGATGGCCGACGTGCTCGAATCGCTGGGTTACAAGGGTGACGTCGCCGGCGTGATGATCACGAAGGTCGAGCCGGGCAGTCCCGCGAAGCTGGCGGGCCTCGACACCGGGATCGTCATCGAACGGGTCGGCAAGACCGACGTGAAGACAGTCGAGGAGTTCCGCGCCGCGGTCGAAGCAGCGACGGCAGACGGTAAGAACGTCCTGCTGCTCGTCCGCACCCCGCAAGGCGGCCGATTTCTGACGTTGAAGGTTGAATGACGCCCACCGGCTGCACCGGTGGGTCACAACGAAACCCATGTCGCGACCGGGGGCGTACCCCGGTCACTCCTCCACCCGGTCGACCCGCAAGGGCCGGCCGGGCTTTTGTTTTAAGAGCCGTCGTCGGACTGCGTACTGAACAGAGAAGATCCCCTGCGGAAGTCCCCCGAGATCGCCCTGTTTTCCTGATCGTCCCGTTCCGGGTTGACCGCCGCGTCGTGCCGCGTACCTTGAACAGCCGGATACCGAGCGCTTCTTTCTGTCGCCAGGCCGGGGCGTCCGCGGGAGTCGTTCCGGGCGGGTCTGATGAAACTTCTTCGAGAGGACGACACGATGAGTCGCAAGTTTCTGGGGCTGATGCTGGTCGGCGGCGTGGCGGTCGCCGCCGGCTTGGCCGCGACCACGGACGATGCCAATGCCGGCCACCGTCACGGGGGACGGGGCAGTTGCGGCTACGCCGCGTGTGGTCACGGCGGGTTCGAGTATGATGACGACGACGCCTGCGGCTGGTCCGGGTGCGGCTACGGCGGGTACTCCGGCTGCGGCTATTCGAGCTGCGGCCATTATGGTCATGGGGCGCCCGGCTACGTCATTCGCCGCACCACGACGACGATCCGCCGCTACTATGCTCCGGCCTGCGCTGCCAGTAGCTATGGTTACTCGGGCTATTCAAGCTGCAATCGCCCGGCGTACCAGGGATATTACGGCGGCTACTGATCGAATACCGACAGAGCCACGACGCGGCAGGTCAGCCCTGCTTGCCGTCTTGGTATGACATGACACGCCAATGAAAAGCGGGGCCGGATTGGTGTCCGGCCCCGCTGTCGTTTCGCGGTCGCGATTCCGCCAGATCAATACTCCCGCCGCCCGATCAACCCCGGCATGGGGACCGGGTACTTGCCATCGGCGTCGGCGACGAGCGGGGCCGGGCCGTCCATCGAAAGCGAGTCGACGTTCGGCGCGAACTCGTGCTCGCAGGCGAGCATTTCGTCGCGGGTGATCGTCTTGCCGGTATGACAGGCCATGCGGCCCATGCTCGTCGCGAGGCTCGCCTCGACGCCGCGGGGGACTTCGTTGTAGGGCTTGTCGTCGCGAATCGCCCGGAAGAGGTGCTCCCATTCGCGGTCGTAGGGGTTGTTCTCTTCCTTGCCGCAGAACCAGATCTGGTTCTCTTTCGTCATATTCTGGTTCTTGAACATTCGTGCCCGCGACGGCCAGTGCGAGTTCGACGAGATGATCGCGCTGCCCTTGCTACCTTGGGCGTAGCTGGCGAACTCGTTGTCGCAACCGGCCATGTTGCGGCCTTCGAGCATCAGCTTGCTGCCGTCGGCGAAGGTGTACTCGACGGTGTAGCTGTCGAAGTTCTGGTCGACCTCGTAGCCGTCGCCGTGCTCGCGGTAATGCCGCCCGCCGTAGCCTTTCGCCTCGACGGGAAAGGCGTCTTTCATCCAGCAGCACTCGTCGATGTTGTGGATGAAGAAATCGCTGAAGCTGCCGCCCCCGGCCCACAGGAAGGCGTGGAAGTACTTGATTTGCCAGAGCGTCTCGTTCTCGCCGGCCGGTTTGCGGGTGACGAAGCAGTCGGCGATCGGCGGCTGGACGCGGTAGGCCCGCAGCAGCACGATGTCGCCGATCTCGCCGTTCATGATCCGGTCGTGCAGTTCCTGCCGGGCGTCGCAATGTCGACACATCAGGCCGACGCCGACCTTGAGGTTTTTCTCGTCGGCCTTCTTCGACAGTTCGAACATCTTGCGGCTGGTCGGACCGTCGACGGTGACGGGCTTCTCCATGAAGACGTTCAGCCCCTTCTCGATCGCGTAGGCGAACATCGGCACGCGAAAGGCCGGCGGGGTCGTCAGGACCGCCACGTCGCCGGGATTGAGCCGGTCCATCGCCTTCTTATAGGCGTCGAAGCCGATGTACTTGTCGCCTTCGGAAACGTCGACCTGCGGGTCGAACTTCTGCTTGAGGCCGCTGTAGCTTTGCGACAGATTCTCGGGCCGCACGTCGGCCATCGCGACGAGCTTCGACGGACCGACCGATTTGGTCAGTTCGGCAAGCTGACGGCTCAGGGCGTTCTCGGCGGCACCGGTGCCACGTCCGCCGCAGCCGATCAACGCCATCTGAATCGTGTTGTCTTCACCCGCATAGGCGCGGGCGGGCAGGGCGAACGAGGCCAGCGCCCCGGCCGCGGCGACGCGGCCGCCGGTTTTGAGCAGTTCCCGCCGCGAAACCCCGGTGTCGATCGAATCGGTCATGCAGTTCTCCTGAACGCGAAAGGTCCGACCGCCGATTGACAGGCGATCCGCCGGGAACGAGCCGATGAAGCAACCCATCCACCGTAGCCGATCCAAGGCCGCTGAAGGAAGTCAGCAGGAAAGATCGCGATTCGTGGGCCTGCGACATTTAGAGGTCGACGCCGGTCAGGCGGACGAAGTCATCGCGAGTCTTGCCGGTTTCCGAACCGGTTTCGTTCTTTTTCGTTCGGAGCGGGAATTTTGTGCGCTGTTCCTGCCGCGGGCGGCGTCTATCAGGCGGGGAACCCTCTTGGACGCCGTTTCCTGCCGCGGTAGACTGAACGACCGTCACGATCCTCCGACTGTGTCGACATGACCTCTCCTGTCGCCCGACTGATCTTCGCGGTCGGCGTCGCGCTTGCGGCGAGTGCGACGGTCTCGGCGGAGGACGCGGCTCCCGTCGGACGCGACCTAGTCGTCGAGGCCTCCGGTCAGACGATTCGCTTGCGGGTCGTCGTCCTCGTGGACGGCAAATCGACCGAGCAGCGTCGCGAAGCCGTCGTGAAAGCCGTCGCGGCTCATGCCGATGCCGATCAGGACGGCGTCATCAGCCAGGCCGAATGGCAGAAGGCGTTCAACTCGCTCGGCGTCGAACCGTGGGGCCACGGCGACCCGAATGGCGACACGCCGGAGTTCCTGTCGCAGTATCTCGCCGATCGGCTCGGTGCGCTGATGGAGATCGTGGTGCAGCCTCGGCCGCTCGTCGATCGGCTGGAACTGTTCACGGCGCTCGACGCCGACGAGAACGGGTTCATCACCGCGAGCGAGTTCGGCGATTCCGAGCGGCTGTTCGCCCGCTACGACGCCGATGGAGACGGCACGCTCAACCAGCCCGAACTCGCCCCGACCGAGCCGTTGCAGCCGATGCCGGTCCGCAGCGGCACCGACTTTCCGCCCGGGCGTTTTCCGTTTCACTGGGAAGACCCGCACGGCGAAGCCGATGCCGTCGTCGAGATCAAACTCATCGGCCGCGCCTTCGGCCGACCGAAAGTCGTGGTGAAAGTGTTGAGAGACGAGAGTTCAGAGTTGAGAGGAAAGGCCGACGACGCGGCAACTGTTGACCCTCAACCCTCAACCCTCAACCCTCAACTCTCCATCGCGTCCGAAACTCGCAAAGCTTCGATCGAAGTCGCCAACGTCGCACTCGATCTCGATGCGACGCCGGCCCGGATCACCTCGGAGGACGTCAAACGGTTCTACATGCTGCAACTGCTGCAGCGTGACGCCGACAAGAACGGCTATCTCGATGAGAGCGAGTTCCTGGGTCTCGGACTGCCAGGGCTGGATTTCAGGGCCGCCGACGCGAACGGCGACGGCATGCTGTTCCGCGACGAACTACGGGCGGAGCTTGACGCCCGCATCGCCCGCGAGACGAGCCGCGTGCGCGTCGAGGCGACCTACGAGCGACAACCGCTGTTCACGAAACTCGACGCTGACGGCGACGCCCGCTTGAGCCGCCGCGAGCTGCGTGGATCGCAGCAGGCCTTGTCGTCGATCGACGCCGACGGCGACGGACGGATCGGCCTCGCCGAGTTCGGCGGGCGTTACCGGCTGTCGTTCAGCGTGCCGAACCTGCTCGACGGGGCGAATCCGCGGATGGTCGCCCAGATCGAGGCGATGCCGCGCGGCCCATCGCCCCGTGCCGCCGAAGGCCCGGCCTGGTTCGCGGCGATGGACCGCAACGCCGACGGCGATCTCGCCCGCCGCGAGTTCCTGGGCACGGCTGCGACGTTCGCGAAGATCGATGCTGATGGAGACGGGTTGATTGCGCCCGAGGAAGCGAACGCGATCGAAGAAACAGCGACGACCGACGAATAGCCCTCCCGGATGCCCGCCCGTTGCAAAGGGCGGGTCAGGAGCCACACGCATGTCGACACCTCTCACGACCCGCATGCTCGCCGGCGTCCGCCGGCGGATTTACGCCGCGCGCTGGGTCCGGTTATTTCTGTTGTGCGCGTGCTGGGCCTTCGTCGCGACGGCGGTGCTATTGCCGGCGGCGTGGTTTTTCGATCGGGTCGACTTGCGGATGACGCTCGCCGTCGTGCCGGTCGCGATCGGCGTCGCGTTGCTGTTGGCGACGGTGCTCGCCCGCCGGCCCGATCCATCCGACGCCGCCCGCGCCGCCGATGACTACACCGGTACGAAAGACCTGTTCCTCACGGTGACGCGACTCGCCGACACGCCGCAGAACTCCGACAGCTACGCGCCGCTCGTGCTGCGCGACGCCGAAGCGGCGGCGAAGCGGGTCGATCCGCGCAAGGCGGTGGCGATTCCGCTGGAGCGGCCGCTCGGCTGGGCGGCGTCGGGTCTGGCGGTCGCGCTGGCGGTCGCGTTTCTCGTCCCGCGCTTCGATCCCTTCGGAAGCGCCGCGGCGGCGGAGGTGCTCGCCGATCAGGAGAAGATCCTCAAAGAGCTGGACAAAGTCACGGAAGAGCGGAAGGCGGAACTGCGAAAGAAAGACCCGCAGGCTGAGCTTTCCGAGGATGTCGAAGACTCGATCGAGCAACTCAAGCAGTCGCTCAAGCAGATCCGGCCGGCGAAGAAGCAGGAAAACCTCAAGATGCTTTCCGACCGCCAGAAGAATCTTGGTCAGAAATGGCGGAAGACGAGCGCCGAGAATCTCAAGGATCTCTTCGACAGCCGCAACAGCGACCAGGATTTCGGCAAGAACATCGCCGGCGAAGAGTTGAAGAAGTGGGCGAAAGAGCTGCAGGAAGGTTCGACCGAAAGTCTCCGCAAAGAGATCGATCAACTTAAGAAGGACTTGCAGCAACTGGCGAAGACGACCGATCCCGTCGAACGGCAGGAGCAGTTGCAAAAGATCGAAGAACGGCTCAAGCGGATGGAGCGGTTCGCCAAAGAGACCGCCAACAACAAGCCGCTCGCGGCGGCACTCAAGCGGGCGATGCAACAACTCGACACGGCCCGGAAAGCCGGTGCCGACAAACAGGGCGAGAAGGCGTTGTCGACCGAGGCGCTGGAGTCGATGAAGCAGAGCCTGGAACTGTCGAAGATGGAACTGGAAGAGATGGCCCAGTCAGCCCGCGACCTCAAGGAACTCGAGAAGGCGCTGCAGACGTTGCAGCAGGCCAAAAAAGCCGCCGAGACGGACGAACTCGACGGCCAAGCCTGCGAAGACTGCGTCACGCTCGAAGACTATCAGGAGTTCTATAAAGAACTGCTGGCCGAAATGGGCCTTCAGGAAGGCGCCGGGGACGACGAAGGCATGGGTGGCGGCGAAGCCGAGCCGGAAGACGAGACCGCCAAGACCGGCTTCAAGACCGAACAGTCGAAGTCGGCGGTGACGGCCGGCAAGGTGCTGCTGTCACTTCAGTCGAAAGGCCTGTCCGACACCGGCGAGGCCGAAGAGAACTACGCGACGCAGATTAACAACGTGAAACAGGGCGTCAGCGAGGCGATCCTCCAGGAACAGGTTCCGCCCGGCTACCACGAGGAGATTAAGATGTACTTCGACACGCTGAATCCGCCGGCGGATGCGAAGGGGGGCGAGGCGGGTGCCGAGAGGCCGGAGTGAAGAGAACCACGGATGACGCGGATCGGCACGGATAGACGCGGATGACGGAAGTCCCAATGAGACCGATGGCACAAGACCCGGTCGAAGTTGGCCCGGCTCTCCGGCGGCTGATCGATGCCGCCATGACTGAGGCTTGGGAGATCGTAGAACGTCGCTGACAAGTGACCGGCTACACCGCGTGAGGGTTCCGAAGGACACAGTCTCGGCGATCCAGAAGAAGACGCATGGATTCTCCGCGAGGGCCACGTTGTTGAGTGGAAAACTCCGATGAAGATGATGACGGGTCTGAGCGTGGATTAAGGCCGTCGGTTCGAGCGTCCTCCTTCCCGAATCACTTTCCATCTGCGTCTATCCGTGCCGATCCGTGTCATCCGTGGTTCTTCCACACAGAGCAATGCGCTTCCCGATCGCCCTCCCGCTCGCCGGCTTGTTGTTGTCCGGCTGTTTTGCGCCGTCTGAGGACGCGCTCGTCGTCTACTGCGCTCACGATGCGAACTTCTCGCAGCAGGTTCTCGAAGACTTCGAGCGGGAGACGGGAATCGCCGTCGACGTGCGGTTCGACACCGAGGCGACGAAATCGCTGGGGCTGGTGAACCTGATCATCCGCGAGGCGAACGCGCCCCGCTGCGATGTCTTCTGGAACAACCAGACCCTGGGCACGATCGACCTGGCGAACCGCGGTTTGCTCGAAACTTACAAAGGACCAGGCTATGAACGTATTCCCGATCGCTATAAAGATCCGGCGGGCCTCTGGTGCGGTTTCGCGGGCCGATTAAGGGTGTGGATCGTCAACACGAACGAAATGCCGGCCGATCGCGACGCGATCGAAACGGCCTTCCGCGAACGCCTCGCCGATTTCACCTACGCCAAGCCGATGTTCGGCACGACGTTGTCGCATTACTGCGTGCTGGCGTCGGAATTGGGCCTGGAGGAACTGCAGTCGCTTGACGAGCGATTCCGCGAGACGGCGACGACCGCGGCGAGCAACGGGCAGACCCGCGACCTTGTCGCCGCGGGCACCTGCGCGTTCGGCTGGACCGACACCGACGACTATTTCGGCGCGATCGACAACGGCAAGCCGGTCGGCATGTCGCCGGTCGAGATCGGCGAGGCGACGATCTGCATCCCGAACAGCGTCGGCATCGTCAAAGGCACGAAGCGACGCGCGCAGGCCGAACGGTTAGTCGATTATCTGCTGTCACGCGAAGTCGAGTTGCGGTTGGCGAATTCGGAGTCGCGACAGATCCCGCTCGGCGACGTCGGCGACGCGGAACTGCCCGAGGAGGTCGGCGATCTCGTGCCCTATGCGGCTCGCGGCGTCGATTTGTCGAGGGCCGCCGAAAGACGGACTGCGGTGCTGGAGTGGCTGATGAGCGTTTACGCGAACTAAAAGCGTCCCCAACGAAGAGTCGCGATTCGTGATGGATTTCGGCATCGCGGCAGTAACGGGCTGGAGCGCCCTGCGGGCTGTCGTCGATGCGCTGTTCGCCGTCGTTGCAGGAGCGGCGATCGCGGGGGAATTGCGGCGGTCGCCGCTCGGCGGCCGACGTGTGCTGTGGATGCTGATCCTTGCGACGATTCTGGCGCCAGACCTGATCGCAGGGTACGCCTTCTCGAACTTTTCGCTGTCACTGATCCGCGATCCCGCATGGAACGAAGCCTTCCTGACGCTGCTCATCGGGCTGAAGGCGACGGCGATCGCTGCGGTGATGCTCCACTTCTCGCCGGCGCCGGCGTTGACCCCGGCTGGAAGCCATCTGCTTCGGCTCGCGGGCGAACGCATCGGTTGGCTCGATCGAATGCGGATCATCGGCCGAGGCGAACCAAGCCGGATGTTGCCCGCGCTGGGGATCGCCTTCCTGTTTGCGTTCCAGCAATTCGAGCTACCGAGCCTGACCGGGGCAACGGCCTGGACGGTGACGTTGTTCGATCGACAGGCACAGGTGCCCGATCCGTGGGACTCGGCCCGGCCGCTCGTCTGGCCGCTGGCCGTCGAACTGGTCGCGTTGGCGCCGGTGCCGTTGTTCATTCTTGCCGCGACCGCCTCGAAACGTCGTGCCGTCCCGCCGATGCGGCGTCGCAGCGTCGAACGGGGGTTCGCCTGGCTCGTCGCTTTTCTCACGGCGTCGCTGACGGCGGCCGTGCCGTTCGGGATCCTCGTTGTCGAAAGCGTGCCGGGGTTGGGTTACGTCCTCGAAGGCACGCCGACGGCCGTCTCCTTCTGGCGGGAAGTCGCCACGGCGCTCGGCTACGGGATCGCCGCTGCAGTCTTCGCGTTTCTACCGGCAGTCGGGCTGCTGCGGCTGACGGCGTCGCCACGTTGGCGGCCGGTCGGCATGATCCTGCTGCTCGTCGCCTGCGTACCCGGGCTATGCGGTCCGCTCGTGCCGAGCCTGTTCGCGGTGGCGTGGCTCCAAACGCCGTGGCTGTTGCCGCTGCGCGACACTCTGGTGCCGCTGGTGACCGTACTGGCTTTGTTTCTGTTGCCGCGAGCGATCCTCCTCGAAGCGCTGGCGCGATCGGTTCGCGAGGCGCCGGCGATCCACCTCGCGCGGCGTCTGCGGGCCTCTCCGATCGACGATCAGCGACGTGCGGGTCGTCTGCTGATCTGGGATCTGGACGGATTCGGGCGGTACTGCCGCGTGTCGCTGCTGGCGTACTGGGGTTACCTCGATTTGACGGCAGCGACGATCCTCGCCCCGGCGGCTGTCGTTCCGGTCACGGCGCGGCTTTACAATCTGATGCACTACGGCCACAACGCGTCGCTTTCGACGATGGCGCTGCTCGCAGTGGTCGTTCCGGCAGTCGCGTTTGCGGCTCTCCTGGTCGTGCGCAGGCTTGTCCTGCGATTGGCGGTTCGATGACCGATGTGATTTGGACGCTCGACCGTGTCAGACTCGGCCGCTCGCCGTCGCCGCGGCTGGACGACGTCTCGCTGGCGGTCGCGGCGGGCATCACGGCGGTCGTCGGTTATTCGGGAGCGGGCAAGACATCGTTGCTGAACCTGCTCGTCGGCTACGAGCGTCCGGACGCCGGCGTCGTGATGCGGCGAAGTCGCAGCTTGTCGGACGGCGTGCGTCGCCTCCCCGTCTTCTGGGTTCCGCCGGACGACGGGTTATGGTCGCGCGTGTCGGTGAGGCGGCACTTCGAGCTCGTCCTGCCCG
>JBAQZJ010000382.1:0-3151 GCA_049790855.1 Planctomycetaceae bacterium | reverse complement strand
GCGCTCCCGATGGTCGCGGCTAAACGGACCGATTTATTTCGCAGGCGGCGCCGGCGGCGGCACCGGTGGCGGTGTTGCAACGAACACCGCCTTCAGGTCCGGCACTTCGCTCGCCTTCTTCCAGCCGTCCATCCCGGCCGCCCAGACGAGGCTGTCGGGGGTAAGCTGGCCGGACGAGGCACCGCTGCGAAGTTGATCCATGCCGAACGGGCCGGCGCTCTGGCCGTTCATGACGACGTGGTACGTCGCCTGTCCCGGCACCGGCGGCGGAGAGGCCGTGCTGCCGCCCTGTCCGCCCATCATGCCGCCCATGCGGTTCGCCATCGCGAAGCCCATGCCCATGCCGAGTCCTTCGCCCATGCCGCCTCCGGCCGGGTTTGAGGCGGCCTCGACCATCGCGGTCCCCATCTGGTACTGCTGGTACTTGTTCATGTCGCCGATGACGCCCATGCTGCTGCGGGTGTCGAGGGCCTTCTCGACGGCTTCGGGCAGCGAGACGTTCAGGATGAACACGCTCGGCACTTCGAGACCGTATTCGTCGTCGATCCGTTCGTTGACGGTCGCCTTGAGGCTTTCGCCCATCTCGCGGTAGTTCGCCGCGAGGTCGAGGGCGGCGACCTTGTTCGTGCCGAGCATGTCGGCGAACGAACTGATGATCACGCCTCGCATCAGCTCGCCGATCTCGTCGGCCTGCAGTTCCTGATCGGTGCCGACAAGCTCCTTAAGCAGCGCCTTCGGGTCGCTGGCCTTCAGAGTGTAGGTTCCGAACGCCCGCAGTCGCACCGGGCCGAAATCGGCGTCGCGCAGCATGATCGGGTTCGGCGTTCCCCACTTGAGATCGCTGATCTGCCGGGTCGAGACGAAGTAGACCTCGCTGCGGAACGGGCTGTTGAACCCGTGCTTCCAGCCTTGCAGCGTCGAGAGAATCGGCAGGTTGTCGGTCGTGAGGGTGTAACTGCCCGGCTCAAAAGCGTCGGCGATCTCGCCGCGATGGACGAACACCGCGACCTGCCCCGGCCGGACGATCAGTTGCGCCCCGTTCTTGATTTCGTTTTGATACCTGGGGAACCGCCACACGAGCGTATGCCGGCTGTCATCGATCCACTCGATGATGTCGATCAGTTCGTGTCGCAGCTTCTCTTTGATCGTGTCGAACAGGGCCATGATGGGTTGCGATTCGAGGGTCGAGGGTCGAGAAAAGGCAACGCACGGTCGCGGAATGACATCATCGTAGCCGCGGCGCGAGCGACGCTTCAAGACGCGGCCCGACGAACACGGTGTCCGAGAACGAACGGCAAAGGCAGCCGTTCGGTTCACGGCATCCCGAACCTGCACCACCGGAGGAGCCGCAGGGGCCGCGTCAAACGACGCCGATCGCATGGTGCCTGTGCATCCAGGCGGTCGCCAACCTGCGACAGGTCGCGTGCGTATTTCGCCGATTGCCAGAACCGAACGGAACGTCGCTTGCACTCCCTTCCTCGCACGAGAACAGTCACCGGACGTCTTTCACGACGAAGCCCCGACCAGCGGAGGATGACACGGTCGCTCTGCGACCAGACTGAGGGAAAATGCACCATGAACCCGCGGCATCGAAACGCAACACGACCGAAATCACCACGCGCTCGACGCGCGGGAACCGGAATCTGCCGTGGGTGGCAGTCTTATCATTACGCCGATCGCGACCATGCGTCCCGGCTGAACGAGGAGGAGCTGAAGCGATTGACAAAAGAACAGCTCGTGTTGCTCGCCCGCGACGAAGAACTGCCCAACCGCAGCAAGATGAACAAGGCCCAGCTCGCCCGCACGCTCCGGCGCCATTACCGCCGGGCGGCGCGGTGAACGGATGGCGTTTCAACTGCGAAATGAAAGCTCAGAATGCTTCTCGGAGCATTCCACCGACAACAAAGCTCGCAGCCTCGTCGACATGGGGTGGTTCAATCTGATCAGACCTCTCGAGATCGGCCACCGTGCGTGCGACCTTCGCGAGGCGGTCCGTGCTCCGCGTCGAGAGATCACTTCCTTCAATGACCTTTTTGTATGACGACAACGCATCAGATGAGAAGTTGCAATATTCGGCAACCTTCCCACCGGGGATGGCGGCATTGAAGGGAACATCGGCTCCGTCAAAACGTCGTCTCTGTCTGTCACGTGCGGCTTCCACGACCGCTCGCAACTTAGGAGACGCGCCCTCTTCAACTGCGGCAAATCGTTCGTCGACACTCAATCGTTCGATCTCAACCTGAAGATCAATTCGATCGAGGATCGGTCCGCTGATCTTCTCCTGATACTTCTTGACCTGCTGTCGAGTGCAACGACAGCGTTCTGTCCCGAAGTATCCGCACGGGCACGGATTCATCGCCGCCACCAAAGTGAAGCGGCAGGGAAAGGTCATGCTTGCCTTGACTCGCGACAGATTCACCTCGCCAGCTTCGATTGGTTGACGCATTGCTTCGAGAGTTCCTCGACTGAACTCTGCCAACTCATCAAGGAAGAGAACGCCAAGATGCGCCAACGTAATCTCGCCAGGTCGCGGAACGTTGCTTCCACCACCAACGACGGATTGCACCGATGACGAGTGGTGAACCGACCTCATCGGTCGGCGGGTTACGGCCATGCCGTCTTGTTCCAAAGCGCCGCACGCAGAATATATACGAGTGAGCTCGACTTTCTCGTGGTCCGCCAATCGCGGTAAGACACCTGGCAAAGCACTGGCCAAGAGCGATTTACCTTCGCCCGGTGGTCCGATTAGCAGGAGATTGTGGCCACCCGCTGCGCAGATTATTGCAGCACGCTTAGCCTTCTTCTGCCCGCGGATCAGCCCGAAATCGACAGCTTTCGGCAATGCCGGCTCAAACTTGATCGCTTGCTTCAAAGCGTTGTCAAGTCGCCGTCCGCCTTGGAAGAAACTAATCGCGTCTTCAAGAAGTGCAACAGGGAAGACTCCGCAGCTTTCATGGCCAGGTGTGGCCATGATCAGAGCGCACTCTTTCTCGTTGCCGGCAGGGACGATGAGTTTTTGCCCAGGCCTAGCAGCCTGTTGAACAACGGGTTTCTCTGCGCGGTCAGCTTGCGAGTGCTGGCGTGATCTGAGTTCGATTCCTGAAGAGGCGGATACGGTTCAAGACGTCGTGGTGGACGCGTAAAGTGCGGC
>JBAQZJ010000381.1:0-2490 GCA_049790855.1 Planctomycetaceae bacterium | reverse complement strand
CCGACGGCCGGGAACGTCGGGAAGCTGGTGCCGGCCCTGTACGACAAACTTTTCGGCGTGATCTTCGGCGAGACAGCCGGTGACCCGCTGCCGGCGACGGGCGAGACTCCGGCGAACGACGCGGACGCCGACGCAAAAAACTGACGGAGGGGGTGCGGCTGCTGCTGACCGCCCCCCGTGTCGCCCTGCGGAATTGCAGCGACTGCCTGAAACACGTCTACAACGAGGAGACCGGCAAGCGTGCGGAGTATCCACCCGGCAGCGGCCGGCCGGTCAAGCGGCCGGCGAAGAATCTGCCGCCGTGCCAGACGCGGGCCGGCTGTGCCAAGGGGGCACCGTCCGGCGAAGACGGCTGCAAGGAACTGAGTGCCAAGAATCTCGCGGCCTACCGGCATCACAAGACCTGCAAGGCGGTGGGCCGGTTCCCGCGAGATTCGACGGTCGAGCGGAATGCGATGTTGATCGAGGCTATCGAGGACGCGGCGCGGCAGACGAACGACGTCGGGCTGCTGTCGCTGCTGGGGAAAGGTGGTCGCAATGGCCGGTGAAGTGATCCGCGACGTGATTCTGAAAATGCGAATCGAGCACGCCGATACGAAGGCGCTCGACACCGCACGCAAGCAGGCCGGCGATCTGGCGACGAACGCGGCCACGAAGGCCGAGACCGCCACGAAAAAGCAGACGGCGGCCGTCAGGACGCTCGACCAGCAGCTCGCCGAAGTGCGGAAGGAGGCGACGTCGGCGGCCGATGCGGCGGCCAGAGGCAGCAAGCTCGCCGAAACTCAGCTCAAGGGCTGGATTCTGCAAGAGAAGCTGCTGAACGAGCAGATCGAGAAGCGGAACCGGCTGCTGACGCAGGCTCGCGGAATCACGCCGAAGGGGCCTGCCGGGCCGGGACTCGGGGCGGGCATGGAAATGGCGTCATCGGCACTCGGCAAGATCGCCCTGCCGGTCGCGATCATCAGCATGGTGCCGGCGGTCGCACAGGCGATCGGCGGCACCATGCGGTCGGCAGCGTTCAGCCTGTTCGGCACGAATCAGGAGGCCCGCGAGAAGGGCAGCCCGTTCATCAATTCGATGTTCGGCACGAATCAGGTGCAGGGGTCGGCCGTCGGCGACACGGCGGGACTGGCCCTCAATACGGGGCTTGCTCGCAGCATCCTCGATTCCGGCTTCGGCGACATGGTCACGTCGCTCCAGCGGTTCGCCGGCGGCTTCACCGGCCTGGGCGCGACCCGCGACTTTGCCGACCGCTTTCAGGACTCCCGCAACGCGGAGGCGATGGCCCAACAGCCGTCGCAGTTCGATTTCCTCAGCATGGAGATCGAGGCCCGGCAGAAGCATCTTGCCCTCTGGCAGCAGACGACCGACCGCGAGCGGAGCCTGCTGCAGAAAGACCTGTCGAGCTACGAAGAGCGGATTCGCATCAATCAGCAGATCATCGCCAGCGAAGAGGCCCGCATCGACGCGGCGAAAGAGCAGTTCGGCCTGCTCGACGCGCAGCGGAAGCAGGACTTCATCGCACTGGCCGAGAAGGTCAAGGCCGGCGGCGTCGGGTCGCTGTCGAAGTCCGAACTGGAACTGGTGCAGGGCAATTCGGCCTTCACGGGAATCCTGTCCGAAGAGGCGAAGAAGTCGGCCGACGCCTCCGGCTTTCAGGCGATCATCGACGCTCTCGACTTGGACAAGAACATTCGCCGGGCCGAATCGCAGTTGGAGATCAACGTCGAACAGCAGCAGAAAATCACGCTGGAACTGTCGCGGATGGACGAGGCTGAACAGCGGCTCGTCGAGAAGCTGCGCACTGTGCAAGAGGAATGGGCGGAGGAGATGTTCCAGCGGCTCCAGAATGAGATCCGCAAAGCCGCGCAGCGCGGCAAGCCGCCCGCCGGGCCGGACTTCTGACTCGCCATGCAACTGACCTACGGCAACTACACGCACGATGTGGGCGAAGTGACGCTGGCCGTCACTCGCAGCCCTGTCACTGCGCAGAACGGAGCCTCGGTCGGCTATACGGAACGATGGGACATTCAGGGCGAGATCATCGAGGACGACGCCGCCGCGCTGGCGGTCAAGGTCGAGGCTCTGCGGAACGCCTACGGCGTCTCGAATCGTGACGCGATCTTCGCCGATTCGGCCAGCGGGGCCATAATCCACGCCCTGCGGGTCTCACAGACGACCAATGGCGTGCAGGCGATCCCGCCGTCGTTCCCGTGGCAGGACGGCCGGGCGCTCTACGCGACCGGACTACGGTATTCGATCACGCTGCAGGCCGAGTTTGCGACGACGCTCCAGAGCGGCCTGACGGCCTGGACGGAGACGCTGGCGTTCAGCGGCGGCGGCCCGGCCTACGTCTGGCGGCAGCCGCTGCGGGGCTATCCGATCAAGCAGCAGGTCGCGACGACGACGCCCTACCGGCTCCAGCAGTCGGGCCGGGCGATCGGCCGCTACGCCTACCCGACGCCGCCGGGGCCGCTCTACCCGCAGCAC
>JBAQZJ010000380.1:0-11619 GCA_049790855.1 Planctomycetaceae bacterium | reverse complement strand
AGCCTGACCTGCGGATCACAACCGGCGGATCTCCTCGAGTTCGGTCGCGACCCGTGCGGGCGTGTCTCCCTCGGCCGAACGATAACCGGTCATTAGCCCGACTTTCACCATGACGGCATAGGCGAGGAAGAAGAGGAGTCCGTAGCTGAAGGCGTTCGCCGGCAGGCTGCGACCGAAACATTTGAGCGCACTGCCGGCAGCCTTGTTCAGCCGGATGCGCACGCCGTTCCATTGGACGGCGTACAGTTCGTCGAGTACCAGATGCGACAGGTAGCCCAAGCCGACGCCGCACGCCATCAACACCCGCACCCGCACGTCTTCGCTCTTGTAGCCGAGAAACGCCAGCAGGGCTGCGATTCCGAGCGCGGGAACACTATGAAACATGCCGCGATGGACGCATAGCTTCGCCAACAGCCAGGAACCGCCGTAACGAACAGCGACGTAGATCAGTCCGCCGGCGAGAATGAGTCCATCGATGCTGCCGATGACGTCGACGAGGTGTCGAATCGCGAAGAACGGGGCAATCGCCGCAACAAGCCCGCTCATTTCCCTTACGGGCTTACCGGTCTCGGAATCGAGGTCGGGCAGCATGCCGGACAAGCCCGTCAAGCATCCCGCAATGGCCGCTTGCGGTGGAGTGAACGGTCCAAGGAAACCGGCGGCCGCACCGTAGCCGACTCCGCACAGCGCGCTGAAGGTAAGATGCTCGCGGTAGCTGGCCATGATGCTGCGATTCTGAAAAGTCGCGCAACGCAGCCCCCTGCCGCGTCCGACGGCAGGCTTTAGCTTGCCGTCGGCATCGCTGGCAAGGTCAGATCAGCCCCGCACCGAATTCCTCGTCGTTGCTGCGACGGACCGGCTGCGGCTGCTGTCCGAAATCGCCTTCGTGATTCCCGCTAAGCGGTTCCGGCGCATCGACGCGGTGGTTCGTCCCGTTTTCGCCGAGCGACTCTGCGGCGAATTCGTATTCGTCGAGATCGGCGAAACGTTCCTCGCCGTAATCGTCGTACGTGCAGACGTAATCGGGCTGTTTCGACAGCACCGTTTCGCGTTCGTACGCTCGCACGACTTCGGCCTGGATGGCGTCGCGACAGCCGGAATTGATCGGATGCGCGATATCGGCATAGAGCTTGGCTCGTCCGTCGTCGCCTTTGACCGCACGGTCGTCACGCAACCTTGCACCGCACTGATTGCAGAATGCCGCGCGTAGATGATTCTTCATATGGCAGCGCGGACAGCGATCGGTCAGTTTGCGGCTGGGCATCGCCACGAACGGGCGTGTCTTTCCCTGAATGAGTTTCAGGTCGCGGATGACGAAGCAGCCGTCGAGAGTGACCGAGCAGAACGCCATCAGTCGTTCGTGCGGATCCTCCATCAGCTTGATGCGAACCTCGGTGATTTGCATGGGGACGACTCCCTGTGGGTTCGGCGACCTCCGCGTCGCCAGCGCATCGTTTTGCGATGTCTTACGAGCGTTATGCAGATGTTGCGGCGAATGCTCGCCCGGCGCCTGACGACCGCATCCGGGCGGCGACCGTCGTCGCCTCGCGTGCCGAAGCGCACAAGCCGAAGCAGGCGCTGCCGCTGCCGGTCATCAGGCTTCCGTATGTGCATTCCTTCTGAAGTCGTGTTCTCAGGTCGTACAATTCCGGCCGCAGCGATTCGGCGGCCGGCATCAGGTCGTTGCGAAGCAGCCGAGCGGCTCGTCCCAATCGCCCGACGGCGATTTCCTTCACCAGGGGAACGGCGCGAGCTTCGGACGGCGTGCATCGTTCGGCGAAGGTGCGATACACGTCGACGGTCGGCAAGCCGAAACACGGTTTAGCAATGACGAAGTGCAGTGGACCTCCGATGACGACCGGTTCGATCTGCTCGCCGCGTCCGCGGGCAATTGCCGCGTTCGCACCAAACAGGAAGAACGGGACGTCGCTGCCGAGGCGACCGGCCAATTCCGCCAACTCTTCGACCGGCAGTTTCAACTGCCAGAGACGTACCAGCGCGGCAAGTGTCGCGGCGGCATTGCCTGAACCGCCGGCCAAGCCTGCTTCCGCCGGGATTCGCTTCTCGAGAACGACGTCGGCTCCGTGTCGGACGCCGGATCGTTCCCGCAGGAGCTCCGCGGCACGAACGACAAGATTGTTGCGATCGACCGGGATTGCCGCGAAATCATTCGTCGTGCGCCGCACTCTCAAGACGATCGCGTCGTCCTGGCGAGACGAGAATCGCAACGTATCGAAGATCGAGACCTTGAGCATCAAGGTTTCGATTTCGTGAAAACCGTCGGCACGACGGCCGCGGATTGCCAGCAGAAGGTTCAGTTTGGCCGGCGACCGTGCCAGCACTGCTGTACCGTCATCGATGAGGCGCATGGGAGGGGCAGTGTCTTCCCATTCCGGGCGAATGCCTCGCGACCGGGGTCACCGCTTCCCGCGCAACCCCGCCGGGCGGGCCGCGCCGGCCGGGCGGCGCCCGACTCCATCCCTGCTTTGACCGTAGGTGGTGCCGCGATACGTGTCAATACGGCTTGCCCGGAACAGGCACGTCGCCGGCGCGCAAAGAGAAAGCCCGTAGAGCGACTCCACGGGCTTTCCTTCGAAAAATCGCGGTCATAATTGCGTCGCCGCGATCAGGCCGTCGGTTCCTGGCCGAGTCCGTCGCCGGGCTTCCGCACCGGCGGAGTCGGAATGTTCGTCCACTCGTATTTACCCGGTCCGAGACGCACTTCGGACGCCAGCAACTCGTCCCATTTGGCGACCTGGCCCGTGTAAGCCGCCTCGCGGCCGAGCAGCGCGGTTGCGGTGCTCTTGGTCATGTAGTCGCCGTTGTTGATCGGCGAGCCTTCGCGGATGCTCTTGAACAGGGCGTCATGCTCCACTTGGTACATGTTGCCGTCGGGGCCGCGGTAGCGCCATTTGTTCTCGCCGGTGATATGCACGCGGGCGCTGCTGACGACGAGGTTGCCTTTCGTGCCGTAGATCGTGTCGGTGACGTCGCGCGCGCAGGCATCCTGTTGCCGACATCGGCCGAACGCGGTCACGTCGTTGTCGAAGACATACTCGATCGCGAAGTGATCGTAAACGTCGCCGCGTCCTTCCTCGCGAAGGAATCGGCCGCCGGTGCCCGTTGCCGAGACGGGCGGCTTGTCGCCCATCGCCCAGAGCACTTTGTCGATGCTGTGCACGTGCTGCTCGGCGATGTGATCGCCCGAGAGCCAGTTGAACCAGGTCCAATTGCGAACCTGCCACTCCATGTCGCTCCAGGAATCCTGCCGCGGATAGTAGTTCAACTGGTTCGTGAAGTAGCTGCAACGAGCGGCGACGACGTCACCGATCTTACCGTCATGCACCTGTTCGAACGCCGCCTTGACCGCCGGGTGATACCGCCAGCACAGGCCCGAGACGACCGAAAGCTTCTTCTCTTGTGCCCGCTTGCACGATTCCATGACGCTGCGAAGTCCGGGACCGTCGACCGCGACCGGCTTCTCGCAGAAGACGTGCTTGCCCTGGTCGATCGCGTACTTCAGGTGCTCCGGACGGAAGTGCGTCGGCGTCGCCAACAGGACGACGTCGCAGGCGTCGACGACATGCTTGTAGGCGTCGAATCCAGCATGAACCTGCTCCGGCGCGACATCGACGCGGTCCGGCTGCTCGGCGAAGTGCTTCTTGAGATATTCCAGCGCTTTCGCCGCAGGATCGGGGAAGGCGTCGCCGACGGCGACGAGTTTTACGCTGCCTTCCGTCGTCAGCGCCTGTTCGGCCGCACCGGTGCCGCGGCCCCCGCAACCGACAAGGCCGACCTTAATCGTATCGTCGCCCGCTGCAAACGCGCGAGCCGACAGTGACGGACCAAGTGTGAGGGCCGCCGCGATTCCCGCGGAACCGGCCTTGAGAAACGTCCGCCGGCTCGTCGATTCACTCTCCGCCTGTACCGTCGTTTCGGGCATCGGGTTGGGCCTTTCGGATTCTGGAACGTCGTCGCGTTGCGTGGTTTGTTGAGAAATCAGCGCCCCCAAATCTACCATCTGCCACGGGGCGATGCGAGTTGACGCGAATCCCCCCCCCTCGTCGCCCAAGCCCGCACCGCGAGCGAGGAACCTTTCAAGCCCGGTCCAGCCCGAAGCGATGCCGGCGAGGACGACGTCGCCGGCATCGCTTCGCCGATCTTTGCAATCACCACCCGCTTTCGCCCTTCACGAATCTCGACGAGTGCCGCCATGATGACCCGACGTCAACTACTCGGTACGGCAGCAGCCGGAATGGCCCTCGCGGCCGTCCACGGTCCCCGTGCCGCCGTCGCCGCTCAGGCAGAACCGACCGGTCCGCTAAAACTGAAGAAGGCCGTGAAAATCGGCATGGTGGGCGGCGAGGCGAAAGGTTTGCCGCTCGCCGAGAAATTTTCACTGGTCAAGAGAATCGGGTACGACGGCATCGAACTCAACAGTCCGAGCAGTCTGGACGAAAAGGAAGTCCTCGCGGCGATCGATACGTCGGGACTTCCCGTGCATGGCGTCGTCGACAGCGTGCATTGGAACCAGACGTTGTCGCATGCCGATCCGGCCGTCCGCCAGCAGGGTCTCGACGGCCTGAAGACCGCTTTGAAGGACGCCAAAACCTACGGTGCGACAACCGTGCTGCTCGTGCCGGCGGTCGTGAACAAAGAAGTCTACTACGCCGACGCCTATATCCGGTCGCAGGCGGAGATCCGCAAGGCGATTCCGCTCGCGGAAGAACTGGGAATCAGAATCCTGTTCGAGAACGTCTGGAACGAGTTTCTGCTCAGCCCGCTCGAGGCCGCGCGCTACATCGACGAATTCGAGAGCGACGCCGTGGGCGCCTATTTCGACGTCGGCAACGTCGTCCGCTACGGCTGGCCGCAACATTGGGTCGCCGCGCTCTGCAAACGGATCGGCAAGCTCGACGTCAAGGAGTTCAGCCGCGACAAAATGAAAGACGAAGGGCTGCGGAAAGGCTTCGACGTCGAGATCGGCGAGGGTGATTGCGACTGGCCGGAAGTCCGCAAGGAACTCAAGGCGATCGGCTTCACCGACGGCTGGGCGACCGCCGAAGTCGCCGGCGGCGGCGAAGAACGCCTCACGGAGATTCTCAAACGAATGCAGAACGTGCTGGATGCATAGCTGTTCGCTATGGAAAAAGAAAGACGCCCGGCTTTTTGAAGAAGCCGGGCGTCTGAAGCGAACAGCTAAACGCTTAGCCGAGAACTTTCGTCTGGCCCGGCACGGGAATCGGATACCAGCCGTCCTTGTCCGGGACGACGGGCGGGGTCGACTCGAACGTCAGATCCTGGCCGTAAGGATAGACCGACAGACCCTTCTCGAGGGCGTCCTTCATCGTGATCTCTTCGCCGGAATAGGTCGCCATCCGGCCGAGGATCGCGGTCATGGTGCTCATGGCGCCGTTGTAGCCCTCGTTGTACTCCTTGTCTTCGCGAATCGCCGCGTGCAGCGTGTCGTGCTCGACCTGGTAGGGGTTCGGGTTGTCGCCACGATAATACCAGGCGACTTTGCCGTTCGACTCGACCCGCGTCTCGGGCTTTTTCGTCTCGCGCATCGTCGAGAGGATGCCCTTCGTGCCGTGGGCCACCTCGGAGATGCTGTTCCAGACGTTCGGGATGTGCCGGCACTCGCTGAACATCACCGTGCCGTCTTCGTACTCGTATTGGCAGGCGAAGTGGTCGAAGATCTGGCCGTACTTCTTGTCGGTGCGGACCTCGCGACCGCCCATGCCGCGGCACTTGACGGGATAGGCGTCTTTCCACCAGTTCCCGACATCGAGATTGTGAATGTGCTGCTCGCAGATGTGGTCGCCGCAGAGCCAGTTGTAGTAGTACCAGTTCTCGACCTGGTACTGCATTTCCGACCCGGCCTGCTCGTGCGTGACTCGTGGATCCCACACACCGCCACCGTTCCAGTAGACCCGCATGGCCATGATGTCGCCGATCGCGCCGCCCCGAAGTTGCTCCAGCGCGGCGAGATACGAGGCCTGGTGATGCCGCTGCAGACCGACTCCGACTTTGAGGTTCTTCTTCTTCGCTTCTTCGACGGCGGCGAGCACCTTGCGGACGCCCTCGGCGTCGACGGCGACCGGTTTCTCCGTGAAGACATGCTTGCCGGCCTTGATGGCCGCTTCGAAGTGGACCGGTCGGAAGCCGGGAGGCGTCGCCAGCACGACCAGGTCGACGCCGCTGTCGATCACCTTCTGGAACGCGTCGAGTCCAACGTACTTCTGGTCTTCCGAGACGTCGAGCCGCTCGAGCAGCTCGGGCCGCTTCTCGAAGGCCTTGCGGAGTTCGCTGTAGCTCTTTTCGAGCCGGTGCGGAAAGGCGTCGCCCATCGCCGTGAGCTTGACGTTGGGTTTGACCGAAAGCGCCTGTTCGGCGGCACCCGTTCCACGGCCGCCGCAGCCGACGAGGCCGACTTTGATGGCGTCGTCGCCGTCGGCGAAAGCGCGGGCCTGCATCGGCAACGACGCGAGCAATCCGGCACCGAGCGCGGCGGTAGAGGACGTCTTCAGAAAATCCCGGCGCGAGGTCTGTTCGGACATCAGTGATCCTTTTCGGGGGTCGGCGATAGGGGAGTCGTCAACGAAGAAGGCGGCGGGAGACCGCGGCACGGCGACCCGGCACGATGCTAACGAAACGGCGCTCGCCGATGCAACGAACGCCGGGCTTCGCGATTCTGACGACGTTCCCGCGGGGAGGACGCGGATCACACTGAAACGTCACGCTGCGCCATCAGGCTGCGCAGTCAGGGCCGCGACCGTCAGGGAGCGCAAATCGACGCGGGGATGCCTGAAACGCTCCCTGACGGTCGCGGCTCTGAATTCGTGGGTCTTTCGATCGCGCCGTTCGACCTCTCGGCGCTCCGTCACTCCTCATGATCGATGAAGCCTTCCTTTAGCCCTTCGTCGGTGACTTCGCCGGGCACCGGCTCCATCGCCAGTTTCATGCGGATTTCTTCGCTCGGCACGACCACCGGTCGCACGACGCGGAAACCGACGTGCAGGGCATCGGTCAGATACCAGATGCTCTGCGGTCGCTGCGGATCCTGCTGCTTCCAGTCGGGGGTCGATGCGACGCGGGCGGCGCTGCGAAGGTCTTCGGCCGATTGATCCCACGAACCGCCGCGAACGACGCGGTTGTACTCATTCTTGATGCTTGGCACATTCAACGGATCGACGGCGGTCTTGCCCTCGAACGTCGCATAGAAACCGGGATCGTAGGCGTCGAGCGTCCATTCGGCGACGTTGCCGTGCATGTCGTGCAGACCCCAGGGGTTCGGCTTCTTCTGGCCGACCGGCTGGTACTGGAAGTCGCTGTTGTCTTCGTTCCATCCATATTCGTCGAGCAATTCCGGGTCGTCGCCGAACGAGTAGGCCGTCGTCGTGCCGGCCCGGCAGGCGTATTCCCACTCGGCTTCCGTCGGCAGGCGGTAGTAGTGGCCGGTCTTCTCGCTCAGCCAGCGGCAGTACATCTTCGCGGCGAGCTGCGTCATGCTGATCGCCGGGTAGCCGTCGTGGCCCATGCCGAACGTCATGTCGACGTAGGGCTTGGTCGGTCGGGTGACGGCGTCGGCGACTGCGTCCAGCTCCGTCGCCTTGGCCTTGGTCAGCTTCCTGCGCTGGATGTCGAGATTGAAGCTCCAGATGTCATACTCTTCCCACGTGACCTCGCACTTGCCCATCCAGAACGGGGAAATCTTGACGGGATGCTGCGGGCCTTCGTCGGGTTGATGGCCCTCGGCGTCGTCGGGGCTGCCCATCGCAAACTCGCCACCAGCAATCGGAACCATCTCGAACGAGATGTCGGTTCCTGAAAGCTCCTGCGTATAGGGCTTGAAATCCTTGGGTGCCTTTGCGTCTTCGGCGATCAGCGCCGCACCCGACAGCAACGTGGAAACGGCGGCGAGCCATTGCGTGACGCGACGGCACGAACCTAGAGTGAACATAAGATGAAACCTTGAGGAGGGAGGTTAGGTGGAGTGACGCTCGCAAGCATGAACATCGCCGCGAAATTCAGAATCGCCGTCCTTCTGCTGATCGCAGCGAACACCGGCATCGCCGTCGCCGGAACGCCGCAGCGATTCGAGTTCGCACGCATCCGGATGGGAGTTCCCTTCCGTGTCACAGTCTATGCCGACGACGAGGCCGTCGCCAACTCTGCGGTCGATGCCGCATTCCGCAGGGTGAAGGTGCTGAACGACGTGTTCAGCGACTACGACCCGCGCAGCGAGTCGAGCCGGCTGTGCCGCGACGCCGTTCCCGGCAAGCCGCTGCCCGTCAGCCGCGACCTGCAGACCGTTCTCGAACGTTCGCAATTCTTTGCGGAACTGTCGCACGGTGCGTTCGACGTGACCGTCGGACCGATGACGAAACTCTGGCGACGGGCGAAACGTTCGAAGCAATTGCCGTCGCACGAGCAGATCGAGCAGGCCCGGTCGCTTGTCGGATTTCACCAACTTTCATTGAACTCCGGCAATTCGACCGTCACATTTGATCGAACGGGAATTCAGCTTGATTTCGGCGGCATCGCTTGCGGGTACGCCTGCGACGAGATCGTGAGGATCCTCAAGTCGCATGGATTGACGCGGGTGCTCGTCGAATCGAGTGGCGACATCGTTGCCGGCGATCCGCCGCCCGGCAACGACCACTGGACGATCGGCATCGGCAGCCTCGCGAAGCCCGACGCCCCGCCCGAAAAGTTCATCGCGCTGGTCAATCGGGCCGTGACGACGAGCGGCGACGCCTATCAGTTCGTCGAGTTCGACGGCGTGCGCTATTCGCACATCGTCGACCCGAAAACGGGCCTCGGCCTGACGACCCGCAGCAGCGCGACGGTCATCGCCCCCGACTGCACGACCGCCGATGCGCTGGCGACCGCGGCGTGCGTCCTCGGACCCGATAAGGGCCGCACGCTGATCGAGTCGTTCGAGGGTGCCGAGATGCTGATGATCTACGTTGATGAGGACGGCGAATTCCGAACGGCGACGACACCGGGATTCGAGGAGTCTGTCGTCCAGATGCCCTGACAGAAAGAAGGCTTCGCGCAAAGACGCCAAGCCGCAAAGAAGGAAGAGAAGGAAGAGAAGGAAGAGAAGGAAGAGAAGGAGTTCACCGCAGAGAACGCGGAGACGGCGCAGAGGTGTTTTGGTCGCTCCTCACGTCCTCTGTGCCCTCTGCGGTTCAATTCCTTTCTGATCCTTTGCGGCTTGGCGTCTTTGCGCGAAGCGTACTTTTAATTCGATGATCGGCCAGAGTCGTCACGCCAGCAGCCGCAGTACTTCGTCGGCGATGCCGGGGACAACGCTCAGGCCGTTGCCGCCTGTGGCGGTCGGTTCACCCTTCCAGTCGACGAAGCGACCGCCGGCTTCGGTGATGATCGGCAGCAAGGCCGCCGCGTCCCAGACGCTCATTCCTGTGTCGATCATCAGTTGGGTGCGGCCGGTCGCCACGAGGCAATGCCCGTAACAATCGCCCCAGCCGCGAGTCAGCTTGCAGGTCGAGCAGAGATGCTCGAAGACCTCTTTCTTGCCGAGCTTGTCCCAGCGTCGCATCGTCGTCGTGCAGAACACGGCGTCGTCGAGCCGCGAAACATCCTTCACCCGGCAGCGAACGGGAGCTTTATCTCGTGCCTGAAACCAGGCCCCTTCGCCCGTCGCGGCGTAACAGACTTCGTCCAACGCCGGAAACCGCGACACGCCGGCGACGATGGTTTCGTCTTGCTCGATGCCGATCAGCGTCCCGAACAACGGCACGCCGTGAATGAACGACTTCGTCCCGTCGATCGGGTCGAGAATCCAGCGGAACCCGTTTTTGCTGGCGACCTCGTCGAACTCCTCGCCGAGCACCCCGTCACCGGGAAACGCCTTCTCGATCGCGTCCCGCAACCGCTCCTCGGCCCCGCGATCGGCAACGGTGACGGGCGTCGCGTCCTCCTTCGAGATGACTTTCAGATCGGCGTTCTGGAAGTGCGAGAGGATGAACGGGGAGACGTCCTTCGCGGCCTGCACGGCGAAGTCGAGGCGGGATTGGATGGCGGATTGTGTCATGGCGTAGCTTGTGCCCGTGGATCGACGTAAAGGGATTGAAACCGCGGAGGCGCGGAGACGCAGAGGAGTCACTGAAACGACTTTTGCTCAGTGCCTCCGCGACTCCGTGGTTCGATTTCCTTCCTCGTCGGTGTCGAATCGCGATTTCCGAAGTGGTGAATGGACATTCGGGAGAATGAACGGAGAGACGTCCCTCGCAACTTGCACGGCGAAGTCGAGGCGGGATTGGACGGGGGATTGTGACGTGCTCATGTTGCGTAACGTGTTTTTTCTGAAGCCCACCGGCTCCGCCGGTGGGGCAATTCAAGTGAATTGGAAAGGGCCAACGAATGACGCGAATGGAAATGAATCGGTGCCCGCAACGGTCCCTGCGCCGTTCGAGTTCATTCCGGTGATTCGTCGGCACGAAGCGTCGATCTCGTGGCGAGCAGAAAGGAACCGGCAGCGGCGGTAAAAACGGAATAATCCAGCGGAGGTTTGGCGCCAATCGCTGAGATCATCGTGAGCGCAAAGAGCATCAGCAGCACGCCGGACGCTACGGCAAACCATCGAAGGCGCCATCCCACCAGCAGGCCGGCGGCGATGATGACTTCCGCGATTGTCGCGGCCCAACCCAGCGTCGAATGAAGCCCTGCCGGAACGAACCAATTGAGGATCGCCACGTATTCGATGAACGGCTGCCAGGCCCCCCAAACCACGTTCGTCGCGCCGGGTGGTCCCCAAAGCCCGATTCGGTCCGCGACCGCCGAAAGGAAGCCGGCGGCGAGTGCGATCCGAAGAAATGCCTCAGCGGCAATGTCGAGAAAGTCGCGCTGTTTCATCGCCATCCTATTGCAAAGGCCGCCGGCCGGGGGAGTTTAAATGGTGGCCAAAGCCCACCCTACTCGGCTAGTTGGAAGTTCGACCTCGCTCAACACGAGCCGGCAACACGAAGAGAAACTGAGCTAGTGCGAGCGCGAACTCCGTCGCCTTTGCCGCGTCTGCGGCACTAGGGAGGTCGGCGTCCTCATCCGCATGACGTTGATCGTTCGCGTCGAGTCGAATTTCGTGCGCCCAAGCCGCCATTTCCCGAGTTATGAGATGTTCGGTGGCTGCCTTGTCTATCCGCTTGTAAAGGCTGCCTTCCTTGTATCCCATATCTTTCAACATCGCGTCGATGGAACTGGCTGCGAGCATCACAGCACCGGCCGGCGCGTGCAGGCTCCCTATCGCTTGTTCCAGAAACCGGCGTGCCCGTTGTGGTACTTCCTCGGCGACCTCGTTGGGCTTCGGCCATATTTCGGAAAGGGGCATGCCGTATGCCCACGAATACCCGATCACGATGCCGCCGCAAGTAGCGCAACAGTACGCGCCCCAATAGCGCTGACCTTCGTTCGCGTGGTCACTGGTCTGATCCGCCCATACTTGCCACAAGGATGGCATTGCGATCGAGCAATGTGGGCAACGCGACAAGGCTAAGTGAGACCCATGGCTGACTGACACTCTGTAGCTCCCGAATTGGGGAATGGACTCTGCTGTGGCCGCAGGTCTCCAAGTCGTTCGGGAGACCTTCGATC
>JBAQZJ010000379.1:0-2742 GCA_049790855.1 Planctomycetaceae bacterium | reverse complement strand
ACAGGGCGGCACGCATTTCAGATTCAGGATTGAGGATTGAGATTCGAACCGTGAGAATGCATCGGGCATCCTCTCTTCTCTCGATTCTCCCTTCTCCGTTCCCCATTCTCAATCCTCGTCCCATGGACCGTGTCGGCCCTTACGTCATCGATCGCAAGCTCGGCACAGGCGGCATGGGGACCGTCTATCTCGCGGTTCACGAAGAGACGGGACGCCGGGCGGCCGTGAAAGTTCTGCCGGCCAGCCTCGCCCGCGAAGAAGGCTTCCTCGCACGGTTCGAGCGCGAGATCGCCGCCCTGCGGCAGATCGAGAACCCCAACGTCGTGAAGATTTTCGACAGCGGGACCGTTTCCAACGGCAACGGCAACGACGGCGAATCGCAGGCGTATTACTACGCGATGGAATACGTCGACGGCGAGACCTTGCTGGCCAGGTTGCGGCGCGAGCGACGGCTGCCGTGGCCCGTGGTGATCGATTACGGGTCGCAGATCTGCCTGGCGCTCAAGGCGGCGCACGACGCGGGAATCATCCATCGCGATCTCAAGCCCTCGAACCTGCTCGTCTCGCGAGACGGCGCCGTCAAGCTCGCCGACTTCGGCGTCGCCCAGGTCTTCGCGGCATCTCGTCTGACGAAAAGCGGCGGCATCATCGGCACCGCCGAATTCATGTCGCCCGAACAGGCGCAGGGCCAGCGCGCCACGAAGAAGAGCGATCTCTATGCGCTAGGCGCGGTGATGTACACGATGCTGACCGGCAAGCCGCCGTATTCGGGCGAGACGATGCTCGACGTGCTGCACAAGCATCGATTCGGACAATTCGACCGGCCGCGGCATTACGCCCCGGAATGCCCGTCGTGGCTCGAAGAGATCGTCTGCCAATTGCTCGAAAAGGAACCTGACAAACGGCCTGCCGACGCCTACGTCACCGGCAAGCGTTTGCGAGAGATCCCCCGCAAGGTCGAACTCTCTCGCTCGGAGCCGCTGCCGGTGTACGCCGCCGAGTCGTCTCACGGCGTCGGTCCGCCGACGGGGCAGGAGATTCTGTCGCACGAAGACGATGCGGCCGACGGCGAGTCGCCCAGTTCGTTCGACGCCGACGGCGACGCCGTGACTCGGACGGCCCCCGATCTGACCGACCGCGATACGCCCGTGACCCGCCGGGGTCCGGGTGAAGCGACGCTGATGCACGCGCTGATGCGGCAGGAGATCGCTCGGCAGCAGACGCCTCATCCGGTGCAGTCGTTCTTCGAGAACACGTGGGTGCTTCTCGGGCTGCTCGCGCTGCTGCTGATCGGCGGCTTCTTCTGGTATCGCAGTCTGCCGACGCCCGAATGGCATTGGGCAGAGGCCGACCGGCTGATCGCCGCGGGCGACTATTCGGAGGCGCGCATCGAGCACCTGCAACCGCTGGTCCGGGAAGGCGGAGCCTGGAAGGAACGGGCCGAGGCGCGGATGGAAGAAGCGCGACGGCTCGAACGCGAAATCGATCTCGAACGCGGAATCCGCCGGCGCCGCTCGGGAGAAGACGCCTCCACTGCGGCGACTTCCGACGCTCGCGCGGCCGAAGTCGATCGACTGTTGCGGAACGCGGAAACCCATCGCGCCTTGGGAGACGTCGCGGCGGCGACCGGGATTCTGGAAGCCCTCGTCGTGGTGATCGAGGGAGAGTCGGAGTTCGCCGACGAGCGAGAGCAGGCGGAACTGCTGCTCGGCGAGCTGCACCAGTCGGCCGCCGGACAGGACGGCAAACGAGAACTGATTCGATCGACGCTCAGGAAAGCCGGGTCGCTCGCCGAGACCGACAAGGCCGACTCCCAGAAGATGTATCGAGAACTGCTGAACCTTTACGGGAACGATCCCGCGGTCTCGGAGTTGCTGGAGCCGGCCCGCAAGGCGCTCGGAGAGTAGAATCGTCCTGGTGAATCGTTCATGGGTGAAATCGCACCACGCCGACGACTGACAAAGCAGCAGAAGCTGCGCCGGCCGAGCGAATTTCGCCGGGTCTATGAGAAAGGTCGCAAAGCCGGTGACGATCATCTGCTGGTTTTTGCGATGCGCAACGAGGTGCGAGTGACGCGGCTGGGTTTGAGCGTCTCGAAGAAGCACGGCTCGGCGGTCGCGCGCAACCGAATCAAGCGGCTGCTTCGAGAAGCGTTTCGCCTCGATCAGTTCGAACTGCCGTCCGGGTTTGATCTCGTGCTTGTTCCACGCCCGAAGAGCGGCGCGACGCTCGCCGACTACCGCTGCAGCCTTGCCGGTTGCGTGCGGCGCGTCATGAAGCGACTGGAGCCGCGAGAGGCCGAGAGTCGCATCGAGATAAAGGCGGCGATCGACGTCGCCGATGGCCTTTCTCAGCGATCCGAAGCGCAGGGGCAGTAATCGAGAGACGAATGCCGTTGGTCAGCCAAGCACCATCGTCCGCTCAGCAGAACCAGCCCCGCGAAGGCGGGCGGGTCCGGCGAATTTTGCGTGCGATCGGCGGGTTGCCGTCGCTGTTTTTGATCGGCGGGGTGCGGCTCTATCAGATTTTTCTCGGACCGTTCTTCGGCGGCCGCTGCCGGTTTCATCCGAGCTGCAGCAACTACTTCATTCAGGCCGTTCGGAAGCACGGCCCCGTTTCGGGCGCCGTTCGCGGCGTGTGGCGAATCCTGCGCTGCCATCCGTGGAGTGCGGGCGGCGTCGACCTGCCGTAGAGTTCGTCGACTCCAAAGAGTTCCCTCGCTGGCGCGTCGGGCTTGCGAAG
>JBAQZJ010000378.1:0-3159 GCA_049790855.1 Planctomycetaceae bacterium | reverse complement strand
GAAGAGAGCGGGACTTCGTCGATTCACCAAAACATGTCAAGACAGATCGGTTGAGGCACTAGACCCTCCCGCACGGTCCGACGTTCCCCAAAAATACGACCAGAAGTGGTTGTCCCCGCAGGTCGGCGCAACCGCGAGAAACCTCGCTCGGCACTCGCCGAGGACGTCTCGCAACCGCCCCAACGGCTTGCAGACCAAGGCGCCTTGGATTTTTTTCGAGAACGGGAGAAGGGAAGAACGGGGAGAAAAGGAAACAGAGCGAGCGGCGGGCGTCAGCCTGCCGAGGGCGCCCACGTTCTATGTTGCGCCCACGACGACGATGACCCATCGCGACCAGCGCGCTGCCATTGCAATTGAATTGCATTTTCGCCTGCGGCTCGTTAGATTCCACCAACGGCCCACTATGGAGTATCGTAGCCGGGGTAGGTCGCGCGCCGAGGCGACGCAGGTCGCGTTTGGAAAGACTCTCAGGAGACGGCATGTCGCTGCTCATCGAGCAATTGACGAAGACCTATCGCCAGCCGGACGGCGGGCAGGTGCCCGTCCTCGACATCGAACGATTTGAATTGCGGCGCGGTGAACAGGCGGTGCTGGTCGGGTCGAGCGGCGGGGGCAAGACGACGCTGCTCAATGTGATTGCCGGCCTGCGAACGCCCGATTCCGGTCGCGTCTTGATCGACGACGTCGACGTCACCGGCCTGCCTGAAGCCGCACGTGACCGGTTCCGCGCGGAACGGATCGGGTTCGTCTTTCAGACGTTCAACCTGCTGCCGGCTTTTACGGCACTCGAAAACGTGCTGCTCGGCATGAGTTTCGGCAGCGGCCGAACCGATCGGAACCGGGCCAAGGAACTGCTCGGCCGTGTCGGCTTGTCACATCGCCTGCACAACCGGCCTGCACAACTTTCGGTCGGAGAACGTCAGCGAGTCGCCGTCGCCCGTGCCCTCGCGAACAAACCGAGCCTGATGCTCGCCGACGAACCGACTGCGAACGTCGACGCCGCGAATCAGCAGGCCGTTCTCGACATGATCCGCGACACATGTCGCGAGCAGAACGTGTCGTTGCTGCTCGTGACCCATTCGCCGCAGGTCGCGGAACAGTTCGACCGCGTCGAACATCTCGCCGAGTTCAACCGCGCCGCCAGCGGACGAATGGCGATGAGTTAAAGGTGGTGGTCTGGTGGCCTGGTCGCCTCGTCAGGCCAATCACCGCACACCAGACACCAGATCACCAGATACCTCCCCGCCCATGAACCTTTTCACCATCGCCCTCAAGAGCCTGCGGCAGCGGCTGCTCGCCTCGTCGCTGACGGCCCTGTCGGTCGGTCTCGGCGTGATGCTGGTCGTCGTCGTCCTGGTGATCGCGGGCATCATCAACGAGACGTTCAACCGCCACAGCGTCAGTTACGATTTCATCGTCGGGCCGAAGGGCAGCGATATGCAGCTCGTGCTGAGCACCGTCTATCGCATCGAGCCGCCGATCCAGAACCTGCCGTACCTGTATTACCTCGACCTGCTGGAGGATCCGATGGTCGACGGCGCGGTGCCGGTCGCGTTCGGCGACTTCACGCAGGAAGGCGGCTTTCCGATCGTCGGCACGACCGACCAGTATTTTCTCTGGGGCTCCGCTCCCGACAAACCTTACGCGCTCGCCGAGGGCAAGCGCTGGTCGTCCGCCTTTCATGCGATCCTCGGCAGCGAGGTCGCTCGCAAGAACGGGTGGGGAATCGGCTCGAAGTTCAAGCTCGTCCACGGCGGGGCCGAAACCGGCCACGTTCATGACGAGGAGTTCGAGGTCGTCGGCATCCTCGCGCCGACAGGCACGCCCGACGACCGCACCGCGTTCGTCAACCTCGACGGTTTCTACCTCGTCTCGGGCCACGAGAAGCCCGTGTCGGAAGCGGTCAACGCCTGGCGCGACTTCAACGGCCTGTCACCCCTGTCCGGCGACGAATTGGCGGCTGAGGTCGCCAAGCACGGCGGTGAGCACGTTCACGATCACAGCCACGGGCACGACCATGCTCATCACGCCCACGACGTGCCCGACATCCAGAAGGAAGTGACGGCGCTTCTTGTTCGGACGAAATGGGCCAGCAAAGACGACCCCGGCACGATCGCCGTCATGTTTCGCGAGAAGTTGCGTCGGGGCTACTCGCCGGTCCAGGCGGTCAACCCGATCCGCCCGATGGCCCGCCTGCAAAACGAGTTCATCGGCAACATCCGCAACGCCTTGCTCGCCCTGACCGCCGTGATCCTCGTCGTCTCGGGCGTCGGCATCTTCGTGAGCATCTACAACTCGATGTCGGAACGGCTTCGCGAAATCGCGATCATGCGGGCGCTCGGCGCCCGGCGGGAGACCGTCTTCGGCGTGATCCTCGCCGAGTCGCTGCTGCTGTGCCTGGGCGGCGGACTGCTTGGCGCCCTCGTCGGCCACCTGCTGGTGATCGTCGCCGCCCCGATCCTTCGCAACAAGACCGAGTTGCTGATCGACCCCTACGCTTTCGACCCGAACGAGCTATGGCTCGTCCCCGCACTGATCGTCCTCGCGATCGTCGCCGGCCTGCTGCCGGGACTGCGAGCCTATCGCGCCGACGTGGCCGAATCGCTGGGGGAATGAGGAGAATCGGTCGTGGGTCAGTTTGACGGAATGCCGTCTTTCGCTCCGCGAAAGAACGCCTTTTCGCGGAGCGAAAGGCGACAGCTCCGGCCGCTTTGCTCAAAGTGACCCACGACCGGAGAATCACTCGAACCGGAGCGACTGCGATCGAGAAGCGCGCGTTCGTGACGCCGGGTCAGACGAAGGGCCGTGGCTCAACATCCGCGTTAATCCACGACGTCCGCGATTCTTTCCGAACGCTCCCTGAAACGACCTTCAGCAGGGAGGGCGAGGCTCCTGCCGAGCCGCATGGGCCTTGTGGATCCGATCCCGAGGAACGATCTCCCCAGCGAACTCTCTGAACGGACGCGCACGGATGAAGTACGCCGACAGACCGTGTGGTTCGGGAGGAGCCTCACCCTCCCTTTTACAGACGGTGCCGCGACGCTCTTAGAGCCTATCCGGAAAGTCTGATGTACCGCGTTCGGTCTGGCCGGCCCGAGGGCAAGGCGGACCGACGCGGCGATTATGTACTCGTCAAGGAGGTCCAACGCGGCCCTCGGG
>JBAQZJ010000377.1:0-11290 GCA_049790855.1 Planctomycetaceae bacterium | reverse complement strand
CCTGTGACTTCAAACAGATCGCCCGGCGCAATATGGATCAGATGGCCTGCCGAAGTCATCTGGACACGGCCGGTCACCGCGTGCGCCGCTGCGGTTTGCCCGCCGGAAAGGCCGTCCACTTCGACGATGAGGCGTGTCCGATCTTCTAGCTGCCACGCAGCCTTTCTGCCCGATTCACGACGACGAGCAATCTGCGGAGACGAGACGACGACGCCGGTCAGGGTGGCGAGCCGCGGCTCCTCACCAAGCCGGCGGGCGACCGACGCCGGCCCGCGGTCGCGCCACGCGGCACCGTGACTCGCCGCGCCCAGGATGGAATACACGACGAGCAGCGGCACGACGCGCCAAGGTCGTTTGAGGCCGCATCCTGCGATCAGTAGCGCCAGCAGTGATCCCGCGGAGATGAATAGAGTCAGCCGCGGAATCGCCAGCAGGTGGTCGATCGCGATTCCGGCTCCAAACGCCACGGCGACGGGCAGACAAGGACTGCGACCGTCGCGCTTTGGGTTCGGTGGCGAAGGGCTGCTCAGCATCGACGCGATCAGAGAATCGGAACCATGACTCGTCGACGATAACCCTGCCGAGTCTCCGCAGTCCACTCATTTTTCCAGGTTTCCGGGCGAGGGAAAGGTCAGCTTCGATCGATCTGAATCGCGTTCACAACCGATCTTATGAGGAGACGGATGCGAGGCGGCAGGGCGAAAGGACGCGCATGCTCGATCACACATTCACAGACCTCGCGACGCAGGCGGCGCACGAGGTTCTGCTCTGGGTCGGCTTTGGAACGCTCGCCGGACTGGCGGCGAAGGCCGTGATGCCGGGACGGGATCCCGGCGGAGCCGTGACCACGGTCATGATGGGCATTGCAGGCAGCGTCGTCGGCTGCGGCGTCATGGCGTTCTTCGCTTCGAACCAGGCCGTGACGCCCATCAGCCCGCTCGGCTTCGTGCTGGCCGCCGCCGGTGCGTTCGTGCTGCTGTTCTTCCACCGACTGCTGTCCGGCAAGTTTTTCGAAGAGGCCGAAGATCGCAACCTGCTGCGCCGCTGGCCCTTTCGACGACGTCGACAGCGAGTGCTCGTTCAGGAATTGGAGTAAGAGGCTCTCAGCGAGCACGTCGCGCTTGTGACGAGGTTCGATCGTCTGCATCATCGTGGTCGCGAACATCCCGCGCTGCCCGGAGTCGACCTGCGGGACGCAGTGGTTTCCATCACGATTTTCGGCGGTTCACAATGCTCCGAGCACTAATGCTCGTTCTGATTCTCGTTACGGCGGTCGAGGCTGCGGAGCCTGCGTTTCCGCCGGAACTGACGCGATTTCAACTCTTCGACGACAATCCGGTCTTCGCCGGCGCACCAAGTGAATGGGACGCGAAGATTCGCGAGCGAGGCTGGATTCTGCGCGACGGAGACAAGTGGCGACTCTGGTATACCGGGTACGACGGAACCCGCGAAGGAACGAAGTTCCTCGGACTCGCAACGTCCGGCGACGGCCTGCACTGGACGCGTCACGCGCAGAACCCGATTTACGACGCCGGCTGGGTGGAAGACATGATGATCGTCCGCCACGACGGCCGGTTTTTCATGTTTGCCGAGGGCCGGGACGACCAGGCACAACTGCTCGCGTCTTCCGACGGGATTCGGTGGCGGCGTGTCGGTCCTCTGGACATCCGGCTCGCGGACGGAAGCCCTGTTCCGCCCGGACCGCTCGGAACGCCGACCGCGTTCTTCGAAGATGGAACCTGGCATCTGTTTTACGAACGGCGAGACGCAGCAGTCTGGCTGGCGACTTCGTGCGATATGCAGACTTGGACCAACGTGTCGGACGAACCGGTCCTCCGGCCGGGGCCGGAAGCCTATGATTCCTCCCGAATCGCGGTGAATCAGGTGGTGAAACACGAGGGCCGCTATTACGCGCTCTACCACGGCACCGATGACCGCGACAGCCCGGCCCTGTGGACGAGCAACCTCGCCGTTTCGGACGACCTGCGAACATGGACCAAGTATTCCCGCAACCCGCTGTTCCCGAAGAGCGTCAACCGGTCGAGCAACCTGCTCGTGCCGGCAACGCCCGGCCGATTCCGTCTCTACACGATGCACGGCAGAGTCGAGGCGTTTCTTCCAGCGGCGGCGGAGTGACCCGCATCGCCCTATTGGGCGCGAGCAACGTCACGCTCGGGTTCGGCGTCCTCACTCGACTGTTTCGTTCGGGCTTCGACGGTTCGCTCGACATTCGCGGCGCACTCGGCCACGGACGGTCGTACGGTTCCTGGAGCACGGTGGCGGTCCGCAGTCTTCCGCCGATCGGGGAATGCGGGTTGTGGAGTTCACTTGCTAAAGTCGATGACGCGGCCGCTTCGTACGCGCTGCTGACGGACGTCGGCAACGACCTGATGTACGGACACCGTCCGGAAACGATCGCCGGCTGGGTCGAGACCTGTCTCGATCGCCTCGTTGCAGTCGACGCCCGCATTGTCGTCACGCGCTTGCCCCTCTCCCGCATCGAACGGCTGAGCGCAGCGCGATACCATGCCACCCGAATGTCGTTTTTCCCGCTGCACCGCCCGATCGCCTGGTCAGAGATGCTCGATCGCGCGCGAGAACTGGACGCCCGTGTCGCCGATGCCGCCGCGCGTCGTGGCGCCGTCGTCATGACGCCGCCGCTTGACTGGTACGGCTTCGACCCGATCCATATTCGCTGGACGCAGCGCTCGCGGGCCTGGTCGGAAATTCTGTCGGGCTGGCAGGGATTTCGCCGCCCGAACGGAAACGCCGCAGCACCGTCTCTCTCGCTGCTCGGCCGCTTCCCTGAGCGATACCGCATTCTGGGATGCGACGCTTCGTCCCGGCAGCCGGTCGTGAGAAAAAACGAAACGACGTTGTCGTTGTATTAATGAGCAGCCGTGATTGCGGGGACCGGTTGTCCCTCGCTGGCGCGTCGGGCTTGCGAAGGCGTTCTTCTCGCAAGCCCGACCCGCCAGCGAGGGAACGTCCATTCGATCGATGATCGAATCAGGCCGGCGTCGTGCTGCGACGAACGCACCGGCAGGCTGACGCACTGCCGCTCGCCGAGCAAACTGGATCTCACGCTGGAATCGCGAACGGGACGTGCGACGGCGACTCGATCGGCGGCACGGCGGCGTCAATCCATTGACGCATCCATAGCTCGAACATCAGCAGCGACCAGAGGCGGTAACCGTGGTCCCACCGGCCGCTTTCGTGCTCGGCGACGTACCGCTTCAATTCTTCCGGCCGAAAATACCCGCGACCGGCCGTGCGGGAATCGAGAAGGACGTCGTGCATCATTTCGCACAGTTCGCCGCGGAACCACGGGGCGACCGGCACGCCGAAACCCATCTTCGATCGCGTGCGGATCGCCGGCGGTATCAGATCGGCGAACGTCTCGATGAGAATTCGTTTCCCTCCGCCCGTCGACTGTTTCAGATCGAGCGGCATCAGGGCCGCGAGTTCAGCGACATGGTGGTCGAGAAACGGGCTGCGCGCTTCCAACCCGACCGCCATGCTGGCGATGTCGACCTTCGCCAGGATGTCGCCGGGAAGGTACGTCAGCAGATCGACGCACATCGCGCGAGTGACCATGTCGCAGTCGTGGCACAAGGCGTAGGCTTGCGCGAGTGCCTCGAAGCTGTCGTGATCTCCGACGGCACGCGCGAACTCGGACGTGTAGAGCCTCGCCCGCAACTCGGCGTCGAACACTCCCACCCAGCGCAGGTATTGTCGCTCGGGCGGAACGGCGAGAGCGGCGATGAACCGCTTGACGCGTCGGCCGAACGAGCGATGCCGGTTCGTCGTGGGGATCTTTTGCCAGACCGACGCGGCAAGCAGCGACTTCACCGGTCCCGGCAGCTTCGCCGCCTGAAGGGCCAGCCGCACCGCCCGGTAGCGGTCGTATCCACAGAACAACTCGTCGCCGCCGTCGCCCGATAATGCGACCGTCACATGTCGCCGCGTGAATTCTGACAGAATCATCGTCGGCACGGCGGACGGGTCGGAGAGCGGTTCGTCGTAATGCCAGGCGAGCCGGGGCAGCATCGCGGCGGCATCGGGCCCGACGACCATCTCGCGGTGATTCGTGCCCAGGTGTTTTGCCGCTTGCCGGGCGTAGTGGCGTTCGTCGAACTCGGGGACCGGGAACCCGATCGAGAACGTCATTGCCGGGCGACCGCCCTCCTCGGCAAGGATTTCCTGCATCAGGCCGACGATGATCGTGCTGTCGATTCCGCCCGACAGAAACGCCCCCAGCGGCACGTCGCTCCGCAGTCTCAATCGCACGGCTTCGGTCAGCCTCCGTCGTAGCTCACGCCGCCATTGATCCGGCGTCCAGCGTGCCGTTTCGGCCGGGTCGATCGTCAGGCCGTCGGCCGAGCCGCCGATGCGATCGTACGGCGGCAACCAGTACCGCGAGACCGACAGCCGACCGTCTTCGTAGACTGCCATGTGTCCCGGCGGAAGCTTGGAATAGCCGCGGTAGATGCACTTCGGCGCAGGAACGTAGTGATACGTCAGCAAGTCGTCGACGGCGGTCGGCTCGACGTCTCGCGGAGCGTCGTCGACTTGAAGCAGCGATTTGAGTTCGCTCGCGAACAGCAGGCGTCCCTGTTCTTCGCGGTAATAGAGCGGCTTCTGTCCGATGCGGTCGCGGGCGAGGAACAGTTTTCGTCCGTCCCAGATCGCAAAGGCGAACATTCCTCGAACGTGCTGGACGCAGTCGACGCCCCACGCTTTATAGCTTTCCAGCAGGACTTCGGTGTCGCTCGTCGTGCGGAAGTTGTGCCCGCGTGACCGAAGTTCCTCGCGCAACTCCCGGTAGTTGTAGATCTCGCCGTTGAACACGATCCGGAAACGGCCGCTCTCGTCGGACATCGGCTGATGGCCGCCCGCCAGATCGATGATCGAAAGCCGTCGAAATCCGAGCACGACGCCCACGGACGACGCATCGACTCGGGCTGCGTCGCATCCGCCGAAATAAGTGCCGGCATCGTCAGGCCCGCGGTGCGTGATCGCGACGACCATCCGCCGTAGTTCTTCGTCCGTCACCGGCTTTCCCGCCGCCGTCCAGACCGCACCGGTGATCCCGCACATGATGACCCGTTCAAGAACGTTGTGACGAAGCCGCAGCGAAATTCAATGACAACGGGCGATTTCGGTTCCCCTCGCGTCGGGGAGAAGCGGGTCGCGCCGGTTTCAATCACCCGTTACCGAACGGCGGAAATCGACGCCGACGGCACCAGCTCTTCATACAGCGTCGCATAGGCATCGACCATCGACGGCACACCGTGATGCTCGGTGACGTACTCGCGCGCCGCATGACCGAGCCCGGCGGCGAGCGTCCGGTCGGCCAGCAGCCGATCGGCGTATTGGGCAAACGCCGGGCTATCGCCGAGACCGACGAGATATCCCGTCCGGCCGTCCTGAACCAGTTCGCGATTCGCGGGGATGTCGGTCGCGATCACCGGCACGCCCGCAGCCATCGCCTCCAGCAGGCTGTTCGATTGCCCCTCGAAATCGCTGGCGAGCCATAGGACGTCGCACGCGCCGATCAGCCTCGCGGCGTCCGGGCGATGTCCGAGAAATCGCGTCACGTGGTCACAGGTGAAATGCTTCGCGAGAGTCTCGAGATACCGGCGCTCGGGGCCGTCTCCCACGATCACGTGATAGACGTTCTCGGTCAATTGCCTGAGAAGCTGCGTCGCCCAGACGACCACGTCGACGCGTTTCTGCTTCGCCAGCCGACATACCGAGACGACGACCTTTGCGTCCGGCGGCAGACCGAGGTCGTTGCGGAACGCGATGCGATCGACGCGATCGCGATCCGACAGATCGACGCCGTTCGGAATGACGCGGATCACCTCGGCCGGCACGCCGACGTCGCGGTAGAACGCCGCGACGCTCTGGGAATTCGCCACGAGGGCGTCCGTCCGGCCCACGAGTTTCCGGTCGAGCCAAAGCTGCCAGCGGCTTTTCCAACTGTCGACGCAGCGTTCGGAAACGACGATCTTCGGAGCATGCGGTCCATGAACGGCCAGCCGTCCATAGGCGTTCGCCGCGAAGAGCCAGGTATGCAGGACGTGCGGACGAACACTCGCCACGAGACGCCGTAGCCGTTCGATCGCGATCGGATCGGCTTTGAATCGCTTGTCGAGCACTGTGATCGGCACGTCAGCCCGGCGAATGATCTCTTCGCATGGGCCGGTTCGCGTCAAGGCGACGACGTGCGGCTCGAACCGATCTCGAGGCAGGCCCGCCGCCAGCAATGCAAGTTGCTTCTCCGCTCCGGAGGCGTCGAGAGTCGGGATGACGAGCAGGACGCGGATCACGGATGCGGTTTCGCTATACTGCTGGAACGTCGGCAGGGCCGCGATCGTCAGGCCGGATTCGCCGAACGTCGTGACGGGCAGGGCATTTCTCCGTCACAGGATTATTCGCGTCGATACGACGCATTGCAAACGCGGGAACGCCGCATGTTTCGTCGCATCGGCTCGAACCGGGTCGAACTGGTTCAGGGGGACGTCACGCAGCAGGCAGTCGATGCGATCGTCAACGCCGCCAACAGCCGACTCGCGGGCGGCGGCGGAGTTGATGGCGCGATCCATCGGGCGGCCGGACCAAGCGTGATGGACGAAACTCGCCGCCGATACCCGGACGGCTGCCCCACCGGCAGCGCCGTCGCCACGCGCGCCGGCAATCTCGATGCAAAGTATGTTTTCCATGCGGTCGGCCCCGTCTGGAGAGGCGGGTCGGCCGGAGAGGTTGAACGACTTCGCTCGGCGATCATCAAATGCCTTGACCTCGCGGCGGCGTACGGATGCGAAAGCATCGCAATGCCGGCGATCAGCACCGGCGCGTACCGCTTTCCTCTCGATCTCGCCGCACAAACGACGTTGAGGGCCGTCTGCGATCATCTTTCCGCTGCGGAATTGCCGAAGCTCGTGCGGATCGTCCTTGCGGGCGAGGGAGCTTATGGTCAATTCGCTCGCGTGCTGGAAGCCGATGTGCTTCAGGATCGGGAATGTCGGAAACCATTGAATCCGCCGAACTGACCGGCATCACCGACGAACCGCCGTCTGCCCTGCGAAACTTCGCTGCATCCGACGGTTACGAAGTTGCCTATCGGTTGTGGCGTCCGGCGGGAACTCCGCGTGCGCTCGTCGTCGCCCTGCATGGCATTCAGAGCCACTCCGGCTGGTACTGTCATTCCTCGCTGCGGCTGGCCGAAGCCGGCTACGCGGTCGCGTTTCTCGATCGGCGCGGCTCAGGCCGGAACGAGACCGCTCGCGGCGACACGCCGCACGCCGATCGGCTCGTCGCCGACGTCGTCCAATTCGTCGGTCATCTGAAACGCGACGGCCTCGATCGCATTCCGCTCGTGTTGATGGCGATCAGCTGGGGCGGCAAACTCGCCGCGACGGTCGCAGCCCGACGGGCCGACCTGTTCGACGGTCTTGTGCTGCTTGCCCCCGGCCTGTGCCCTCAAGTGGGCGCGAACGCGGTTCAACGTCTTGCCCTGAAGCTCGGGTCCGCCGCCGGCGCCGGCTTACGCGAAGTCTCGATCCCGCTCGACGACCCGGCGTTGTTCACCGACGTGCCGGAATACCAGTCGTTCATCCGCAACGATCCGCTCGCCCTGCGACGAGTGACGATACGGTTTCTTCTCGCGAGCCTCGACATCGATCGGTATGTGCAGCGGAACGTCTCGGCGATTCGATGTCCGATCCTCCTGATGCTCGCCGGGCAGGATCGCATCATTGACAACGACGCGACTCGCCGGTTGGTCGTCTCGTTCGGTTCTACGGAGAAAACTCTGCTGGAATATCCCGACGCCTGTCATACGCTGGAGTTCGAACGCGACCGCCACCACTTCATTGCAGACCTCGTCGACTGGCTCGACCACGCGACGGTTCAGCGGTCACGATAGGGCCTCGGCGATGTCCTCCTCCGATCGTTCGCCCCTCAATCGATTCGTCTTCCAAACGACCTGTTTCCTTTCTTCCAGATTCGGAGAGACGTCATGAAATCGCCGTGGAGAATTGCCGTCTGCCTGCTACTGACTGCATCGGTCGTCGTGCTTGTCGCCCAGGATCGCGAACCGGAGTCTGGGACGACGGTTCAAGGGGACGCACGGCAGCCTGCATTCCCTGCGAAGGCGACGAAGGAACTTGTGCCTCTCAACCGGGAGGGAACGGTCCTGCTGGATGCGAAACGAAAGCTGGTCGTCGTCGACAGCCAGGTCGCGCTTCGCGAGGGCATGCTTGAAATGTTGCTTTGTAAAAAGAACACGAAGGAGCACGAATCGATCCTCGCATTCGATGGCAAGGCGTATATCGTGCACGCGGGTCTGGTCGCTTTGGGAATCGACCCCGGAGGACCGGTCACCTTTCAGCCCGAATACATTCCGCCGACGGGACCGCGCCTGAAGATCGAACTCGTCTGGACGGATGAAGACGGCAAAGAGCAGCGGGCCGACGCGCGGCAATGGATCCGCTACGCGATTCATCGGTACTTCGGCGAACCGCTGGAGACGCTGCCCGCGGGCGTGACGCTTCCCGACGACGGCGAGATGCGTTTCGATGCGACGAACAAAGAGCTGTCGTGGTACGGCCCCCTGACGGAGAAGAGTCGCGACCATTATCTCGCACTCAGCAACGACGAGGCGTTTCAGAAGGCGATTCGCTCGATTTTCAAGAAAACGCGAATGCGCGCGATGGACGCCGACTGGGTCTTCGTCGGCAGCCGATTTGTGCGTGACGAGGCCGATGGACACCGCGTCTACCTTGCCGAATCGGGCGACGTCGTCTGCGTCGCGAACTTTCCCTCCGCCATGATCGACGTCGATGCCCGCAGTTCCGCAGAGGGCCAGGACAGCCTGCTTTTCGAGGCATGGACGGAGCGAATCCCGCCCGTCGGAACGCCTGTCCGCATCGAGATCAGCAAGGCGATGAAGGAACCGGACGCAGCGGATGCGGCAAAGAAATAATGATGAGCGGTCGCTCTCAATGTCCCGCGAAGGTCGAAACGCGACGGAAACGACCGCATTATCTCGATGAACGGTCGTGCGCGTCAAAAAAAAACGATCAGGCAAGGGTCGCCGCGGCACGAATTTTTCATATCCGTGAGATCAAGTGGGGGCCGATCGATGAAGAGAGTTGAGTCGGAGCGCTTCCCGGACACGGACGCCGCGGGCCGCCGTGCGTGCGGACCGTAATTGCGTCGGCCTCCGCGCCGGCCAGACGGAGCACGCAACGCCGGGTGTGTGACCCCGACGGACCGCTCCATTCCGTCGCGCGGAGAGAATTTATGATTCGACCGAACGTCACCGCCCCCCCCGGCCACGTTCCTGCCGTCATCCCCGATCGCCGGCGGCTGCTCTGGGCCGCCATCACCGGATCGGGAATGCTTTCCGGAATCTACTGGACCTTCCCGCCGATCTTCGCAGATGCCGACGCCACGGCAGCGCGGGTCGTCGCCACGCAAGGTTTGATTCGCACGGCCTCGCTCTCCGACGGCGATCTGGCCGCGATCCGCGAACTGCCGGACATTCCGAAGACGCCGGCGATCGAAGCGCATCGCCGATCGATCGCTTTGCTCGAAGAAGGCGTCCGCCAGTTGCGTCATCTGACCGGCTACACGGCGGAATTCTCGAAGCAAGAGGTGGTCGGCGGGGTGATGACCGAACCGCAGACGATGCGGCTCAAGCTTCGCCACGAGCCGTTCAGCGTCTACATGAAATGGACCGACGGCAAGCCCGGACAGGAGCTGCTGTACGTCGACGGGCAAAATGAGGGCTCGATGATCGTGCGGCCGAGCGGTCTCAAGGGCCGGCTCCTCGGCGCAATCAAGCTGGATCCGGCCGGCAACATGGCGCTGAGCGAATCTCGGCATCCGGTGACGGAAGTCGGACTGCTGCGGCTGTCGCAGATCATTCTCGAATCCCGATACCGGGAAGCCGGCTGGCTCGACGGCTACACCTGTACGGAAAAGGAGGCCACCGTCGACGGACGGCCCTGTCACCGGTTCTCCATCGTTTACGACAGCCCCGACGTGCGCCAAGACTACCGCAAATCGGTGGTCTACATCGACCGCGAATACCTCTTCGTCTCGCGGATCGAGAACTACGGCTGGCCGATCGAAGACCTGCCCCGCGACCAGCTCGACTCCGAAACGCTCATCGAAGCGTACAGTTACACGAATGTGAATCTCGACACGCAACTCGCTGCGATCGACTTCACGACGGCCAACGCCGACTACGGACTGCGGCGACGCTGATGAACGGTCTTCGCGCGGGCATTCGCCGTCACGCGACCGTTCAGATCCGCACGTGCTTCAGCGCGTCCTTGGGCGGCAGAATGTAGCTGATGTAGAACGGGCCGAACTCCGCGTACTTCGCCGACGCTTCATCGAACCGCATCGTGTACACGATGCTTTTGACGTCCTCCGGCGTGCGCGACCAGAGCGTCACGCCCCATTCCCAGTCGTCGAAGCCCGTCGACGCGGTGATGACCTGGCTCACGCGGCCGGCGAACGTGATTCCGCTCGCAGCGTGCTCGGCCATCAGGTCGCTGCGATGCGAGAACGACTCCAGATACCAGTTCGCCTGCGGGTGCCGGGCCTTGTTCATCGGGTAGAAGCAACAGACCGGCAGGTTCGGAAAGTCGGGGTAGAGCCTCTGCCGGTTCATGATCGGCAGCCGTTTTTCATACGCCGCCAACTTCGCCCGATACGCCGGGGCTTCCTCGCCGGTCCCTTCCCGCCGCAGTCGCTCGGCGTATTGCTCGATGGTCGGCACGTATTCCGACACCTCGGTGATCGACACGAACGACCACGCCGGGACGAGACACGTGCCGAGCCGACTGTTTCGAATCGCCTGCTGCAGGGCGTCGATCCGCAGCGGGTCGGCGTCCATCGCCAGCACGGCGAGATCGGCCTTGTGGCCCGAGACGACGGAGGTTTGCAGTCGCTCCGGCGCTCCGTCCCGCGTCGGATCGAGCAGATGAGCGACCTCTTCGCGACCGGCCGCTCGATCCTTTTCCGACAGGGCGTTCAGTTCTTTCGGATCAACTTTGTAATACAGATGCAGACAGTGCCAGCCTTCCGTCATGCGGATGGTCGGTTCCGGCAAATCGGCAGGAGCGGCGGGGCGGTTCACGATTCACGGCCTTCGTTTCGAGTAAAAGCCCGACGGTGCCCTGGGCACCGTCTGTTCCCATCGTACAGCGGTTTCCGATCGAAGGTAGTGCCCGCAGCCGTCTTCAGAGCCGCGACCGTCAGGGAGCGT
>JBAQZJ010000376.1:0-2959 GCA_049790855.1 Planctomycetaceae bacterium | reverse complement strand
GGCGACCACGGCGACGGCGACATACAACACGCCGGACACGACGAGCGTCACCACGATCGCCCGCGGAATCGTTCGTCGCGGTTCGATCACTTCTTCACCGAGCGTCGCGATGCGACCGTAACCCGTGTAGGCGACGAACATCAGCGCCGTCGCTTCCAGCAGACGGCCGAACGCACCATCCTGATCGCTGAACATCGTCGCCAGGAGTTCGCCGGCGTTGCGGCTCGCAGCAGGCAGTCCTGCCGCGCAAAACACGACGAGCGACAGGAGTGCCACGGATACGATCGCGGTGTTCGCGCGGCTGGACCGTCGGATTCCGCCCAGCACCAGCAGCGTCACCGCGGCGACCATCGCGGCGGCGATCGGCACGATCCACCGCGACTCGATTCCGAGCGAGTTCGTCGCGTAGCCGGCGAACCCGAGAGCGGCGGTCGCGGCCGAGGCCGTTTTGGCACACAGAAACATCCAGCCGGCCGAGAAACCGAGCCACGGCGACAGATAGCGATAGCCGTACTCGTAAGTGCCCCCGCTGACGGGATGACTCGCCGCCAACTGGGCACTGTTGAGCGCGTTGGCGGTCGCGACCAATGCGGCGATCGCCGTGGCGAGAATCACCGCCGGGCCGGCGACGCCCGCGGCGACGCCAATGCTGACGAACACGCCGGTGCCGACGATCGAGCCCAGCCCGAGGAAGACGGCGTCGGTCAGCCCCAGTCGGCGGTCAAGAGCCTGCTGCGTCATGGCGCGTTTTCCGAAAAGCGCTGTCGGTTCACACGGCTCCGTGTTCACGGCGATGTTCGGTTTTCCCCAGAATCGCGACACCCGAAGGCGTCGCGATTATGGCTCAACTGACGCGACTGTGACACAGGATGGCCGAACACGTTGCCGGCAAGAGTGCGGCGGATTCGGCCCGATGTCCGGGAAGGGCCGGGAAAATCCGGATCACAATCGTCCGGAGCGACGGTATCCTTAAGAATGGAACGGAATTTGTGATTCCCCGAACGTGACTGACGGATTCTCTGGAGATCCAAGCAATGTGCCGGCTCGTAACACTTGTTGCCGCGTTGGGTTTTGCGGCCTTCGCCGGCGTGGCCTCGGCCCAGGGGTCGCGCGAGCAGGGGCCTTTGATGCTCGTACCGCGTTCGAGCATCGACTCGTCGTACCGCAGCGACGCGACGCCCGACGCCTACGGCCGGACGAGGTATCGCGTCACCCCGCGGCTCGAGCTCGAAACTCGCTCGTCCTACGGCGATCGTTACGGCAGCGGCGACCGGCGATATTACGACGACGATCGGCGTTACGGCGAACACCATCATCACTACAGCGGCAGCCATGACGACCACGACGGTCATGGCCAATATCAGGGACCGGTGCGATACACCGACCCTCGCCTGCAACAGGTGAGCGAATGGTATCGCGACCTGTTGGGCCGTCCGCTGTCACCGGAGGACGAGCTGCGGTGGCGACAACACCTTGCGAAAGGGCACCCCCGCGGCGAGCGAGTGATGATGATGGAGGCGCTGGGCATGCTACTCGGCACCGACGAGTTCTACCGACGGGTCGACGGCGGATTCGACGAGTGGGTCGACGCCGTGACCCGGGCGACCGGCCGCTCGCTGTCGAGGGAAGAGGCCGCACATTGGCGTGAAGACATTCGACGCGCCGAAAACCGGCAAGCCGTCCGGATCGATCTCGTCCGGCATCTTCTCGTCGATCATGAGTCTGAGCCGGTCGTCGTTCCCCAGGATCGATATCGCGACCCGCGATTTCGCGATGACCGCTACTCGGAACGACGCGACGCGTTGCCGGAGCATGCGCGAGACGCCCTTCACGATCACGAGGCGCACGACCGCGAAATCGCACCGGAACTTCGTGCTCGCCGCCGCGTGATCATCAGAAGAAGCGACGATTAGTCCCGTGGCCGGGTCGCGACGCAGTCACGGACCGATCAGCGCCAGTGCGCCGAGACCGTAGAATGAATATTCCACGTCGGCCCGGTCGTCCCACACGGCTCCGCGAAAGCCGCCGGACGGGAATTCCAGTTCGTTGGTGAGAAAGCCTCGCACGGCATCGGGTCGGATCAGTCGTTCGTGACCGAGATCGGTCGCGGTGAGCAGTGCGGTGAAGGTCGAGAGGCCGTCGGCGAAGGGGATTCGCGTATTGGCGGCGAAACCTCCCTCGTTCGTCCAGACCGTGCCGAGGAAGTGTGCGACGTCCTCGCGGACTTCCTCGTCCATCGCGCCGAGCTTGTTCAGCAGTGCCGCTGCCGCCGCGGTCGGATTCGTGCCGCTGCGTTTCATCGGGCCGATCTCGACGAACCCGCCGTCGTCACGCTGCTGATCGTAGAGAAACTGGATCAGCAGGTTCGAGGCCGGAGCTTCGCGGCCGAGCAGTTCATAAACAAGCGAGATGAGAAACGCATGATAGGTGCTGCCGATGGCACCTTCGGTCGACTTCGCATATCCGCCGTCGGCGCGACGCAGTCGCTCGAATCGCTCGACGGTCCGATCGATCCAGTCGTCCTCCCGCCCGGCGAGCAGGTCGTCGCCCGTCGTCGCCTGGACGACGAGAGCCGAATAGAGCCAGCTCAGCAGGTCGATGACGTCGAGCGATGCGACGTCGAACGATCGCAGGAAGCGGGCGACGCGAATCGCCTCGTCGTCGGCCAATCCGCCGAGCACCGCCAGGCCGCGGATCGCGAAGCCGGTGTAGTACAGGTCGGAATCCCCTTCCCGCCCGCGAAATCCGCCGTCGGGCATCTGCTGCGACGTCAGGAAGGATCGATGCCGCGCACGCCGTTGCTCGTCGAGTGCTTGCAACCCCGTCGTCAAGCGATCGGCGAGCGTGACGAGGTAGGACATGCGGGGAAGACGAACGGCGAATCGAGGCGTGCGAACCGAGCATAGAATCGCTGCGATGCTCCAACAAGTTTAGCCGCGACCGTCAGGGAGCGCGTCAC
>JBAQZJ010000375.1:0-4403 GCA_049790855.1 Planctomycetaceae bacterium | reverse complement strand
CCACAGGCGCGGACCCGTTCAGCGCCGACCACGTCAACGTCATCGACCGGATCGAAAACGCCCTCGCCCGCGGCGGTGCGGGACGACTCGTCAACGCGGTGTACCGCGGCTTCGCGAAGACGACGATCACGGAAAACGCCACACTCTGGGCGGCACTGTACGGCTATCGCAAGTACCTCGCGATCTTCAACTCCGATCTGCGGAGCGCGAAGAACCTCGTGGCGTCGATCACGCAGGAGCTCTGCGAGAACGACCTGCTGCTCGCAGACTTCCCGGAGGTGTGCATCCCGTTCCGCGCGCTCGACGGCCGCAATCAGCGGGGCGCATCGCAGACGCACGACGGCCAGCTCACGCACATCGCCATTACGTCGGAGGCGATCGTGCTGCCGACGATCTGGCTTGACGACGCCAAGACCGCATGCACGCCGGCGAGCGGCTGCATCATCCGCGGCCGCGGCCTGACCGCGGCGAACCGCGGTGCGAAATACAAGCGGGCCGACGGCGCGAACGTCCGTCCCGACTTCGCCCTGCTCGACGACGTCCAGACCGACCAGTCGGCGGTCAATCCGAAGCAGGTCCAGAAGCGGCTCGACCTGATCCGCAAGAGCGTGCTGAAGTCGGCCGGCCACAAGCGTGCGATTTCCTGCGTGATCAACGCCACGGTGATCGCGCACGATGACGTCGTCGAGCAGCTCCTCGACCCGGAGCGCAACCCGGCCTGGGACGGCGTGCGAATCAAGATGGTCCGCAAGTGGGCCGACGCGCACGAGACGCACTGGCTCGGCGAGTACGCGAAGATCCGCCGCGGTTACGACCGCGACGTGCCCGGCGACCAGCAGCGGGCGACCCGCGCGGCGACTGAATACTACGCCGCGAATCGCGAGCTGATGGACGCCGGCTGCGAGGTCAGCTGGGTGCATTGCTTCGATCCGGAGACCGAGGTCTCCGCGATCCAGCACGCCTACAACCTGCTGATCGACGATCCGCCGGAGGTGTTCGCGAGCGAGTGCCAGAATGAACCGGCGCAAGAGATGGCCGGCGGTCTCGAACCGCTCGACGCGGCGCTCGTCGCGAAGCGCGTCAGCGGCTTCCGCCGCGGCGAGGTGCCGCACGAAGCGGACCACCTGACGGCCTTCGTCGATATTCACGACGACGTGCTCTACTGGCTCGTCGCCGGCTGGCGGCTCGACTTCACCGGCTGGGTCGTCGAATACGGCACCTGGCCGGACCAGAAGCGGAGCTACTTCACGAAGCGGCAGGCGACGCGGACGCTCCGCCGGACGTATCGCGGCATCGGCCGCGAAGGCGCGATCCTCAAGGGCCTCGACGAGTGCGTCACGCACCTGTGCGGCCGCGACTGGCAGCGGGCCGACGGCGGCGGGCGGCGCATCGCGAAACTGCTGATCGACACCGGCTGGGCCGAAGACGAGGTGTTGCACGTCTGCCGCACTTCCGCCCACGCGGCCGTGCTGCAGCCGAGCCGCGGTGTCGGCATCCGCGCATCGGCCTCCCCGATTAGTGAGTACCGGCAGACGCCGGGCCGGACGATCAGCCGGGTCGGTCAGTGGTACATGCAGGCCGGCAAGAAGCAAGCCCGCGTCGTGCGCTATGACACGAATCACTGGAAGACCTTCACTCACGGTCGGCTGTCGTCCGAGACGACGGCCCCCGGTGCGCTGCTGCTATACGGCAAGACGGGGGCCGACCATCGCCTCATCGCCGATCACTTCGTCCAGGCCGAGACGCCCCGCGAGGCGAGCGGCGGCGGACGCACGATCGTCGAATGGGACCAGATTCACGGCCGCGACAACCACTGGCTCGACTGCCTCGTCGGCTGCCTCGTCGGGGCGTCGATGCTCGGCTGTTCGCTCGGCGAGCGGCGGCCGGCGGGCGGCAGCCGGCGACAGCGGGCGCTCGATGCCGCCAAACGAAAAGGACTCGCATGAACTGCCCCTACTGCGGGAGTGACGACCTGGCAACCGTGCAACGGCGCACCGGCCTGATCGTGAGGCAATGCAACGCCTGCCGTTTGCGATTTCCCGCGGCAGACGAGGACGCCGAGAACCTTGCCGAGGAATCCCGCGACAAAGCGGCGCGGCGACGCCGCAAAGCCGCCTGATTCGATCCTGAATCCATCCCAGCGCGAGACCACGCGATGAGCTGCAACAGCACCGGCGACGCCACGACGGGCGGCGACCGCGATGTGAAGTCGGTCACGAACGACGGCCATTCGGTCTCGTTTCTGTCGCCGGCCGAACAGGCGACGGAAGACCGCCGCCGCGCGGAACGCTGTGGCCTGAAGCGCTCGAAGCCGCTCCAGCAGTTCTTCCGGATGTTCCGCATCACGACGCAGGACCGACCATGATCGGCGGGCTGAAACGCGCATGGCAGGCGATGAGCCGCCCACCGGCCGAGGATCGGTCGTGGCGCGGCTGGAACGTCATGCGCCGAATCCAGGCCGCCTACGATGCGGCGCTGCCGCGGGACGATCTGTGGCAGCTCGCCGACTACAAGGATGCCGACGCCGCGCTCCGCCCCGACGTGCGACTGAAGATCCGCAGCCGGGCACGCTACGAATACGCCAACAATTCGATCGTCGCCCGCGTCGTCGACGTCTGGGTCGGCGACGTCGTCGGCGCGTGCGGTCCGAAGTTGCAGGTTCACAGCGGCAACAGCCAGGTCGATCAGTTCGTCGAGCAGTCCTGGGCACGCTGGTGGCGGCGATCAAACCAGGCCGCGACGCTCCGCGCCGCCTGCAAGGCCGACGCCGTCGACGGCGAGGCGGTCGGCGTGCTGATCTCTAACGACCGGCTCTGGCTGGCACGTCAGCCCGTTACGGTCGATGTGCTTGGTGTCGAATGCGATCGGCTCGCATCGCCGCGATTCGAAGACGCCAATCGCAGCGACTACGTCGACGGCGTCCACCTCGATCCCGCCACCCGGCAGCCGGTCGCGTATGACATCCTCAAGGCCCACCCCGGTACGGAGTACCTCGACGCCGTCACTGACGTCTACTCGGCCGAGACGTTTCCGCGACGGGAAGTGCTGCACGCCTTCCGGCGGCTGCGTCCCGAGCAGCACCGCGGCGTCTGCCGCTACGCGCCCGTGCTGCCGGTCGCCGGCCTACACCGGAAGTACCTCGAGGCCGAAGTCAGCCGCAACCAGCTTCGCGCCGCCTTCGCCTTCGTGATGAAGACGATGGCGTCGCCGGACGACGGCTGCGACGGCACGGTGCCGGAGGACAAATGGTGGAGCGAGATCAACTTGCCGAATCGGTCGGGGGCAGGTCTCATGCTGCCCGAAGGCTATGACGTGACGCAGCTGCGGCCGGACGGCACGGCCGCGGAGCTCGACGCGTTCCACCGCGTGATCGGCGGGCTGGTCGCCGGCTGCTTCACGATGCCGGTCGGCCGCGCCTTGGGCGTCTACGGATCGGCCGGCTACGCCGGCATCCGCGCCGAGATGATGCCGTACCACAAGGCGATCGCCTCGGACCGCACGCAGATTTGGGAGCCGCTTTGGATCGACCCGCTGTACGAGGCGTTTTTGTTCGACCTCATCCGATCCGCCGAATGGAAACTGCTCATCGAGTCGCTGCCTCCAACGGCGCGGAGCGAAATCGACCTGGATCTGCACGAATGGCGCTGGCCCGAACGTGAGCTGGTCGTCGATCCGAGCCGCGAAGAAAACGCCCGGAAGACGCGGATGTCGCTGGGGCTGACGACGCGCGAAACCGAGACGGACACGGCCGACATCGACGAGCACGACACGCGGGCCGCGAAGCTGCTCGGCATCGACGACGTGCAGCAGTACCGCCGCACGATCGCGCAGTCGATCCACGGCGCTCCGCCCGCGGCCGCTGCCGGCGCGGCGCCACAGCAGGGCCAGTCGGGCGCGACTGCCAGCAATCTGCCCGAGAACATCACGACGGACAAGCCGCTCAACGGCGCCCAGATCACGTCGGCGATCGAGATTGTCCAGAGCCTGGCCAACGAGACGCTGTCGATCGTCGTCGCCCGCGAGCTGCTCACGGCCCTGGGCTTCGATGGCGACCGCGTCGATCGGATGGTCGCTTCGGCCGACGAGGTCAAGCCCCTTCCGGCCGCCTCGCCGCCGGCGGCTCCCTCGCCCAACGGCGACGGCCGGGCCTTGGACGCAGGCGGAAACGCTAAAGACCCAGTTCCCTCCGCGCATCCGCCCCGGTAGGGGTGACACCGCCCCGCGCCAGTTGTCGCCGCCATGCCCGATCCGACCGCCCCCGAATTCCTGACGCTCGCCGCGGCTCTGCAGATGCAGCCGGCCGACGGCGACGCGCCCCGCCGGTTCACGATGCGGGCTTACGACGGCGGCCTGCTGCGGCTCGCGAATTCCCCACTGCCGGTCGTGGTCGACCTGGCCGGCCT
>JBAQZJ010000374.1:0-23445 GCA_049790855.1 Planctomycetaceae bacterium | reverse complement strand
CGTCCACCTCTCGGGACGGAACGGCCGATTTCAGGTCGTGCCGGATCGGCGGAAACGTCGTCCGACCGGCCGGGCCGGCGTTCGTCGCGGCGGATCAGGAGCCGAGGGATGCGCATTCCTTTTTTTGAGGACGGAAGAACGGGAGAACGGAAGAAGGCATTGAGGCGAGCGGCGGGCGTCAGCCTGCCGGTAGGTACGAGCGGGCAAGTCGCGTCGACCGCAAAAATCGCCGTGCGTTGATTCATCGGCGGTTCGACGGCAGACTGCGCGGATTGAAATTGATTCTCTTCCAGACATCCGGGTGACACCATGCGCCTGACGAAGCCGCCATTTGTTTCCGCCGCAGTGATCGTGCTGGCGTTGGGTGCCTCCGTTTGCGCCGAAAACTGGCCGCAGTGGCGGGGGCCGGACTTCAACGGCGTCTCGCACGAGAAGAACATTCCTGTCGAGTGGAGCAAGGACAAGAACGTCGCCTGGCGGCTGCCGTTGCCGGGCAGTGCCGGGGCGACGCCGGTCGTCTGGGACGATCGGATCTTCCTGACCAGCGTCGACGGCGAAGAACTGCTGCTGATCTGCATCGGCACCGACGGCAAAGAGCAGTGGCGGCGGGTCGTCGGGTTCGGCAATCAGACCGCCCGCGGCGACGAGGGCAACAGCGCAAGCCCCTCGCCATGCACCGACGGCAAGCATGTCTGGTCGTTCATGGGATCGGGCGATCTCGGCTGTTACACCGTCGACGGCGAACCCGTCTGGCACGTCGACCTGCAGGAACGCTTCGGCAAGTTCGACATCCAGTTCGGCATGTCGTCAACGCCCGTGTTGCACGACGGCAAGCTGTTGATCCAGCTCATTCACGGCAGCATGCAGGATGAATCGAAAGGCGAACTGGCGATCGTCGCGGCCCTCGACGCCGCGACCGGGAAAACGCTTTGGAAGACCCCGCGCAAGACCGGTGCCGTCGCCGAGAGCCGGCATTCGTACGCATCGGGAGTGCTGTACGACTTCGACGGTTTGACGCAGTTCATCACGCATGGCGGCGACTACACGGTCGCTTACGACCCCGAGACCGGCAAGGAAATCTGGCGGCTGGGCAGTTACAACCCGATGGACTCGCCCGACTACAATGCCTTCCTGCGGTTCGTCTCGTCGCCCGGCATCGGGCCGGGCATCGTCGTCTGTCCGACCGCGAAGAACGGGGCGACCTACGCCGTCCGCCCGGACCGTAAAGGCAGTCTCGCCGTCGACGGCGAGGCCGTGCTGTGGAGCATGAAGCGCGGCACGCCCGACGTGCCGACGCCGCTGGTTCACGACGGTCTCGTCTACCTGTGCGACGAGAACGGGATCCTGCAATGCGTCGATGCGATGACGGGCGAGCGGCACTACCAGGAGCGAACTCACGGCGTGAAGCACCGGGCCTCGCCGATCTACGCCGACGGCCACGTGTACCTGACCGCCCGCGACGGCCGAGTCACGGTCGTGAAGGCCGGTACGAAGTTCGAGAGGGTCGCTCAGAACGACACCGACGAGGACCAGGCGGCCACGCCGGTCGTCAGCAACGGCACCCTTTACCTGCGGACGTTCGAGGCGCTGTGGGCGATTCGCAAGGAATGAGACGCGGGGCGATGAGGGCGAGCGCAGGCCAAGGCCTGCGGCTAAGATTCACGACAGCCCGTCTCGGCCGTCGGCGTTCCGATCTTGAGTCGAAAACGGACTTCCGCTAGAAGTCCGTCCCCCTCTTCGCTCTCCCTTCGTTCTCTCGCGTGATTCCACTTTGTCGGTTCCGGCCGACAGGTCGGAAAGGAGTCCGTCATGCGCCGCGCTCTGCCGTGCGTCGCCGCTCTCGCGGTCTGCATTTCGTCATCGGTCGTCTCGGCCCAGGTTCGCAGTTTTCCTTACGAGGCGGTCGTCGAGACCGACGGCGTCCCCGTTCACAGCGGACCGGGCTACTACGTGACGAACCGCCTCAAGCAGGGCGAGCGGGTCACGGTGCATCGGCACGATCCCGGCGGCTGGTGCATGATCGCACCGCCGGCGGGCGAGTTCAGCCTCATCGCCGCCGATGCCGTCCAAGCGACCGGCCCCAACAGCGCCGAGATCGTCGTGCAGGAAACGACGGCGCGCATCGGCAGTCGAGTGACCGGAGAACACAACATCGAACAGGTTCCGCTGGTGCAGGGCGACCGCGTTCAACTCGCCGAAGGCGTGACGGCGCCGGCGGGCTGGATTGCGATCGTTCCGCCGCGAGGTGAATTCCGCTGGGTGCCCGGCAAGTACCTGGTGCCCGTTCGCGAGGACGTGCGATCGCAGCAAGATGCCGATCCGTTCGCGATTCCTTCGTCGGCGAAACGGCCCGAGACCATCAAAGAAGACGCGATCGTCGCGCAGTCGGCGACAGAGGATTCTCGCCCCAAGCGACCGACGCCGCTCGCATCGGGCACGCCGGAAACTGTGTCGCAAGCCCCTGCCGCCGATGACGGCATGCAGGTGCTGCGGATGCTCGACCGCGAGTTGGAAGGCCTGGCGCTGGTCGAGCCGACGCAATGGCCTTTGGAAGAATTGGCGGCCGAATACGGCCGTCTGAAATCGACGCACGCCGTATCGGCGCGGCAGATCGACGTTCGCCTCGCCCAGATCGAACGGATGCAGATGGTCCGCGAGCATTACAGCGGGTACGTCCAGCTCACCAGCGCGACCGACGAGCGCGATGCGGCCCTCGTGGCCCGGTATGGTGCGATGAACACGGCGAACGTCGTCCACGCGGCAAAGCCGGTTCCGCAGCGACCGCCCGTGACGCTCGCCGCGCCGCAGGCTGAAACGCCCTCCGATCTTGCCATGCGGCAAGTTCCTGCCGCTCCGCCCGCGGCACCGCGATCGATCGTACAGAACGTTCCGAATGGCATCTCTCAGTCCGCCTTGCCGACGGCGCCATCGGCATCGACCGCCCCGCCTGCGGCGGCGAGCGGACCGCTGCTGATGGCGCCGGACACCGCCGTTCGCCCGGCAGCCCCGTCCAGAGCCGTCCCGCCTCAAGCGACGGCGACCTCAACCGCTGCGCCGCAACGTTTCGACGCGGTGGGTGTGATTCAGAAGACGGTCAACCCGCATCCCGCGGCCCCGCAACACGTGCTGGTCGCTCCGAACGGCGAGATCCTCGTCTACCTGAAAACACAGCCCGGCATCTCGCTCGAACAGTTCGTCGGCACGACGATGGGCGTCGACGGCGACCGCCTGCGGCACCCGGAACTGACGCCGCCGATGATCGTCGTCGAACGCCTGACGCCCGTGCGGAATGCAGTCCGCTAAGCCGGCGCTTCCTGATCCGGGGAGTGTGCAACGTCGCGACCCGCGGCGGTCTCGACGTGCTGCGGGCCGTTGTCTCGGAACAGCGCGAGAAAGATCAGCAGAATGGCACCGGCGGCGACCGTCGGATAAAGCCAGACGCTCTTCCAATCGACGAGCATATTCACTTCACGGCTGATCGAACCCTTGCGGGTCTCGAGTTCGCCTCGCTCCGGCGAATCGACGGGAAGTTCGTCGATCTGCGAGTTGATCGTCTGAAGCTCTTTTCGCAGCGGATCGGCCTCGGAGGGCGTATACGCTCCTACCAGCCCGGCCGCCGCCTGAGCACCAATCAGCAGACCCACGCCCTGCGTCATCAGCACGAGAAATCCCTGCGCCTGGCCGCGAAGCACGACGGGAGCCTTTTTGTCCACGTAAATCTGACCGGTGACGAAGAAGAAGTCGTAGCAGATGCCGTGCAGCAGGATGCCGCCGAGAATCATCCAGTAGATTCCGTCGTCGGCGGATCCCGCGAACAGTCCGTAGCGAACGACCCAGGCCAGCATGCCGACCGCCAGCATCCACTTCACGCCGAGGAACGCGAAGAAGAGCGGCATCACGATCATGAAGCCGACTTCGGACCACTGGCCGAACGACATCTGAAACGCCGGGTTCTCGATCTCCATCGCGTCGACGAAAATCGGCGCGAACGAGTAGTATGCGGCGAGCGGTATACAGATCAGCGTCGAACAGATCATGAACACCGCGAACGACGGCGACCGCATCATGCCCACCGAGCCGAGGCCCAGCAGATCGGCGAGTTTCGCACGCTGACCGGCGGCCGGTGGCGGCGTATGCGGCAGCGTGAAACTGTAAACGCCGAGCAGCGCGGCTGCGACGGACGTGATGTAAAACTGCGTTTCGTTCTTGTCGGCGCCGAGCATCCGGCTGACGACGAAGTTCGCCGCGATCCAACCCAGCGTTCCGAACACGCGTATGATCGGGAACTGCTTTTCCTGATTCGTGACGTTATGGAACACCAGCGTGTTCGTCAGGCCCAGCGTCGGCATGTAACACAGCATGTGCGCGAGCAGCAGCACCGTGAACAGCGTGGGCGAGGCGTTCTCACCGGTGGCGGCGATCGGCACGAGAAACATCGTGACCGCACCCAGAAGGTGCATCACGCCGAGAACTCGTTCGGTCGCGAAGAATCGGTCGGCGACGACCCCTAGAAACAACGGGGAAATGATCGCCGCCAGCGGGCCGACCGTGTAGGCCCAGCCGACGACGCCGTCGTCCCAGCCGACGGCTTTGATGAAGTTGCCGACGGTGACGTACCAAGCTCCCCAGACGAAGAACTGGAGGAACATCATCACCGACAGCCGGGGGCCGACGGCCGAAGCGGGTCTGGTGCCTTCCATCGCGGACGCTGGCTCTTACAAGGGATGCGAACGGGTCTGGTCGCGACCGACGGCGAGCGCCGTCGCGCAGCGACACCGAATCATGCCGCGTCTCGTCCACGACGGCAAGAAACCCCGCGTCATCCTCGCGAATCGCCGGCCGGGATGACGAAGGATGGCTGGGGACGACGCGGAGAAAGCGGCGATGTTCTGCGCGGCGCGATCGCGTCGCCCCCAGCCGTGCGTCGTTCGACTGGGGGCGGGCCGGCGAACGTTCTCCGTTTCCTGCGACGCTGAGGGCGGCCCGTCGCCAGCCATCCCTCGCTTCAGCGGCTGATCTCAGAAGCCGTCGCCGTTCAGGAGGCCCGTTTCGCCGGCGACCTGATCGACGTCGATCGACGTGATGCGTTGCCGGTCGTTCGACGACGCGACGATCAACGACATCTCGCAGAGCCGGTCGATTCGGCGCGGAACGCCGCCCGAGTGGTCGTGCAGCGCAACAAGGGCGGCTGCGTCAAACCGGTCGGCATCCTCCGGCGATCCGCTGCGAAGGCGTTCGCGGACGTAATCCGCCGTGGCGGCCGCGTCGAACGGCGCGAGCGTCGCCGTGATGCCGATGCGCTGCGCGAACGCCGTTTGACGGGCGAGGTCCGTCAAAAGCGGCTTCTGGCCGGCCAGAACGATCGTGAAGCGGGCCTGTTCCCGTTCCCGAAGGGTGAGCAACAGGTGCAGCGCCTCGAAGACACAGGCGTCGCGAACGAGATGCGCGTCGTCGATCGCGACGACGACTCCGCGACCATCGTCGGCAAGACGACGGGCATGCTCGGCAATCCGCCTCAGCCGCGCTTCGCGTCCCTCACCGCTGCGGAGCGAAGTCGGTCGCGAACGGCCTTCGAGCTCCGCATCCAGAAATGCCAGAAGGTCGTCGACGTCGAGCCGCGGGAAAAAGACGTCGGCGACGACGTCTCCTGCGGCCACGGCACGCGCGGCGAGCCGCCGCAACAACGTCGTTTTTCCCAGCCCCGAATCGCCGACGACGACCGCGACTTCCAGCCCGCGATCGAGCGCGTACGCGAGCTTCAGTTCGGCGGCTCCTGCGTGGGAGCCGGCGAAGAAGAACGCTTCCGTGACGGGTTCAGCGACTGCGACGACCATCAGACGATCGGCTCCCGTGGGTCTCACGACGTCTCGAGGAAAGGCGCGCGACGTTCAGCGGCCGGCAGTGGAGCCGGCCTTCGCTGCCGACGTCGACGCCGGTTCATTCGTCTCGACTTCGCCGGCCAACCAGGCGCCGATGGGCCTGGCCGATCGATCGCTTGAACCGCGCCTCTCGAAGACGAGTTGCCGGACCATCGAGGACACGTCGACGGTTCGCGACGATTCGCCGTCGCCGACGATCTCGAGATGCGCGTTGACGACCGGCGTCGCCGCCGCATTCATACCCTGGTCGAGCGTCAGCAGCGCCCGCGGAATCGACACGTTCGGCGGTTGCACGAGTCTCGGCGCTTCCGCCGGATCGATCACCTGCGAGGCACCTTCGGCGGCCAGTTCGCTTTGCAGCGCCTGGTCGTTCGACAGCGTCCAGAGCACGCAGGCGACGCAGGCGATCGCAATGGCCGTACCGGTCACCGCGACGGTCAGATCCGACGAGGGATCTGCGAGATCGCCCAATTCGACTTCATCGCGCACGCAGCAACTTTCCATCGCCCCACCCTCCGCGACGCGGCACCCCTACCGCGTGTCAGAAAGGATCGGCCTGGCTCGTGCGTCGGGTTGAAGGAATCTGCCGATTCGACGGATCGTGTCGATCATCCAAGTCCGAGCACATCCGCCATGCCGTACAGTCCCGGCGGCTGCCTGACGACGAACTTCGCGGCCGCCAGCGCTCCGAGGGCGTAGGCGTCGCGGGTATGACTTCGGACGGAGAGTTCGAGCGTCTCGCCCATCAGCCCGAACACGATCGTGTGCTCGCCGACGTTGTCGCCGGTGCGAAGAGCGTGATAGCCGATCTCGTTCCGCGGCCGCTGTCCCGGGCGGCCGGACCGGCCGTGCGTGCTTTCCGTCTGCCCCATTTCCGCCGCGACGATCTTGCCGAAGTGCAGGGCGGTGCCGCTCGGGGCGTCCTCCTTGAAGCGGTGGTGACGCTCGACGATTTCGACGTCGACGCCTCCCGGCACATGTCGCAACGCCTTCGCGGCATCCTGAACGAGCTTCATCGCGACGTTCACCGCCAGGCTCATGCTCGGGGCGAACACGATCGGAACGACCTTGGCCGTCGCCACAATGACGCCCCTCTGAGCGTCCGTCAACCCGGTCGTCGCGGCGATAAGGGCGACCTTTCGCTCGCGACATTTCTCGGCGACGGCAACAAGCCCGTCGGGCGTCGAGAAGTCGATCACGACATCGGCGTCGACTTCCAGATCGGGGCGGATCGCCACGCCGATCTTGCCCACGCCCGCCTTCTCGCCGGCGTCGAGATCGATCGCCGGAGACCGCGGCGAGTCGATCGCGCCCACGAGTTCCATCGTCGCATCCTGAGCGCACAACGCCACCACTCGCTGCCCCATGCGACCTGCCGCACCGTTCACCGCGACTCGAATCTGCTCGGAAATCATGACTGGGTTCTTTGGGGCAGGTGTGGTGTCGTCATTCGGCGTCGCGATGGACAACCGCGGGCGAAAACGCAGGCAGGCAGACGGCGATGTAGTCCGCACCGTCTGCACCGGGCGTCGAATAGCGGACCCATTCTCCGGCACGGGCCAGCACCGCTTGGCCGGCCGTCGCATCGAATGTGCCGCCGTCGTGTTCGACGCGAAGCGAACCATTCAAGACGATGGTGTATTCATCGAAGTCGGGTTGCTGTCCGGGTTCGATCCAGCCTGCGGGACTGGTCATGTGCGCGATGCTCACCGCATCGGCCTGCGTATTCACGCGGCCGATGTACTCGCGAATCTTCTTCGGCTTGTTGCCGGCCGCTTCGACGACGGTCGGTTGCGAGATCAATTCGGGCATGGCTCGTAGGGCCGGCTGCGCCGGCCGTATTCCGCTCTGGAGGTCATATCCGGTCGGCTGTGCCGGCCCTACCGGGCATAGCTGGTCAGCGGAAACGGTCCGCGAACCTGTCCGTGTTGATTCGCCTGATAGACGTTGTCGGAACCGACGACGAGCGCCGTCAGCCAGCCGCCCTCGGCGTCGTCGAAGACTCGCGTGTCGATGCAGACCCAGCCGTTCCACGCACGCGGCACTCCCGATCGCTGCGACGTATGGCCACAGACGACGCGACGCCCGGACGGATGCGGCGGTTCTCGCCCCGACACCTTCCGCCAGCGAAGCCAGTCGCCGTCCTGCCGCGCCAGCGGCACGCCTTCTTCGAGGCTGGCATGAATGAAGATCGAAGAGTCGGCTTCGAAATAGGGCAGGGTGGCATCCAGAAAGTCGAGATGCGCCTCCGGCACGCGATCGGGATCGCCGCCGTAAGACTCGATCGTTTCCGACCCGCCGACGCCCCACCAGAAGGCAAGATCGCATTTCGCATCGCGTCCGAAGACGCCGAGCATCATCTCGTCGTGATTTCCGCGAACGACCTTCAGTTCGCAGCGCCGCGACAGGTCGAGCAGCAGATCGATCACACGGCGGGTATCCGGTCCCCGATCGCACAGGTCGCCGAGCGCCACGACGGTGTCGTCGGCCGTCGGAGCGATCGCGTCGAGCAGCGTCTCGAGCGCAACGTCGCATCCGTGAATGTCGCCGATGGCGATCGTCCGGCCGTTCGGCATGAGTGCTCCCACTCCCGAATTGAAAAGACCCACCGGCCGCAGCCGGTGGGCTTCCAGGTCGCATGACGACGTCAATAGCTGCGCGGGTTGACGCGACCCTGCACGCGACCCGGCAGCCCGACGATTCGCAGGAAGCCGCCCGCGTCGTCCTGATTATACGAGCCGCCGCCTTCCATGCTGGCGATCGCGGCGTCGTACAGACTGTTGGGGCTGGTCCGGCTGCGGACGAGCACGTTGCCCTTGTACAGCCCCAGCGTCGCCTCGCCGGTAACGGGTTTCTGCGTCTGGCGGATGAACGCCATCAAGGCGTCCATCTTCGCCGTGTACCAGAGACCGTAATACACCATCTCGGCGACTTCCGGGGCGATGCGATCGCGCAAATGCGTCAGATCGCGATCGAGCGTGAGCTGCTCGATGATCTGATGAGCGGCGTACAGCACCGTCATACCGGGCGCTTCGTAGACGCCGCGGCTCTTCATGCCGACGAAGCGGTTCTCGACGACATCGATGCGACCGACGCCGTTGCGGCCGCCGATCTCGTTCAGCGTTTCGACGATCTGCGCTGCCGCGAGCTTCTTGCCGTTCACGGCAACCGGCACGCCGCTCTCGAACGCGACGGTGACCTCTTCGACCTTGTCGGGCGCTTCCTGCGGCGAGACGGTCATGCCGAAGTCGATGAGGGAATAACCGTCGGTGGTCAGTTCCTCGATTTTGCCGGCCTCATAGCTGATGTGCAGGCAGTTCTCGTCGCTGCTGTAGGGCTTCGACGAAGTCGCCTTGACGGGAATGCCCTTCGCCTCGCAATAGGCGATCATCTCCGATCGTCCCGGAAAGGCGTCGCGGAAGTTCTGCATCCGCCAGGGCGCGATGATCTGGATTTCGGGCCGCAGCGCCTCGGCGGCAAGCTGGAACCGGCACTGGTCGTTCCCTTTGCCGGTCGCACCGTGGGCGAACGCTTCCGCCCCGACCTCACGCGCCACCTGCAAGCAGACTTTCGAAATCAGCGGCCGGGCGATCGATGTGCCCAGCAGGTAGTCGCCCTCGTACTTCGCCTGCCATTGCAGGACGGGGAAGGCAAAATCGCGGCAGAGTTCTTCGCGGACGTCGACGATGCGGGCACTCTTCGCCCCGTTGTCGCGAGCCTTCTTGAGAATCGCCTCGCGATCCTCACACGGCTGCCCCAGATCGACGTAGACGCAATGCGCCTCCCACCCCTCGTCCTGTAGCCAGCCGAGAATCACAGAGGTATCGAGACCACCGGAATAAGCGAGAACGCAGGCAGGCATGGCGCAATGTCTTCGTCGGTTGTTGCGGAAGGATTGGGATTATAGCAAGCCCGGCAGCGGGTTAGAATCACACCGGAGGACAGCCGACGACCGGAGTGACGACATGACCACCGCGTCCACTTTCAAGCCGTCCCGCATTTCGTCAGGATTGACCCGGGTGGCCGCGACGCCGTCCAGGCGTCGGGGTCGCGCAGCGACAAGAGGGAGCGCCATCCGCCCGCTAAGCTCAATCCGTTAACGATCTCTCACTCTGCCACATCAACCCAGCCGATCGGCACGCCCACCGACCGCCGCAACTCGTACCAACGCGCCGAACTCCAGAGCCAGTCCACGGCCCGCTCCACCAGACCCGCCCGGACGGGGTTCTCGTGCATGTACGTCAACTTTTCGAGCAGCTTGTGCTCGGAGAAGACGTTGAACGGGTAGTACTTAGCCTGCCAGACCGGATCGTCGTCGGGAATCGTCTCTCCATACCGTCGCAACTGTGTCCGCAGCACATGTTTGATCTGTACCGACGACCGCTGCTTCCAGACCTGCATGAAGTCGCTCAGGTTCCCGGGTTCGGGAAACCAGATCAGAGCGTGAACGTGGTCCGGCATGATCACGAACCCGATGCAGATTCCCGCCCGCTTGGTTAGCTCCGAGCCCATCGTGCCGATCACGCTCCGTTTGCATCGATCGTCGTCGAGCAGCCGTCGTCGCCGATAGCACGAGAAGGTGACGAACTGGGCATGGCCTTCGTTATCGAAGATCCGCCGCACGGGATCACCCCGATGGCTTTGGGAGATGCTTGGGCTTCCGCCCGTCTATCGCCGAAGGCAACGGACGATACAACATACGGCGACGACCACTTGCGGTGAATACGGATGGCGCGGGTGGCCGCGACGCCGTTCAGGCGTCGGGGTCGCGCAGCGACAAGAGGGCGCGCCATCCGCCCACTCAGCTCAATCCGTGAACGATCTCTCACACCGCCACATCGACCCAGCCAATCAGCACGCTCACGCCCACCGACCGCCGCGATTCGTACGAGGGAGCCGAACCCCATCGCCAGTCCACGGCCCGCTCCAGGCCCATCGTGCCGATCACGATCCGCGCGCACCGATCGTCGTCGAGCAACCGTCGTCGCCGATCGCATGAGAACGTGACGAACCGGGCATGCCCTTCGTTGTCGAAAATCCGCCGCAGGGAGTCGCACCGGTTATCCTGGGATAACGTCCGATTGTTCTTGGAAACGACGGATGTCTCAACGTGCGGCGGATGCGGATGGTGCCCCCTCTTGTCGCTGACGCGACCCCGACGCCTGAACGGCATCGCGGCCACCCGGGGAAACGTCAGTGCCACCCGCGGTGGTAATCCCCGGTAATCGCGACCGCAATGACGTGTGCGTTCACTGCTACGGTGGCGACCAAGAGTATTCCGACGGCCGTCGCCTTGTTGGCGGTTTTCATACGGCTGGTCACAATCTCCCGGGTCATCAGAATAAACAAGACAGACGAGAACACCGCTGGCAGCACCGCGTTTTCGAAGGGGTGACCTAATGATGCTCCTTGGATGGAGTCCAAGTACGTGGCGAGGCAGCACCAGCCGAGCAGCGCGTATCCGATCCACTTCAAGACGATAAGAACGGGTTTCATTTCAAGACCCCTTAGTCGAATCGATGATGGGATGCGCCGGGTGCCACTGACTTGTCGCCAGTGCGAGTTGCTCGCTTGGAACTTTTGGAGAAGAACTTTCGAGTTCTACTGACGTTAGTCAGTCTCCCAGGCCATTCCCCGATCGGCAGGCCGGGACATCGCCTGTGTCAATGTGTCCACAAGTGAACCCCACGTCAAGTGAACCCCACATCAAGCAAATTCTGATCACGAAATGACCGTAGCACACAAAAAAAGCCCGCCCCTTGCGGGGCGGGCTTTGTTATTCACACTCGATCGCAGCAGCGATCAATACAAATCTTCATCCCCCGCGCCGGCCTTCGCTTTTTCCTTCTTCGGCTTCTCGGCGATGAGGGCTTCGCTCGTCAGCAGCAGGGTGCTGACGCTGGCGGCGTTTTGCAGGGCGGTTCGTGTGACCTTGGTCGGGTCGATGATGCCCGCCTTGACGAGGTCTTCGAACTTGCCGGTCGCGGCGTTGTAGCCCTGGTTGCCTTCGAGATTGAGAACCTTCTCGCAGACGACGCCGCCGTCTTCGCCGGCGTTGGCGGCGATCTGGCTGATCGGCGCCCGGCAGGACCGCAGGATGATGTTGTAGCCGACGCCGAAGTCGTGGCCGGCGTTCTTGGCGGGCTGAATCTGGCCGCTGGCGCGGAGCAGGGCGACGCCGCCGCCCGGCAGGATGCCTTCTTCGACCGCGGCGCGGGTCGCATGCAGGGCGTCCTCGACGCGGGCCTTCTTCTCCTTCATCTCACTCTCGGTCGCCGCGCCGACGTTGACCTGGGCGACGCCGCCCGACAGCTTCGCGATTCGCTCTTCGAGCTTCTCGCTGTCGTAGTCGGAGCTGCTGTTTTCCAGCTCGCGGCGAATCTGGTCGATGCGGGCCTTGATGTCGCTCGTCTTGCCGCCGCCTTCGATGACCGTCGTGTTGTCTTTGTCGACGACGACCTTCTTCGCGGTGCCGAGATCCTGCAGCGTCAGGTTCTCGAGCTTGATGCCCAGGTCTTCGAAGATGGCCGTTCCGCCGACCATGATCGCGACGTCCTGCAGCATCGCCTTGCGGCGATCGCCGTAGCCCGGCGCCTTCACGGCACAGCACTTGAAGGTGCCGCGAAGGTTATTGATGACGAGAGTGGCCAGCGCTTCGCCTTCGATGTCCTCGGCGATGATCAGCAGCGGCTTGCCGCTCTGGACGACCTTCTCGAGCACCGGCACGAGGTCTTTGACGCTCGTGATCTTCTTCTCGTGAATGAGGACGTAGCAGCCTTCGTGAACGGCCTCCATCGACTGGCGGTCGGTGACGAAGTACGGCGACAGGTAGCCGCGATCGAACTGCATGCCCTCGACGACCTCGAAGACGGTCTCGAGGCTCTTGCCCTCTTCGACGGTGATCACGCCGTCTTTGCCGACCTGCTCCATCGCTTCCGAAAGGATGCGGCCGATCTCGTCGTCGCCGTTGGCGGCCACGGTGCCGACCTGGGCGATCGCCTTCTTGTTACGGCACTCGGTGCTCATTTCCTTGAGCTTGCCGACGATGTCGGCGACGGCCTGATCCATGCCGCGCTTCATTTCGATCGGGCTGACCCCGGCGACGACGGCCTTGAGGCCCTCGTTGTAGATCGCCTCGGCCATCACGGTCGCGGTCGTCGTGCCGTCACCGGCGTTGTCGCTCGTCTTGCTGGCGACCTCTTTGACCATCCGGGCGCCCATGTCTTCGAACTTGTCGGAAAGTTCGATTTCCTTGGCGACGGTCACGCCGTCCTTGGTGACGGTCGGGCTGCCGAAGCTCTTCTCGATGATGACGTTGCGGCCTCGCGGGCCGAGCGTGACCTTGACGGCCCGCGCCAGCTTCGCGATTCCGCGACGCATGGCCTCTTGGGCTTCCTGATCGAACGCGATCATTTTCGCCATAGTGTTTCTTCTCCGAGATTTCGGTCGTGATTTCGTAGGGCCGGCGATGCCGGCCGGATTCGAGTGAGATCGCGCATGCGGCCGACACAGCCGGCCCCGCGGGCGGTCAGAACGTCGCCAGAATGTCGCTCTCGCGAAGCAGCAGGTACTCGTCGTCGCCGATGGCGATGTCGTCGCCGGCATAAGAGCTGAAGATCACCGTGTCGCCGGCTTTGACGGTCAACGGCGTCTTCGTTCCGTCTTTCTTCACATGACCGTCGCCGATCGCGACCACTTCGCCGCGCTGCGGCTTGTCGCGTGCGCTGTCCGGCAGCACGATCCCGCCGGACGTCGTCGATTCCGCCTCGGCACGTCGCACGACGACACGATCACCGAGCGGAACGATCTTCAACTTGGCCGCTGTCTTCGCCATCGACCTTCTCCTCGAAGTCCACGAAGGGGGAAATGTCCGAAAAATCCGGACCTGTTCGGGCGTTCGAACCGGCAGCAAGGCATCTGTAACGAGAGCGCCGGCCCGTGGGTGCTGATTCTCCAGAGCAAACAGTGTTCCAAGACGTCCAAAGCTCGCAACTCCTTTAAGGAACACGAGAAACGTCTCTTGGCTTGCCGGAGACGCTGCCAAACCGGGCGCGTCGCCCTTGGCAGGAAGCGGCCATCTGCCAAAGTGACATCCCGCTGATCCGCTCGATCACCTTGGCGGCCGACAAAATGTCTGATGACATTGCGGCGTCAAAAGAGCCGGTTGTAGCCGTTCAGAGCGGCGACGCGGTACGCCTCGGCCATCGTCGGGTAGTTGAACGTCGTGTTGACGAAGTACTCCAGCGAGTTCGCCGAACCCTCCTGAGCCATGATCGCCTGGCCGATGTGAATGATCTCCGAGGCGTTCCGTCCGAAGCAGTGGATGCCGAGCAGCTCGAGCGTTTCGCGGTGAAAAAGGATCTTCAACATTCCGACCGTCCCGCCGAGGATCTGGGCGCGAGCGAGACTCTTGAACATCGAATGCCCGACCTCGTAGGGGATGCCTGCCGCAGTCAGCTCGCGCTCGGTCTTGCCGAGCGAGCTGATCTCGGGGCTGGTATAGATGCCCGTCGGAATATCGCGGAGCAGCGTGCGGTCGGTCGATCCGTCGATGAAATGCTTGGCGGCGTACCGGCCCTGAACGTAGGCGGCACTGGCGAGCGCCGGCGGACCGATGACGTCGCCGACGGCGTAGACGTGCGGCTGCTTCGTCTGCAGGTTTTCGTTGACGTCGATCTGCCCGCGCGAGTTCGGTTCGACGCCGACGGTTTCCAGCCCGAGATCGTCGGTGTTGCCGGTTCGACCGGCGGCCCACAAGAGAATGTCGGTCTTCAGTCGCTTGCCGCTCTTGAGATTGAGGATGACGCCGTCGCTCTGTCCTTCGACGCTGTCGAACTCCTCGCGATGGCGAATCAGCACGCCGCGTTCGCGCAGGTGATACGAGAGCGCGTCGATGATTTCGTCGTCGAGAAACTCGAGCAGTTTTTCGCGGGTGTTGACGAGGTTCACCTTCACGCTCAGGTTGCGGAACATCGAGGCGTATTCGCAACCGATGACGCCCGCGCCGTAAATGGTGATCGACTTCGGCGTGAAGCCGAGGTTGAGAATCGTGTCGCTGTCGAAGACTCTCGGATGGCCGAAATCGACGCTTTCGGGACGATACGGTCGCGAGCCGGTCGCGATCACGATCGAATCGGCGGCAACGATCTGCCGGCCTCCGTTCCGTTCGGCGATCTCCACCGTGTGCGGGTCGAGGAATCGGGCATGTCCGAACAGCAGGTCGACGCCGTTGCGGTCGTAGAAGCCGCGGCGCATCGTGACCTGTTTGTCGATGACCCAGCCGGCGCTTTTTCGCAGATCCGGGAAGCTGACGTGCAGGTCGTCGATCGCGTTCCGATAAAGCGGATTGTTCTTGACCTCGGTCAACTGGAAGATCGAGTACCGCAAAGCCTTGCTGGGAATCGTTCCCCAGTGCGTGCAGCCTCCGCCGATCACCGTGTGGCGTTCGACGGCGGCGACGGAGCGTCCCTCCTTGACGGCCTGCATCGCGGCGCCTTCGCCGCCTGGACCGGTTCCGATGACGAGGACGTCGTACTTGCGGTCGATCATGAGGTGTTGCACTGTCCGATGGCGATTTCGAAGCGACGCGAGCATAGCCGATCGCGTCACGAGTGGTAGGGTGGGTCAAGCGCAGCGCGGCCCACCAGCACGTTCTCGTGCTTTCGGAGGCAAGCAGACCCCGTTGGTGGGCCGCACTGCGCTTGACCCACCCTGCGCCTGCGCGGCTTACAGCGTCACCAGTTGTTCCTGCTTGAGCCTCAGTTGGCCGCAGGCCGCGTCGATGTCGGCGCCTTTGCGTTTCCGCACCGTGACGACCACGTTCAGCGACCTGAGCAGGTCGACGAACTCATTCGTCTGCGGCTCGGTCGGTTCGGCGAAAGGCAGTTCGGTCACGGCGTTCATCGGAATCAGGTTGACGTGTGCGACGCGCGATGCCAGCAGCTTTCCGAGCTGGCGGGCATGCGCCGGCGCGTCGTTCACGCCGCCCAGCAGAACGTATTCATACGTCACCCGCCGGCCGCTCTGTTCGAAGTATTCGTCCGCCGCCTCCAGAATCGCTTCGATCCCGATGTTCTTGTTGACGGGAACGAGCTGCGTCCGCAGTTCGTCGTTCGGGGCGTGCAGCGAGACGGCGAGGTTATACGGCTTGCCGTGCGCGGCCAGCTCGCGGATCTTCTCGGGCAGACCGACGGTCGAGATCGTGATCCGCCGCGCGCCGAGACCAAGTCCGCCCTTGTCGTTGAGCGTGTCGATCGCGGGCACCAGGTTTCGCAGGTTCGCCATCGGTTCACCGATGCCCATGACGACCACGTTCGTCAGGCGTTCTTCCGAGCCGAGGCGGCGATCGATGCGCAGAACCTGTTCGAGGATTTCGCCAGTGGATAGGTTCCGCTTCACGCCGAGCAGACCGCTGGCACAAAAGACGCACCCCATCGCGCAGCCGACCTGGCTGCTGACGCAGACGGTTCGCCGATCGTTCTCCCGCATCAGGACGGTCTCGACGTGATTTCCGTCTCGAAGGCGGAGCAAGAGCTTCTCGGTTCCGTCGCGGGCGACCTGGTGGCTGACGACTACGGTCGTGAAGAGGTCGAATTCCGCCGCCAGCCGTTCGCGAAGCGATTTCGAGACGTCATGCATCGCCTCGAAGTCGTCCGCCCGCTTTCCGAAGACCCACCGGCGGATCTGATCGGCGCGAAACTCTCGCTCGCCCGCCGCCTGCACCCAGGCGACCAACTCTTCGCGAGAGAGGTTCAGCAGCGGTTTGCGTGACTCGGAATCGTTCATGGTTCGCCTAAACAAGAAGCCCGCCGGCGATGCCGGCGGGCTTTCATTCTCTCGCACGCCTTCCGAAAGGGAAGTCGCGGACTCAGTACTGGCGAATGACGCCGGTGACGATCCCGCGGATCTCAACATTGTCGGCGTAAATCGGCGCCATCGTCTCGTTCGCCGGTTGCAGCCGAATCCGATTTGATTCGCGATAGTATCGCTTCAGCGTCGCATCGGCGCCGTCGTCGACGACCGCAACGACGATTTCGCCGTTGTGGGCGGTCGGCTGCTTGCGAACGATCACATAGTCGCCCTCGGCGATGTGATCTTCGATCATCGAGTCGCCTTTGACCCGTAGGCAGAAATGATCGTCCGACTCGAACAGCGGGGCGAAATCGACCGTCTCCGACTGTTCTTCGGCCAGCACAGGAGCACCGGCGGCGACGAGACCGACAAGCGGAAGACTCGTCCTCGCCCGCGGCGGATCCGAAAGCTGAATCGCCCGGCTCTTGCCCGGCTCGCGTGCGATCAAACCTTTCTTCTCCAACGCCTTCAGGTGGCACATGACGCCGTTCGGGCTGCGGATGCCGAAATGGGCACCGATGTCGCGCACGGTCGGACCGTAACCGCGATTGACGATCTTGTCCCGAACGAAGTCGTAGATCTCTTTTTGACGCTCGGTCAGCGTCTGCATCTTCTCGGACACGACGTTCATCGACTCACTCCCTGGAAGTTCGACCCGCTGGTACGGTGATTCCCGATCGTTGACTTGCCCGCGTCACTTCCCGGTTCTTCAGCGGTCCCCGTCAATGACCGCCGTACGTTCATTGGTAGGCATCCTAATATACGACAGTCTACACGGCAACACAATTTCGGTCCTGTGCAGTGAGTCGCCGGAGAAAATCTGCCTCTGGCTACCGCCGAACGCGCGCGGGCGACAGGGGGCGAGACCCGGACCGTGAACCGCAGTATCGCGGTATTTACTATGATTTCTGGCGTTTTCTGGAGACAAACCTGTGCAGGCGAGACATCGCGACCTCTCGCATGACCGGCCTGAAACGCATGCCCAGTTCCTAAAAAAACAGTGAACGCCGGCCCCCTGATGGAAGGCCGGCGTCGCCGAAGGAACGAAATGATGGTGTACGTCGCACACCGATTCGAGCGTTACCGACTCGCGGTGGCGACGGCTTGACGGGCGGTTTCGGCCGACAGTTTCGTCGAGCGAACGAGTCCGTCGGGACCAATCAGCCAGAGCGACGGCACGGTCTTGACGCCGTAGAACTCGGCGACGGTGTTCTTCCAGCCGCGGCGGGCCGGGTCCGAGAAAAAGATCTGCCGCCAGTCGAGCGGATGCGCTTCGAGGAACGTCGCGATCGCCTGTTCGTCCTCATCGAGGGCGACTCCGATGATTGCCAGATCGTCGCCGTGCGCGGCTTGAAGTTCCTCCAGAACGGGCATCAACTCGGCGACCTTCGGGTTCGCCGACTGCCAGAAAAACACGAGCACCGTTTTGCCGGCGTAGTCGTCGACCGAAACGTGCCCCTTGTCGAAGGTCGTTCCGCCGAGCTGAACCGGCTGACCGACCAGGTCGAGCCGCCGCAGGCTGCCGGCGGCCGTCACGGCCTCATCGGAGGCCGGATACTGGTCGGCGATCAGCGCGTAGCAGCGTTTGGCCTCCGGGGCCAGTCCGTGCAACTCGCAACTCCACCCGGCCGAGTAAAGCAGCGACGCCGCGCGAGTCTCTTGGGGGAACTTCGTCGCGAACAACTGCGACTGCCGGGAGAATTCGGTCAGCCATTCCGTCGTGCCGTGACGACGGGCGTTCTCGTGCGCGAATTTCGCGACGGTGAAGGCGGCCTCGGCAGCGGCTTTCGAGTCGGGTTTTCGCTTGTAGAACGCCTCGACATGCTCGTAGAGGGCGTCGATGTTCGGCTGACGGGCCTTCTCGTCGTCGCAGAGCGCGAGCTGCAGCCGCGCGTTCATCAACAGGAACGCGGCGTCGTCGAACGTGCGTTCCTTCGCCGGGTCGTCGTGAGTCTTCGCGATCACCTCGGTCGCCAGGCGGACGATTTCCTGATGGCGGTCGACGCGGGCCGAAGCGATTTGCTCGGGCGAGGTGACGTTCGTAAACGGCTTGATGCGCAACAGCTTCGCACTGTGCAGGATGGCTTCGGGTGATCCCGCAGCCGGCTCGGGAAGTTGAGGCGGCGGCGTCTCCGGCGTCGAGGCGATCGACGCAATCGGGGCCGCAGCCTTCATTTCGCCGGTCTTCGCGGCCTGCTCCGTACCGGTGGAGCCGCTGCAACCGGGCAACGCCGCCCCAGCGGCGGCCGCACCGAGGAACGCGGCCCGCCAAAGCCAGACGATCAAAGCTGAAGGGTTCTGCGGTCGCATGGCGGTTCCGTCCTTGGTTCGTATGCGAAGGAACGGGGTACGTCGGAAGAGGCGCAGCCAGGGGTGGCTGCACGGGTCACTGCGGTTTGTAGGAAATGACGCGGATACGCCGCAAGAGGGGTTTCGGGACTTCTCGTCCTCCCCGGTCTCCGAAGACGACTCATTCTGCGTCGATGGTTCACTCGATGAGAGAGAGGAATGCTCTGTCACGGCCAAGACTGAAGGTACGACGGAGTTCTGCTTTCCCCAGACCGCAAGCCGAACCCCGACAGAGTGCGAGTCCCGTTTCGACCCGATCGACGCCAGGCAGCCGCTCCGCCTGCGAATCGCCTGCACACCACGACGGCAGCGACGGCATGACGACGAAAACGTCAGGTCCACTTCGGTCGCGCCGCGCGCCGCGGTATAATCGGGCGAACGCGCAAGAAGCGTCGGCCGGATCCGAGTCCGGCGGGATCGAATCCGGAGCACGCGGTGACATGGCGGAGCCTCAGCTCACAGAACTTTCACCGAAGCGGAAACAGGTGAGCGGGTGGCTTCACCCGCGCATCTTGTTGCGCTACGTCCTCTCACAGGACGACACGCCGCATCACGTCGCTCTCGGCGCAGCGATCGGAACGTTCGTCGGTCTGACGCCGACGCCCGGCGTGCAGATGCTGATCGTGCTGGCGATCTATTTCCTCTGCCGGCCGCTGTTCACGTTCAACCGCCCGGCCGGGCTGGCTGCCGTTTATATCTCGAACCCGCTGACGGCAGTGCCGTTTGCCTGGATCAGCTATCAGATCGGCCGCCTGTTCGTCGGCGGCAACCTGACCCGCGAGGAAATCGCTGCGATTCTCGGCCATAACGAAGCCGGCTGGTGGCAGGCCGTCATGGCGATCGCGGTCGATCTTGGCTGGGCGTACCTGATCGGCGCGCTGATCTTCGCGGCCGCCGCCGGTTTGGCGACCTATCCGACCATGCACTACCTGCTTCACCTGTTCCGCAGCGGGCCGGGGCCTGATCAGCCTGTCGCCGCCGGGCCTCCCGCCGCGACGGCTGTCGGAGCGGGCGAGCCGCGGTGACGCATCGGGCGGTGACGCATCGGGCGGTGACGCATCGAGGAGATTCGCCGCTTGCGATTTCGCCGGCGATTGACGCTCGGCGAAATCGCCCATGAGACGGGCATGCTGGATGGGTCTGGTGCCGCCGGTCGATCGCGCGGCGGATCAGAGCTGGCCGTTGAAGCGAACGAAGGCTTCGAGCGCGTAGAACTCGGGCAGGCCAAGCTCGTTGTAGATTCGCGCGGTGTTCTTCGTTCGCTGCTCGGCACGGACCCAGAACTCGCGCTCATCCCGTCCCGGAAACAGGGCGCGATCCTTCTGCGATTCGTGCTTGAAGATCGCCAGCTTCTTGCGAAGCATCACTTCGGGACTGAGCGGCACGGCCCGTTCGATCTCGTGCGGCTCATACTCCTGCCAGGCGCCGCGGTAGAGCCACGTCTCCGGCTCAAACCCTTCCGCCTGGACGACGGCGAGCGCCTGAATGATCGCCTGAGCGCAGACGCGGTGCGTGCCGTGCGGATCGGAAAGGTCGCCGGCCACGTAGATCTGACACGGATTCAACGTCCGCAGCAGCTCTGCGATGATCGCGACGTCGTCGTCGCCGATCGGCCGCTTGCTGACGCGGCCGGTGCGGTAGAAGGGCAGGTCGAGGAAGTGCAGCCGCTCCAGCGGAACCCCCGCCGTCATTGCGCCGGCGGTCGCCTCGGTCTTACGGATCAGCCCTTTCACCTCGAGCACCTCGGCGTCGTCCTGATCGCCGGGCTTCTTGGCGGCGATGCCGGCCCTCATCCGCTCGGCGAGTTCTTCGACGTGCGTGTCGGGAAGACCGAACGTGCGGTGAAACTCTCGGACGAAGTCGATGTGCCGCAAGGCATCGTGGTCGAAGACGGCGATGTTGCCGCTCGTCATGTAGGCGATGTGGACGTCGTGCCCCTGATCGGCGAGCTGGATCAGCGTTCCGCCCATGCTGATCACGTCGTCGTCGGGATGCGGACTGAAGACGATGGCCGTCTGTCGCCCGTCGCCGGCTGGTCTTGGGCAAATGCCGTCGAGCAGGCCTTGAAACACGCGCTGACGGATCTGCTCGGCAGAGCCGCGAGCCCGCAGCAGGTGGGCGAGGTGGTTGTTGTCGAAATCGCGGGTCTCCAACTTCAGCAGCGGCTTTTTGACTCGCTGCGACAGCCAGATGACCGCCTTGCGCTCGAGGAACGGCGTCCAGTCGCAGGTCTGTACGAGCCAGGGCGTGTCGACCGCCGTAAGTTGCGTCGCCGCTGCGAAGTCGATCGCGAAGATCGTGTTCGGATGTCCCTGCAGGAAGGTCGCAGGCACTTCGGCCGACGGCTCGCCTTCGACGGTCCTCTTGACGATCGAAGCCTTATGCTCGCCGAGCGCCATCACGATGATCTTTTTGGCCTTGAGGATCGTGCCGACCCCCATCGTGATCGCCTGCAACGGCACGTTCTCCGCGCCGAAGAAGCCGCTCGCCGCGTCCATCCGCGTGACCGGGTCGAGAATCACGTGCCGGGTCTTGCTGGTCCGGCCGCTGCCCGGCTCGTTGAACCCGATGTGGCCGGTGCGGCCGATGCCCAGCAACTGAATGTCGATGCCGCCCGCGCGTTCGATCTTTCGTTCGTACTCGTCGCAGAACGCCTCGACGTCGCGCGCTTCCAGATCGCCCCGCGGGATGTGAATGTGTTCCTCGGGAATGTTGACGTGGTCGAAGAACGTCTCGCGCATCCAGCGGTTGTAGCTGTGGATCGAGTCGGGCGGCATCGGCCAGTACTCGTCGAGATTGAACGTGATCACGTTCGAGAGATCGAGATCCTCCTCCTGGTGCAGGCGGATCAATTCGCGATACACGCCGATCGGCGTCGAACCGGTCGGCAGGCCGAGCACGGTCGGCAGACCCGCCGAGTTGTTTTCGCGAATCAGGCTTTCGACGACGAGCGCGACGTGCCGGTCGACGTCTCGCGGCCCTTCGAAAAGCAACGTCGGAATCTTTGTGTGGCGGAGAGCCTGAGCGGCGTGGGTCGATTGTGACTTGCGAAGAATTTCGGTCGACATTATCGGAATCGGGGGGCGCGAACGGTACCTGACGAAATCAAGAGGGCGGCGCAGCCGGGCCGACATTGCGGGACGTCACACCGGAAAGTATGTTCGGCGGCGGACGCAGTCGGAAACGCCATCAAAGCGGCCGACGGAAAAGAAAGCAATGTCTGAACACGCGAAATTGCCCCGCATCCTCGCCCTGCACACGCACCCGGACGACATCGAGCTTCAGTGCGCCGGCGTCCTGCTGCTGCTCAAGCAGCAGGATTGCGACATCGTCGTCGCCACGATGACGGCCGGCGACAAGGGCAGCGATCAATTGAGCGGGGAAGAGATCGCCGCCGTCCGCCGGGCCGAAGCGGCGAGATCCGCCGACCTGCTCGGAGCGGAGTACGTCTGCCTCGGTTTCCGCGACCTGGAAATCTGTTTCGACAACGAGAGCCGTCGTATCGTGATCGAGACGATCCGCAAAGCCCGTCCCGACGTCGTGCTGACGGCTCCTCCGGTCGACTATATGGCCGATCACGAGGAAACCAGCCGGCTCGTCCGCGACGCCTGCTTCAGCGCCGCGGTGCCGAACTACGCGACGCGGCAATGGGATCCGGCGCCGCCGCTCGATCATATCCCGCACCTGTACTACGTCGATCCGATCGGGGGAATCGACTATTACGGACAGTTGCTGGAACCGCAGTTCGTCGTCGACGTCTCCGCCGTCTTCGAGCGGAAGCTGGAGATGCTTGCCTGCCATGCGAGTCAGCGCGAGTGGCTCCGCCGCCAGCACGGAATCGACGAATACCTCGACGGTTGTCGCCGATTTGCCGCCGCACAGGGGAATCGCATCGACGCGGCCTACGGCGAAGGCTACCGCCAGCATCTCGGGCATCCGTTTCCGCACGACAACAAACTGCTGACACTGTTGAACGGCGAGCGGCAGGCGTAAGCCTGCCGGTGCGTTGTCAGAACCCATAGCGGCAAGACGATTCGGACCCACCGGCCGGCTGACGCCTGCCGCTCGCCGATGAGCCCTGTGAAGAGAAGCGCATGACGCAACCAATCGAATCAAGCCCGAAGCCGCAGGGCGGCAGCCCGCCGCCCGATCGTCCGTTCGATGCCGAAGAACTGGCCGCTCTCGACCAGGAGGACGTGCAGGCCGGCCGGGTCATGGCGCGCCTGCTCTGCTTCTTCTTCCTTTACACGGTCGTCGTGACGGCTCTCGCCGGCTGGTGGACATGGGCCGCGATTCAATGACCGTCGTGCCTCGCACGCTCTGTTTAGCCGCGACCATCGGGAGCGCATCGTAGATTGCGCTCCCG
>JBAQZJ010000373.1:0-32117 GCA_049790855.1 Planctomycetaceae bacterium | reverse complement strand
ACCGCCTGCATGCGAAAACTCCTGGTCATCCTCAACACCATGCTCAAAAACCAGACCACCTGGACCCCGCGATTCGCCCTCGCGGACTCATCCTCCCCTTGACAACCAACACAGCCGCTCTGCGGTGATCCGCCCTTCTCCTTTGCGTCCATTGCGCCTTTGCGAGAGCCTGAAGCCCTATGAACACCGACCTCGATCATCTTCCGCCTCTTCCTTCCGAAGCCGTCCGGCGGGTCGGCATCGGGTGCATCGGAGCCGGGTTCATCATGGCCGATTGCCATCTCGTGGCGTATCGGCAGGCGGGGTTCAATCCGGTCGCGATCGCCTCACGCGACCCAAAGCGGGCGAAGACTGTCGCCGAGCGGCATTCGATTCCGAAGGCATACGCCGACTATCGCGAACTGCTCGACGATCCCGCGGTCGAGGCCGTCGATGTCGCCGTTCCGCCGGATGTACAAATTGAAGTCGTGCGGGAGGTCGTTCGGCGTAAACACATCCGCGGCGTTCTCGCGCAGAAGCCGCTCGGGGTGGACTACGCCCAGGCGAAAGAGATCGTCCAGCTTTGCCGGGAGGCGGGCGTGACGCTCGCCGTCAATCAGAACATGCGGTTCGATCAGTCGATTCGGGCCTGCAAGAGCCTGCTCGACCGGGGCGTGCTGGGCGAGCCGGTGCTGGCGACGATCGACATGCGGGCGATTCCGCACTGGATGCCGTGGCAACAGCGACAGGGCTGGGTCACGCTGCGAATCATGTCGATCCATCACATCGACACGTTCCGCTACCTGTTCGGTGATCCCGAACGAATCTACGCGAGCACCCGCCCCGACCCGCGAACGCAGTTCCCGCATGAGGACGGCATCTGTCTTTATATTCTCGAATACGCGAACGGGCTGCGGGCGGCGTCGTGGGATGACGTCTGGGCGGGGCCGGCGAAGGAGGGCGCTGCCAATGATCTCGGCATCCGCTGGCGGATCGAAGGCACGACCGGGATGGCCCGCGGCACGATCGGCTGGCCGAGCTACCCGGAGCGCACACCCAGTACGCTCGATTACACGACGACCGACGGACCGGCGAAGGGAACGTGGGTCAGGCCGCGATGGAAGGAAGTCTGGTTTCCCGACGCCTTCGTCGGCCCGATGGCCGACCTGCTGTGTGCGTTGGAAGACGGTCGCCCTCCGGAACTCGGTGGCGACGACAACCTGAAGACGATGGCCCTGGTCGACGCCGCATATCGATCGGCCAGGGAACACCGCGCCGTGGAACTTCGCGAGATGTTAAACGGGCCGACGGCATGATGTCGCGCAGCTGGCATATTCCGTCTTCACCAGGGACGCCATTCCAGGCCGCCATCGGGCAGCGCGACCCACGGGGCGAGATCTTCTTCATTGCTGCCGGATAACCGGGCAGTGGCTGCCTGTGACGATTCACGAGGCGCGACGGCCGTCGGTGCGTGATCGCTCGGATCTTCGATACGGAATCGACGCGACGAGTCGCCAAAACTCGCAGTCGCGTCGGATGTTGGTGTGTCTGCGATACTGTTCATCTCTTCTCCCGACGGCGGCGGGCGGTGCCCACGCTCGGCGGTAAGCAATCGTCGTGCCACGACGGCGGCGGTTGGGAAGTCGCTCGAAAGAAAATCGTTATGGTTTCCAATTGGACACGGCGACTGCGGCAGTCGTTCGCGACTCGGCCCACGGCTGGACGGGGGCACATCGACGGAAATCCCGCAGGTGCTGCCCGCGCGGCAGGCAATGCGGTAAGGTAGACTGAAGCGAACCATGAGCGTAACAGAGCGGTGGAAGCCGGAGGCGACTTGATGAGCCGGTGTCTGGTGACGGGCGGAGCCGGCTTCATCGGCAGCCATCTGACGGCACGATTGCTGGAATCGGGGCTTGACGTCGTCGTCCTCGACAACCTGTCGACCGGCCGTGCGGAAAATTTGGCGCATCTGGAGCGAAATCCCCGGCTGTCGTTCGTCTCGGGATCGATCACCGATCCGCTGGCGGTCGCCGAGGCCGCTCGCGGCGTTGATGCGATCTACCATCTGGCCGCGGCGGTCGGCGTGAAACTGGTGGCGGACGATCCCGTCCGCACGATCGAGACGAACATTTACCCGACAGACCAGCTCTTGCGGCTTGCGGTTCAGGGGGGGACGAAGTTTTTTCTGGCCTCGACCAGCGAAGTCTTCGGCAAGAATCCGAAAGAACGATGGACCGAGGAGGACGATCTGCACCTCGGGCCGACGAGCCGGCCGCGCTGGGCCTACGGAGCAAGCAAGGCGATCGACGAGTTCCTGGCGCTCGCCTATCATCAGCAATACGGCCTGCCGGTCGTCATCGGGCGGTTCTTTAATGTCGTCGGACCGCGGCAGGTCGGCGATTACGGAATGGTGATTCCGCGGTTCGTCGACCGCGCCATGCGAGGCGAGCCGCTGGTGGTTTACGACGACGGCCGACAGGAGCGATGCTTCGCCCATGTGAGCGAGGTCGTCGCCTGCGTGATCCGGCTGATGGAGACGCCCGCCGCCGCCGGGCAGGTGTTCAACATCGGGGGCGACGAGCCGGTCTCCGTTCGTCGGCTCGCCGAGGAGATCGTCGAGCGGACCGGGACGTCTTCGTCGATCGTCTACCAGCCGTACGACGAGGTTTACGGTCATCGGTTTGAAGACGTCCGGCGGCGCGTGCCGGACGTGTCGCGGCTCGAAGGGACGATCGGCTTCAAGCCGTCGATGCCGCTCGGTGCGATCCTCGACGATGTCATCCGCGCGATGCGAGAAGGCCGGTCGGCGTGACGATCGTCGCTGCCGTGCCTGCCGGAACCCGATATGAGTTCTCCGCCTGTTTCCGCCGATCCGCGTGCCATACCCAGCGATGCGACGCTCGTCTGGCTCGCCAGCGAGCGCACCGCGCCGCTGTTTCGGACGCTCGATCGCACGCGAGCGTTCGGCCCGCTGGTCGTGCTGCTTTCGGTGTTGCCGCCGGTTCTGGCGACGTTTGCCGAGGTCGTCACCGCCGAGGATGCCGCGTGGGGTCTGCGGGCCTTGGACGCGGCCAGTTCGCCGTTGCCGCCGCAGGCTGCGGCCTCGGTCGAGGCGGTCGTACCGGCCGACAAGGTCCGTCCGGCCGCATTATGGCTTTCGGCGGCCTTGTTGCGTTTCACTGATCCGGCACGGCCGGTCAGTGCGTCGCTGGCGTCGCTTTTGGGCGGCGCGGTGTTGCTCAGCCTGCTCTGGCCGCTGGCCAAGAGCCTCGGCGGACGCCGTTTCGCGTTCTGGGCGGTGTTGATCGCCGCGTTTCATCCGGTGCTCACGGCGCTACTGCTCGACCCTGTTCCGGTGACGGTCGCCCTCTCGCTGGCGGTCACGGCGTTATGGGGCCACCTCAACATGAACGGCAAGCCGTTCGGCCTGCTGTTCGCCTCTGCGGTCGTGGCATTGTCGTCGACGGCGGGGCTGCTGCTCGTCGGCCCGGCCGCCGTCACGGTGCCCGTCGTCGTTGTTTTCGACGCGGTGCTGGCCCTGATGATCCCCGGAATCCGCTTCGGCGATCAGCGACAAACTCGAGGATCGGCAGCAGCCGGCACGATCGCCGCCTGTCGCATCGCCGCGGCACTCGCCGGAATCCTGGTGTGGATCGCGGTCGAACAGTTCGTTCTCGCGGAAGCCGACGTCGTTGGAAACGACATGCCGGCCGGTGTCGAACCGATCGCCGCGGAACTGATGGACCTGCCGATGGAGGTGGTCGTCATCGGACCGCTGTGGGGGTTGGCGGTCATCGGCTTCGGACGGCTGCTGCGAGTCATTTCCCGTCGCGCGGCGCAGCGGTCGTCGTCGCCGGCCCCGCGCCTGTTGTTCGTGTGGATCTTCGCGAGCACCGCCGCCATCCTCTGGACGAGCGGCCCTGACGATCATGGATTCGACCCCGTGGGCCGATACACGATCGCCCTGTTTTCGCTGCCGTTCCTGCTCACTTCCGCCTATGCGATCGAAGAAGCGGCCCGGAGGATGATCAGCGGCGCCTGGGTGCTGCTGGCGATCGCGTTGCCGCTGGCGGTTCGGCTCGGGAGCCTGATGGCCACCTTCTCTGCGGACGGACTCGGGATTTGGATCGTGCTGGCGGCGATCGGCCTTGTGGCGGCGTGGCTGTTCGCGAAGGTGATTCCCGCGATCGTCCCTCAAACGGGAATGCGCCGCGGCGTGCTGATGGCCGCCGTGCTGGTCGCGGTCGCCGTCAATTCGGCAGACGGTCTCGGCGTCCTGTTTCGACCGCAGCGCGACGACGACGCCTATCGGCGGCTCATCGCCGACCTGGAACCACGGCGTGGTGCCGATGCCGTGGTCCTGTTGACGGCGTTCGTCCCGCCGCCGGAATTGACGTTCGCCATCCGGGCGACGTTTCCGGAGGCCGCCATGGAGATCGCCTCTTCGTGGGACGAGGCCTCCGCACGACTTGAGGGCCGACTCGGCCTGACCTCGCAAGAGGTCGTCGTCACCGCGTGGGGCATGCGCGAGGGCGTTGGTGCGAATTCCGCTGAAGAATTGCTGCCTGCCGGTGAACCGCTGCTCTTCGCCGGGCGGGAACTGCTGTTGTACACCTCGGACGAGCATGCGCCGTCCGAAACGCCGCCTGCGGATTAGAGGCTATCAGCAAAATCCGCTTGACGGGTTCCGCGAGCATCACTACATTCCGCCCGCCTTGGGGACAGCCGACCCGAATGGTGAGCCTGCCCCGGGTGCAATGACACCGCCATCGCCCCCGGAAGTGGTTGGCGTCCTTCGCCCCCCTGGGACTCCGCTGCTTCCGGGTTTATTCGCCGCCGGCCCGTCGCCAGTCGACGGGCCGGCGGTGTTTTCGTGCGCGGGCCGTCAATCGGCGAAGCCGTCGAGCTTGCCCAGCACCACGATGCCGGATTCGGTCACCGTAAATCCTCGACGACGGTCTTCGTCGAGGTCGTAGCCGATCTGCACGCCCTCGGGAATCTGCACGCCCTTGTCGATGATCGCCCGGCGGATGCGGGCGTGCCGTCCCACGTCGACCCCCTCGAAGAGGATCGAATCCTCAACGTGCGCCCAGCTGTTGACGCGGACGGCGTGCGACAGGACCGATCGCTCGACGTGCCCGCCCGACACGATCGAGCCGGAACAGACCAGGCTGTCGAGCGCCCTGCCGACCCGTTCACCCTGCTGGGCGAAGACGAACTTCGGAGGCGGAAAGTTCGGCTGATAGGTGCGGATCTCCCAGTGCCGCTCGTAGAGGTTCAGCTCCGGCGCGACGGCGATCAGATCCATGTTCGCTTCGTAGTAGGCCTCGACCGTGCCGACGTCGCGCCAATAGCGAACGGTGCCGTCCTGCTCCCAAAACGGAAACGCCCGCACGAGATGGTTTCCCACGAGATACGGAATCACGTCCTTCCCGAAGTCGTGGGCGCTCTTCTGGACCGTCGCATCGCGGCACAACTCGTCGAACAGGAAATTGGCGTCGAAGACGTAGACGCCCATGTTCGCAAGGCACCGCGACGTCTCGCCCGGCATCGGGTCGGTGGTCTTCGGCTTTTCGAGGAATCCCGTGACGCGACGGTCCATGTCGATCTGCATCACACCGAACTGCGACGATTCTTCGAGCGGTACCGGGATGCAGGCCACGGTGGCCTTCGCACCGCTCGCGACGTGATCCTCGATCAGCGCCGTGTAATCCATCTTATAGATATGGTCGCCCGAGAGAATCAGCACGATCTCGGGGCGGCTCCGCTCGATCGTGTAGATGTTCTGATAGACCGCGTCGGCGGTGCCCTGGTACCAGTTCTCGTCGATCCGCTGCTGCGGCGGCAGCACGTCGATGTACTCGTCGAGTTCACGACAAAGAAACCGCCAGCCGAGATTGATGTGCCGATCGAGGCTCGCGGCCTTGTACTGGGTCAGCACTAGCACCCGTCGCAAGCCGCTGTTGATGCAATTCGACAGCGTGAAGTCGATGATGCGATAAGCGCCTCCGAACGGCACCGCGGGTTTGGCCCGGTCGCGGGTCAGCGGTTCGAGCCGCGTTCCCTTGCCGCCTGCCAGAATCAGCGCCACGACCCGCTTCATCATGCCTCCCGTGCCGTTACTTCGAGTCGGATCGTCGAGACCGACCGAACACGCGGCCCGTCAATGGTCGTCATTATCCGGCGGACCGATGAGACGGCAAGCAGCGGCGTGACGCAGGCTTCTCGGCGAGAGCGGAATGCGAACCCGTTTCGCCGGGACAGTGTCTGAGGCACGAACAGCCTCCGGCGAGCGGCAGGCGTCAGCCTGCCGGTGGGTGGATGGTTCTGCCAGACCAAAGTTCAACAGTTGCATTCGATTTGTGCGCACCGCAATCTTCGGGTACACAGCGGCTGCTTGGGGCCACCGGCAGGCAGACGCCTGCCGCTCGCCGTCTGGGTTGACTTCCCGCAGGGCGAATGTATCGTACCCTGAGAGTGCCGCCTCCCACTGCATGCACCCGTAGCTCAATCGGATAGAGCGTCGGTCTACGGAACCGAAGGTTAGAGGTTCGAATCCTCTCGGGTGTACCTTGAGCCGCAACGACTTAAGTCGTTGCGGCTTTCATTTTCGGCCGCTCGTCGGCGGCATCGAACGTCTCGCCCCAGCGGTGCATCGCGAGCAGCACCGGCTTGAGTCTCCGGCCCGACGGCGTCAGCGAGTACTCGACCTTGGGCGGAATCTGCGGGTAGACGCGGCGGTCGATGACGCCGTCGGCTTCCAGCTCGCGGAGCTGCTTCGAGAGCGTTCGGGCCGACACGCCCTTGAGCGCCCGCGTCAGCTCCGAGAACCGCTTCGTTCCGTCGAGCAGATGGTGCAGAACGAGCACTTTCCACCGGCCGCCGATGACCGCCAGTGTGGTCTCGACGGAGCACGTCACCGCTTTTCTGCCGTTCTTCCGATCCTCTTTCGCCATGCCCAAGCCTCGTCAGTAACCTGAAGGATACCATGTAACGAAAATAACAATACTTGAGCGATTCGCATCACACGGATACAAGTCTAGCGCCGCCTGCGAAGACGCAGGCGGGGAATTTTCGACCCGCCGATCCGAAGGAGAGCGCGATGCCGGACGTCAACAAGTGGATGATCGATCCGGACGACGCCGTGATGCTGCTGATCGATCATCAGAGCGGGCTGTTCCAACTGGTTCGGGACATCGATCAGCCGACCCTGCGTCACCATGTCTGTGCGCTCGCCAAGGTGTCGCGGCTCGCGCGGATTCCGACCTTCACCACGGCCTCGGTTCCCGACGGCCCGAACGGACCGTTGATTCCCGAAATCCACCAGCACAATCCCGAAGCGGTCTACATCCCGCGGACCGGCCAGATCAACGCCTGGGACAACCCGAAGTGGGTCGAGGCCATCGAGAAGACCAAGCGCAAGACGCTGCTCATCGCCGGCACGCTGACCAGCGTCTGCATGGCGTTCCCGACGCTGAGCGCCCTCGTCGCCGGGTACAAGGTCTTCTGCATCGTCGACGCCTCCGGCAACTGGAGCAAAATGGCGACTGATCTGACGGTCGCGCGCATCACTCAGGCCGGCGCCATCCCGATCGACACCTACGCCGTCCTCGCCGAGATCATGAGTACCTGGAACCGGTCCGACGCGATGGACTTCGCGGCGGTGATGGTCGATCACATCGTGCCGCCCTACCGAGCGCTGATGGAAAGCTACGACAAGGCACAGAGCGTGCAGAAGGGCGGGCACGAAACGAAGCTCGACAAACTGGAAGCCAGCGGCTCGAAGGGGAAGTGATCATAGACGACGGGCAGACGCTTCGGGTGGAGAAGCATGAATGGGCAAGGGACGGTTGGAGGCGTTCAGCGACGGTGTGATCGCAATCATCATCACGATCATGGTGCTGGAAATGAAGGCTCCCCACAGTGCCGATCTGAATGCGCTGCGGCCCGTTCTGCCGGCGTTGCTCAGTTACGTGCTGAGCTTCATTTATGTCGGAATCTACTGGAACAATCACCACCACGTCTTCCAGGCGGTCCAGCGCGTACATGGCACGGTGCTGTGGGCGAATCTCCACCTGCTGTTCTGGCTCTCGCTGATTCCCTTCGTCACGGCGTGGCTGGGCGAGAGCCATTTCGGAACCTGGCCCGTGGCGGCTTACGGAGCGGTCTTGCTCATGTGCGGCGTGGCCTGGGAAGTCGAGCTCCGCGTCCTGCTCCGGCACCAGGAACACGATTCCCCATTGGCCAGGGCGATGGGCGGCCGTCTCAAAGAGGGGGCGTCGCTCATCCTTTACGTCGTTGCCATCGGCATGGCGTTCATCAACACCTGGGTCGCGTGCGTCTTGTACGGCGTGGTCGCAGTGATCTGGTTCGTTCCCGATCGCCGAATCGAGCGGGCGATCGAGTCCAGAAAGACATGACGGACCCGCAACGCCTTTAGGATCGCCAACGCATTCCAACGAGATGCCGAGGAGGCTCCCATGAAAAAGATTCTCGACATTCAGCGCGACATCCGCCCGCACTGGGTCGGCGACGGGTTCCCCGTGCGAAGCCTGTTCTCCTATCAAGGCGATGCCGCCGCGATCAGCCCGTTCCTGCTGCTCGATTACGGCGGACCGTACGAGTTCCCGCCGTCGACGGGGCGACCCGGCGTGGGCGAGCATCCGCATCGCGGCTTCGAGACGGTCACGATCGTCTATCAGGGCGAGCTGGAGCACCGCGACTCGGGCGGCAACCGCGGCAAGATCGGCCCCGGCGACGTGCAGTGGATGACCGCCGCTTCCGGAGTCGTCCACGAGGAGTACCACAGCCCGGAGTTCGCCCGCAGCGGCGGAATGTTTGAAATGGTCCAGCTCTGGGTGAACCTTCCGGCGGCGGAGAAGATGTCACCCCCGCGGTATCAGGAGATCCTCGATCGACAGATTCCCGTCGTGCCGCTGGAGGACGATGCGGGAACGGTTCGCGTGATCGCCGGCGAGTTCGGCGGCACGAACGGACCGGCGAAGACGGTGACGCCGCTGCACGTCTTCGACGTGCAATTGAAGGCGGGTCACGCCGTCCTGCTGCCGGCCGAAGAGGGCTACACGACGGCGATCGTCGTCCAGCGCGGCACGGTGCTGTTGAACGATTCGGAATCGGCGACGGCCGGCGAGCTTGTCTTGTTCGGGCACGACGGCGAAGGCGTGCGAGTTGCAAGCGAAGAGGAGGCCCGGTTGCTGTTCCTCGCCGGCGAGCCGATCGACGAGCCGGTCGTCGGACAAGGGCCGTTCGTGATGAACACCCGCGAGGAGATTCGACAGGCGATCGTCGACTACCAGAGCGGCCGCATGGGCAGCCTGTCGCCATGAGAGGCGGGTGTCTTTACTGGTCGGGAATGCCTATCAGAGCCCTACAGCGTCGCGATCTCGGCATTGCCGACGCGCTGGCCGTAGTGCTCGCGGTATTTCACCTTGCGGACGAGGTCGGCGATGATCGTCTCGGTGAAATCGACGCCGGCGTGCTTGGCGGAGCTGCCGAGGCCGCCGGGACTGAACACGTTGATCTCCATCAGCTTGTCTTCGACGATGTCCAGCCCGACGAGAAACATGCCGTCATGCACGAGCTTTGGCCGGACGATCTCGACCATGCCGAGCATCCGTTCGTCGACTTCGGCGGGCACGCTCTCGCCGCCGGAGTGCATGTTGCTGCGGGCGTCGCCGGTCTTGTTGACCCGGCGGAACGCCGCATACTTGCCGTCGCGTTCCAAGGCGCGTCCGTTCATGACGAACAGTCGCACGTCTCCTTCGGCAGCGGCGGGCAGGTACTCTTGTGCGATGCAGTAGCCGTCGCGGAGCACGGCTTCGATCATCTGATTCAGGTTGGCCTGCTCGTCTTCGTTGATGAGGAACACGCTCTGCCCGCCGGACCCCTGTAACGGCTTGATCACCGCCTTGCCGTTCTGATCGCTGATGAACTGCTTGATCTCGTCGACATCGCGACTGATGCAGGTCTTCGGCCGCACTTGCTCGGGGAAGTGCTGGAAATAGGTCTTGTTGATCGCGTTCGCCAGATTCGTGGGATCGTTGACGACGATCACACCCCGGCTCGCAGCGAGCTGGCCGAACAGGATGCCGCTCGTCTGCGCCCAGGGCCGATCGACCGCATCGTCGGACGGGTCGTTTCGGAGCATCAGGACGTCGAGATCGTCGACGCTGATTCGCTCCGATCGGCCGGCCTCGCCTTGCAGTTCCGCCAGAAAATCGGTCAGCGAGTCGTAACCGTCTCCGCCGACGCCGCGTGCGTTCGCATGGATCGAGCCGTCGGGGGCATAGACGAAGTCGGCGACGCCCATCGTCCAGCTTTCATGGCCGCCGTTGACGGCGGTCATCGCGATCCGTGTCGTGGTATAGGCCGCTTCTTCCGACATGACATCATTAACGACGAATCCGATTCTCATTCCGCCGACTCCAAAAGTTCGAGGACGCTGGAACGACGACATGCTTCGAGCCGCTCGTGGAGGCGAGGATCCTCCCAGAATCGCGGCAACACGCCGGGTGGACACAACACGCCGCGGCGACGCAACTCGCGCACGTAGGGCACATGATGCAGGCCGATCTTGCCGACGTAGAGCGGCTCGACGTCGTGACCGCCGCGAAGGTAATCGAGCAGTTCCTGAAACCCGCGGAGGTAGATCGCATCTTTCGTCAAACCGCCTGCACGAAACGCGCGAAGGACGGTCGTGAACGCGACCCGCGGCGAGAAGTCATGCCCGGTGTGCAACTGTTGAAAGGCTTCGACGAACGAGGCCCCGTCCGTCATCGACCGAACCGCCAGAACTCGGCCCGCCAGCGTTCTCAAGCGGGATGCCGTCAGTCCGCCAGCGAGAAATTCCGCGAGGACGGCGAGGCCTTCCTGCAACGGCTCGTAGCCGGCGAGCCCGGCGTACATCAGCCCAAGCGGCTGGCGACGCCCGTTGAAATAGGTCAGCAGATGAGTGCCGATTTCGTGATGCAACAGCGGCATCAGCCGCTCACGCCGCAATCGCGCCGATTCCGAGATGTAAAGCCGATCCTGGGCGACCATCAGCCCCGACGCGACGCCGTCGCTGACGACGACGTCCGCGTCGAATTCAGGCATCTGCGATCGATAGCGATCGATCTCCTGCCGGGCGCTCGCGGCGATTTCCGTCGCAGCGACGAAACTGCCAGCGGATATGGTCGCCGGTTCGGCGGGTCGCCGGCTCAGGATCTCTTCGGCCAGGGCGACCAGCGAGTCTTCGGCACCGCCGTAGAGTTGCAGGCTCGCGTAAAGGAAATGGTCGGTGCCGCGATCGCGAAGTGCCGCTAACTGGTGATCGAGTTCATCCTGCTTTTCGCCGCACAGATGCGCCAGGGTCGAATCTTCGATGTGCTCGAGGGGGACTTCGAACAGACGGCGTTTGAGAAGATTCGGGTGATCGGGCAACGGCCGGTAATACAACATCGGCTTCGTGCGAAAGCCGCCGTCGCGAAACTCTCGCCAGGCATCCTCCGAATTGACAGGGGTGACTTGCATCAGGAAGTCGAACGACGACGACACCTCGCACAGTAATCGATCCGCCAGGCGTGCCGCCTGCGTTAACGCGGTCGGGCCGAGCGACTCGTAATGCGCCATAGCGACCGGCAGATCGGCAGTGCCGCATCCCGAAAACTCGAAGACCCCTTTCCGCAAGGCCGTCGCCAGTTGCCGTCGCAGCGTTTGCAGCACGAGCGGATAAGGACGCCCCGTCGTCGGATCGCGATAGACGGGTCGCACCGCGAGACCGAGGACGAACGTGCCTCTCGCAGCGTTCGCATCGGCAGGCACGAGCGGCTCCATGCCCGGCGGCGAGACTCGCTCGCGCGAGACGAGCGTCACGTCGGCTGCCCGCCCCTGAATTGCGATCTCCGCGAGCGCCGCTTCCAGCACCGCGATCATCGTCGGCAACGTCTCGAGTTCCGGCGTGATGATTTGGAAGCCGGGTCGGTCGTGCAATTGAGACGGTGCGTCATCCTCTTCCCAAATCTCGATGAGCAGGAACGCGCCGAAGTGCTCGCGGACAACGGCCGCGATCGCACTGCACAGGCCGACGAGTCCTTCGTGCAACGCCGGGTCGCCCGAGGCAAACAGGTAAGCAGCTTCAGTCGTCACCAGTTCGCGAGCGCCGGTGTCGTCGCGATCCTGCGGAGACCGGTAGACGCACAGAAACGGAAGCTGACGGTCGATCCGCACGCGGCCCTCGCCGGGCAGATTGCGGCGCACACGATCGTTGCGCGAGATCCGTTCGCAAACGGCGACCGCTAACGAGTCGAACGCTATCGAAGCCGGCGTATCGTCGCTCATGCCTCGATCTCCCGAAGTTCGGCAAGCAGTCCGGGCACCGTCGAGGCCAGCGTGTCGCCGATCGCGGCGACCTGACGCTCGTCCGCGACACCGGTCCATTCATCCATGAAGAACTTCTTGAACTCGATCGCCAACGAGCAGACGGTGGTGGGGAACGCGGCGTGAATCCAGCGACTCATATTGCCGCCCTGAAAGCAGACGTTCTCGCGAACATCAAGGCGTCGTCCGAGGTCGTCCTGTCCGCCCAGATCGGCAATGAACCGATCGACCAGCGACGCCCAGCGATTGCGCGACATCGATCCCGTGCCGATGTTCACGTCCGGGAAGTCTTGCGGGTTCGCCAGGCGGCCATCGGCACCGTCCCGGCGATGGTTGTAGGTATGCAGATCGAGCACCACCACGCGACCATGCCGCTCGACCAGCCGGCTCAACACGGTGTGCAGCAGCGCGTAGAACGAGTCGTAGTCGGACAGCGACCGCGCGACGATCGCCGCGGACGGCGTCGCCTTCCAGACGTTCAACCCCCAGGCATCTTCGGGCCGCAGGTAGACCGCCTGTTCGCGTGGTCGGTTGAGATCGACTTCGAAGCGAGATCGACGGGCGACGAGCCGAGTGACCGCGATGCTCGTCCAGCGTCCCGTGAAGGGGTCTTCCTCCCGCAGGCGTTCGGCATCGGTCAATGCCAGCAGCGGTCGGACTTCATCGCGGACCGCGTGTCCGTCATGGATCGCCGTCGCGACGATCGGTGCATCGCCGAAGTCGATCGCGACGAAGGCACCGTTGCTGTCTGCCGTCATGCTGCATGCCGGGAAGAGACGAGAGCGCGGACCGTTCGCATCGGTTCCGCCTGACGGCTCTATTGGAATGCACGCCGCCTGTTTCCGGCCAGCGGGATTTCCGGACCCGCACTCGCGGTGTCTTTCCCGACAGCACGGTTTCACCAAACGAAAAACGGCGGAGCCTTTCGGCCCCACCGTCTCATCCGTCGAACTCGTTGTTCTTCGTTTCAGCCCACGGGCCGAACGTTCTCGGCGCGGGGGCCTTTCGGTCCCTGCCCCTCGGTGAACTCCACGCGCTGTCCCTCATGCAGGTCGTCGAAATTGGCGCCCTGCAGGTTGGACATGTGGAAGAACAGGTCTCCACCCCGGCCGGTGTCGATGAAACCGAACCCCTTGTCCGTCAGCTTCTTGATCGTCCCCTGCGGCATCTCTATCAGCCTTCCTCGTACCGAAATCGCCCGTTGCCGCCGGGGACCAACCCACGACGTCGCATCGGGCGGAGGACATGCTACCGCGTGCGACGCCATATGCACAGAGCGAAAATGGTTCGTTGCCGCACTTTTAGCGGTCGATGTCCCGGTCGAGGATCAGCGGTCGACGTCCCGGTCGAGGAACCGGCGACGCCAGCCGTGCTGCTCCAGACCGTCAGCGAGATTCGCCGCCGGAATCAGATACTGCTCGGCGTCTTCGCCGCGAGTGATGCATTCTTTCACGACCCCGGCGAGGTCGTGAATCAGTTCTTTTCGCTGATTGGACGGTTCGATCCCGCGATCATCGCAAAAATCGCGGAATTCCCGGCCATCATCTACCGATTCCCCCTGCTCAGCCGCTTCGGTCGCGGCTTTGACGTACGTCTGCAGGAAATCGAGAGCCATATCGAACTCGGTCATGCGTCGTCCTCCTCAGGGGTATTGCTGTAAGGACACGTCCGCAGGCCGCCCTCCCTTTGCTTTCTCTGAAGGCTTTCGCCACTTCACTTATAAGCAGCAGCGTGCGATAGAGGAACACCGGTGTATCCCCGACCCGCCTTCGGGGCAATTCCTGAGCCACAAGGGACGTGGCGATTGGCGTCTCTGGCAGGAAGCTGCCTGCTTCTAATATCGACGCGCGAAGCGGCCTATCGCGAGTCTCTCAATCACCACAGAAATCTAACCGTGCAATCTCATGGCGGGAGTTCACGTAAGAATTTGTGTGGATATATGTTGCAGAGTTTTCGCCCCCGAAACGAAGAACGCCGAACTCTCGCGCCATCAAAACTGGACACACGAGTCTTGTTTTTGTCCCGAACGTGTCGATAATTGGCGTCGACCCAACTCACGCATCCCGAGTTTCAGGGGACGACCGATGTCTGCGACGACCGCGAAATCCGAGGTTTTCAATGTGACCGGCGGACTGGGTTGTCAGGACCACGCCATCGTCAGTCGCGTTCTACTGAAGCAGCGGTCCGGCAATGTGACGCTGTTCGCATTCGACGGCGGCCAGGAACTGAGCGAGCACACCTGCCCTTACGAGGCGTTTCTGCATGTGCTTGAAGGATCGGCAGAGGTCACGATCGGTGGCGAACCGCATTCGCTCGCCGAGCACCATGCCATTGTGCTGCCCGCCGGAGTGCCGCATGCGGTTCGCGCATCGGAACCGTTCAAAATGCTGTTGACGATCATCCGTGCCTGAAACCCGGTCCTTCCCGACCCGTGTTCTCGCGTCGACGGCGTGACGTGATCAAACTCGCTTCCGACACAATCGACCAGCCCCCTGCCGTCGCCGGCGATAGGGGGTTCGTTGCTTAACTCGTTCCGATTGCCCGAACGAAGTTTCGTTCCGTGCGATCGGCCTGTACTATCCGGTGACGCGTCTCCTTCCATCATCGGGCGTCCGTTTTCCGACGTTCCCTCACCGATGCTCCACTGCCGTGCCGTGAATGGCGATCGTCGCAGCACCCTCCGTGAACCACGAGCGAAGCACGCGCAAGGCGACGTGTCTCGGGTGCGGTTGTGTCTGTGACGACGTCGACGTCACGATCGCCGACGACAAGATCGTCGCGATCGATCGCGCCTGCCCGCCGGGTGCCGCCTGGTTCGGCGACGGCACGCTTCCAGCGGCGATTCGATGCGGTGAACGGGCCGCGTCGCTCGACGACGCCGTGGCGGCCGCTGCGAAGATTCTGTTCGACGATCCCGGCCGGCTGCTGATCTACGTCGCAGGCGATCTCGCGTGCGAAACGCAACGCGAAGCGACCGCGCTCGCCGATCGGCTCGGCGCCTCGATCGACGGACCGGCCTCCGACACCGTCGCCGACGGCCTGCTGGCCATGCAGCGTCGCGGTCGGGCGTCGGCAACGCTGGGCGAATTGCGGCATCGCGCCGATGCCGTCGTGTTCTGGGGCGTCGATCCCGATCGCGTGACGCCGCGATTCCTGGAACGATTCGTGTCGCCCCGACCGACGCAGGTGCGTTCGCGCACGCTGATTTCGATCGAACTCGATGACGACGGCGGACCGGACGACTGCTCACAAGCGCTGCGGCTGACGCGATCGGAAGAGGTCGACGCACTGCGTGTGATGCAGGCGGTCGTGCAGGGTCACCCGGTCGGCACGCTCTCGCCCGCGTTGAACGCCGCTGCATCGCTCGCAAGTCGGCTTGTCGCCGATTTCCGATACGTCGCCGTGATCTTCAACCCGGAAGGCTCCGAGCCGCTTGCTTGCGATCCCGCGCGTGCCGAAGGCCTGATCGCGCTGGTGCAGGCGATGAACACCCCGACGCGGGCAGCGCTCTTCGGCTTGCGGGCCGGCGGAAATCGCAACGGTTTCGAATCGCTGCTGACCTGGCAGACGGGCTATCCGTTCGCCGTCGATTTCGGACCGGGATACCCGGTCAGCCGGGCGAACGAAACAACCGCCGCCCGAATCGTCCGCGGTCGCTACACGCGGGCGCTCGTGCTGGGATCGCCCGGCACCATTCCCGCAACCGTCGCCGATCAACTGCGCCGTCTGACGACGGTCGCCATCGGCCCGCGAGCGGGCGATGCTTCCTTTCAACCATCGATTGCCATCGAGACCGGCGCTGCAAGCCTTCACGAAGGCGGACTCGTGCTGCGCATGGACGACGTGCCGCTTCAGGTGCGTCCGCTGCTGACGCATCCCCGGTCGGCGACGGATGTTCTCAAACGGCTCGCGGCACACATTCCCACGCGAACACAGGAGGCCGAATGAGTGACTTCCTGCGACTGGTCGGCGGCACGGTCTATGATCCCGCCAACAAGATCGACGGTGAGATCCGCGACATCTGCATTCAGGACGGCACGATCGTCGCCGACGTGCCCGCGCATGCACCGAAGCTCGACGTCGCGGGCATGGTCGTCATGCCGGGAGGCGTCGACATTCACTGTCATGTCGCCAGCGCCGGCGTGAATCATGCCCGGCGACTGACCGCCGAAGATCGCGATCCTGTATACGCACCGCGTCTGATCGACGGCGTCGGACGATCGGGCACCGGGGGAACCGTGCCCAGCACCTTTTCGACCGGTTACCGTTATGCAGGGCTGGGGTATACGACCGTCTTCGACGCCGCCGTCGCACCGCTGACCGCCAAGGTGTGCCACGCCTCGCTCGATGATACGCCGATCGTCGACGCCGGCTTCTTCGCCCTGATGGGGAACGACGAATACCTGCTGCGACAGGTCGCCGCCGGCGAGCACGACCTGGCTCGCGACTACATGGCCTGGCTGCTCGGGGCCTGCGGCGCCTACGCCGTCAAGATCGTCAATCCCGGCGGCATCGAATGGTGGAAGGCCGGGCAACGCGAAGCGGCGGCACTCGACGACCCGGTGCGCGACGGCGTGACGCCGCGCTCGATTCTCGAAACGCTGACCACCGCCGCGAACGAACTCGGGCTGCCGCACCCAGTTCACGTCCATTGCAATCAGCTCGGCATTCCCGGCAACGTCGCGACGACGCTCGCGAGCATGCGGGCGATCTCGGGACGACGGGCGCATTTCACGCACCTTCAGTTTCACAGCTACGGCGGCGAGCGCGGCAAAAGCTGGAACTCGGCCGCGGCGATGGTCGCCGACTACGTCAACACCCATCCCGAAGTGACAGCCGACGTCGGTCAGGTGATGTTCGGACCGGCGATGACCCTTACCGCCGACAGTCCGGTCGAGCATCTGCTCCACGCCGCGACCGGCAAGAAGTGGGTCAACATCGATATCGAGCTGGAAACCGGCTGCGGAATGGTGCCGTACACCTACGCCGAGAAGGCGGCCGCGGCAGCGCTGCAATGGGTCGTCGGCCTGGAGTTGTTCCTTCTTTCCGAAGACCCGTGGAGGATGGTCCTTTCGACCGATCACCCGAACGGAGGCTCGTTTCTCGCGTATCCGCAACTCATCGAGCTGCTCATGTGCCGCGACGTGCGCGACGAGCAACTCGCGCGAATCAATCATCGGTATCTCGCCGGCAGCGCCCTCGCCGAAGGCCTCGCCCGCGAATACACGCTGAACGAGATCGCGATCGTCACCCGCGCCGGTCCCGCACGCATCCTCGGGCTGAAGCACAAAGGTCATCTCGGCGTCGGTGCCGATGCCGACGTCACGGTCTATCAACGAAGCGACCGCATCGCCGAAATGTTCTCGACGCCGCAGTACGTGATCAAAGCCGGAACGCTCGTCGTCGAGGAAGGACAGCTTCGTCGCGCACCGGAAGGTCGCCGGCTCTATCTGCGACCGGAATTCGACGACGCCGTGCTCCCGACGCTGCGCCGGCATTTTGAAGAGAACGCGACGACTCAGTTCGAGAACTACGGCGTCCACGGGCTGCGGTCGGAGCCGTTGGAAGCGTCGGCCAAGGCCGACGGCTAAACTCGTCCCATGAACATTCGCGGCGTTCACATCGACGACACGTTCGCCGAGGCGTTCCCGATGCGGGCCGCCCGGTTGATCGTCACCGCACGCAGCGAACGGTGGGTGCGGGAATGCGCCTCGAAGCTGACCGGCTTCGCCACGAGCGTCATCGGCTGCAAATGCGAAGCCGGCATCGAGCGGTTTCTTTCGAGCGACGAGACGCCGGACGGCCGGCCCGGCTGTGCGGTGCTCTTCATGACGATGGGCAAGCAGGATCTGCCGAAACGGCTCGCCGAGCGCGTCGGACAGACCGTCCTCACCTGCCCGACGGCCGCCTGCTTCGACGGATTGCCCGAGGCGGCCGATCGAGTCCCGCTGGGGCGGTGGCTTCGCTTTTACGGCGACGGATTCCAGGCCAGCAAGGTCATCGGCTCTCGTCGCTACTGGCGCGTGCCCGTCATGGAAGAGGAGTTTCTCGTCGAGGACGACGTCGGCATGATGAAGTCCATCGGCGGCGGCAACTTCCTGATCCTCGCGGAATCGGCCGATGCCGCCCTCGACGCCGCGGAAGCCGCCGTCGCAGCGATGGAGCCGTTGCCGGAGATCATTCTGCCTTTCCCCGGCGGAATCGTTCGCAGCGGGAGCAAGGTCGGCAGTCGCCGTTATCGAAAGTTGATCGCTTCGACGAGCGACGCCTACTGCCCGAATCTGCGGCCTGTCACCGCATCGGAGCTGCCTGAGAACGTGAACAGCGTGCTGGAAATCGTGATCGACGGACTCTCGGTCGACGCCGTCGCCCGCGGTATGAAAGTCGGTATCGATGCGGCCTGCCGGCCGGGAGTCGTCGCGATCACCGCCGGCAATTACGGCGGCAAGCTGGGACCGCACCATTTCCGTCTGCATGCGATTCTCGCAGGAGACGGTGGAACGGCGGGAGGTGCCGCATGAGCGAGTTGTATCTCGAACTGACGGCGATTCCCGACCGTCGCGTGGATGCCTCGCCGCTCACGCCGTGCCGATTGGCGGGAATGAACGACGACGCCGTCCGCCGCGTACCGCTGACATTCGAAAACGGTAAGACAACGACCGTGGGGGAGTTGTTTCGCGTGGACGGAGCAGCGTCCGAAGCCCTGTTCCTCAACGGCAACCTCGCAATGTTCGATCGCGTCGGTGCGGGCATGTCGCGGGGGGTTGTCACAGTTGACCTGAGCGTCGGCGACAACGCCGGTCGTGACATGACCGGCGGGACGTTGGAAATTCGCGGTGACGCCGCCGACGGCACCGGCATCGACATGTCGGGCGGAACGATCGTCGTGCGAGGGTCGGCCGGACGCCGGTCGGGTAGTGCGTCTCCCGGCGCCAAACGCGGAATGAGCGGCGGCGAGATCGTCGTGTTCGGCGACGCCGGTTCCGAAACCGGAGCAAGTCTTCGCCGCGGGGTGATCGCGGTCGCGGGACGGATCGGCCCCGATGCCGCCCGCGCCGCGATCGCCGGGACCGTGCTGGCCGGTCAAGGTTTTGATCCGCCTGCCGGTCGGTGGCTGAAACGTGCCAGCCTCGTCTCGCTGGGGGAAACGACGATCCCTCCGGCGTTTCTCGCGACATGCACCTACCGTCCGTCGTTCGTCGCCGTCCTATTGACGCATCTGCGTCGAACATACGGCTTTCCGGTGACGGCAAAGCAGGCGTCCGGCCTCTATCGACAGTTCCGCGGCGACATGGCGGAATCGGGTCGCGGCGAAATTCTTCTCTGGACGGGCGGGTGACCGCGGTGCGCATTCCGATTTTGTCGGCCCGCTCGGGATGGCATGTCGACGAACTACGCCGCGCCTTCGGCGAACGCGATCACGAAGCAATCGAAGTTCGCTACGAAGCGATCGTCGGTCGCTATGGGCGACGGCGTGGAATCGCCAGCGGCAATGTCTCACTGGTTGATGCTCCCACCGTCCTCGCACGGATCATTCCCGACGGTTCGCTGGAACAACTCATCGTGCGGGTCGATGCGCTGCACGCTCTCGAAGAGCGCGGCGTCTCCGTGTTCAACCCGGCGGCGGCGATCGAGCGGACGGTCGACAAGTCGTGGACGACCGCTCTCCTCGACGCCGCGGACCTGCCGACACCCGAGACGGTCGTCTGCGAAGAAGTCGACGCCGCGATGGAGGCGTTCCGGTCGATGAGCGACGTGATCGTGAAGCCGCTGTTCGGCTCGATGGGTCTCGGCATGCTTCGCCTGCGTGAGGAAGAAGCCGCCTGGCGCGTGTTTCGGACGATCGAACGAATCCGCGGGGTGTTCTACATTCAGCGGACGATCGAGCATGGCGGGCGCGACGTGCGGGCATTCGTTCTCGGCGACCGCGTTCTCGCGGCGATCGAACGCCGGTCATCGGGCTGGTGCACGAGCGTCGCCCGCGGCGCAGAACCGGTCGCTGTGACGTTGAACGCCGAACAGGAGCGAATCGCACTCGCCGCGACGCGGGCCGTCGGCGCCGAGTATGCCGGAGTCGACCTGATCACCGGCCCAGACGGCACGATCTATGTTATCGAGGTCAACGGCATCCCCGGCTGGCGAGGCCTGCAGCAGGCGACGGGCCTCGACGTCGCCGGAGCGATTGCCGATCACGTACTGAGACGCCTGCCATAAAAATACGCCTGCGGTTTCGCGAAACCGCAGGCGTGCCGGGCAATCGGGCATCAAGCGGCGATCACGTCAGCCCCGTCAGCGGTCCGTCGCCGCAGAAGTCGGGATTGCCGAACGAGTCGACGTCGTGCCCAAATCCGTGGGCGAGCGACATCAGCAGTCGGTTGTGCGGAGCCTTGTCGAACTTGAGCGAGCGGCCCATCTTGAAATCGAGGCCGCCGCCGACGAGCACGAACGGAATGTCGTTGTGCGTGTGGCTGTTGCCCTTGCCCAACTCGTTCGTCCAGACGAGCAGCGTGTTGTCGAGCAGGCTGCCCTGTCCGCCCGGCTCGGGCGTCTCGGCGAGCTTCTTCGCCAGATAGGCGAGCTGCTCGCAGTACCACTTGTTGATGCGGATCAGTTTGTCGACGGCGTCTTTGTTACTGTCCGGCTCGTGCGACAGTCCGTGATGCCCTTCCTCGATGCCAAGCCAAGTCATCCGCGGCTGGCCGACCGAGTTCGTGATTTGCAGCGTCGCCACACGGGCGAAGTCCGACACGAAGCTGTTGACCAGCAGATCCACCTGCATCTTCGTGATCGTCGGAATGTTGTCGTTTTCCTCTTCGACGCCGGGTTCGATCTCGGGCACGGCATGGCCGGCCTTGGCGGCGTCGGCGGTGCGCAGTTCCAGTTCCATCTCGCGAACGAACGTCGCGTGCTCTTCGAGCAGTCGCCGGTCCTCGGCACCGACGACCGACGACAGCTTCTTCAGGTCGTCGGTTACTTCGTCCAGCACGCTGACGAGGCTCTCGCGGTCCTTCATCTGGCCGTAGAGCTTCGCGAAGGTCTGATACGGGTCGTCAATCGGGGCGATCGGCTTGTTCGGGCCGGAATACGACATGCGCGTCCAGGTATCGGCCCGATCGGGCACCATGACGCCCAGTTCGAGCGAACCGAATCGCGTGCGCGTCGCCGCGTCGGCTTGCAGATAATTCTTGATCTCCTGATCGATCGACAACCCCTTCGCCCAGCCGGCCGGAGTGTCGGAGCCGCCCTGGATGTTGCCGGGAAACAGCTCGACGCCCGTCAGCAGGCAGCCGATGCCGCGCATGTGGCCGTCGCCGTCGCCGCGAATGCGGTTGGAGATGCCATGCAGGAAGAGCGTCTTGTCTTTGAACGGCTCGAGGGGCGAGGTGCTTTCCTTCAGCGTGTACTTCTCGCCTTCTTCGCCGGGCCAGAAGGCGTCGGGAAAAACGCCGTTCGGGCTGAACATGACCACCATCCGCCGTTTGCGGGTCGCCGACCCCTCGAACGCAAGGCTCGGCAGATTGCAGACGAACGGCAAGGCGGCCGCGCCCAGTCCCATCGTCCGGAGGAAATCGCGTCGGCTCGTTGCACGGGTCATGGCGGCTCTCTCCTCAGCGGTGTTCAACTCGGCGGTCGTTTCAGCGTCGCAGCGGAAGCACGCTCTTGCAAGGTCATTTCGCGGCAGCCGGCTCCGGTGCCGACGCCGCGATCTTCTCCGTTTCGTCGGCAGGCCGGGCCGACGCCGTGACGATTTCCGCCAGCAGCCGGCGGATACTGAACTCGTTGTTCTCGAACGACCGCGTCAACTCCGAAAGGTGATTCGGACCGAATGCACGGACCGGCTGTTTGGCGACGTGCCGGAACAATTGCTCGACGAACGCTTCGTGAACCTCGGCGTCGCCCGCCAGCATCGTCGCCAGTTGTTTCGCATCCGAAAAGGCGACGGCGGCGTTCTCCTGCGTGATCAGCGATCCCGAGGCGTCGATCGACTCGCCCTGTTCCTCCGCACGGAATCGCCCGATCGCGTCGAAATGTTCGAGCGAGAATCCCAGCGGATTGACCAGGTCGTGGCACGAGCGGCACTCCGCAGCACTCGTCTGCAGATCGACCCGCTCGCGCGTCGACAGATCGGGGTGCAGATCGGGAGCGACCGGCGTGATCGCTTCGGGCGGCGGCATCAGCGTCCGCCCCAACACGCTGCGGGCAATGAACACGCCGCGATGGATGGGCGACGACGTGTCGTAATAGGCGTAGCCCGCCAGCAGGTAGGGGTGCGACAGCACGCCGGCACGGTGCTCGGGCTGGAACGACACCTTCTGGAAAGGCGCATCTTCGGGAAGTTCGATGCCGTAAATCTTTGCGAGACGACCGTTGGCGTAGAACGAGTCATCGAGCAGCAGCCGGCGGAAGTCCGATGCTTCGGAGTCGATGACGTCCTGCAGGAACAGATCGAGCGAGGTCTGCAGGTCGGAGACGACGGCGGCGTCGAAACCGGGATAGAGCTGCGGATCCTTCGTCAATTCCTGGAACCGTTCGACGCCGAGCCAGACGTGCAGGAATTCCCGCAGCTTGGCCTCCGCCCGCGGATCGTCCAGCATTCGTTTCGCCTGGGCGAGAATCTGCTCGCGGGTGCCGAGTTGGTTCTTCGCCGCCGCGTCAAGCAATGGCTGGTCGGGCAGCGAATCCCACAGTCCGAACGACAGCCGCGAGGCGACGTCGTACGCATCGTGCCCCGGCGTCAGCTTTTCGTGATAGAGAAACCTCGGCGACTTGAGCGCGAGCAGCACGACGCGCTTCACCGCGGTCTCGAGGTCTTTGGCCTCGTCGAACTGCCGGTCGACGACGATCTTTTTCAATTCGTCAGTCAGCGGCCGCCGGTAGGCCCGCTCGACGAACTGCGTGCAGAACTTGCGGAGCTTTTCCTTGCGGTCCGGATCGCCGTTCTTCACCGACGCCAGCCGCTCCAGGTCGTCGACGATCTTCTGCGCGACTTCGATCGCCGCAAAGGTCGTCGCTTCGTCCCAGGCTTTCGAGATCGCGCTACCGCGCTCGTAGCCGGTGCTCCGGTCGTCGGGCGGAAACGGCGTCTTGACGACCAGCACCTTGGGAGCGCGACCGGGGCTGAGATGGCGATCAGGAATCACCTGTTCCGGCTGACCGGGACGTTTCCACGCCAGCACGATCGATGCCTGAACCTTCGGCGGCGGCCCCTTTTGTTTATCAGAGTCGTCGACGCCCTGTTTCGCCTTCGAGAATTCGAGCCGCAACGGATACGCTCGACCGCCGAGCAGCGTGATCGTCTCGCGGTATTCGGTGCCGTCGCCCGATTTGACCCAGGCGTCGATGAACGGCGTTTCCGGATCGTTGAGCCAGAGGCGCGTCGCGTGCTCGGTCTTGATGACGATTTCGTAATCGCCGGTTTCCGGCGCGATGACGGACCCTTCCCATTGCATCGCGAACTCGTGCGGCTCGATCTTCTCGGCATCGGGGCTGCCGACGCCGAAGTTGAAAGCGATCTGCGGATCGATACGCTCGATGACGAGATTGTCGCGACGCGTGCGCCGATCGCGGTAATACTCGGCTTTCAGACCGTGCGCATCGCCCCGCTCGGCTGCCCCGCGGAAGCTGCCGGCCAAGTCGGCGACGGCGTTCCGATACTGCCGGACCGTCAGACGCGACAACTCGATCTTCGGCGGTTGATTGCGGGCCTGGGCATCGGGCGAATAGAAGGCGTCGTATACGTATGCAGCGACCTTGGCGGAATCTTCGGGAGAAAGCGCTTCCGGATCGCCTTCCGGCATCGTTTCATCGATGACCTTGGTCAACTCTGCAAGCGGCCGGTCACCGACCAGCGGATCGGCATACGCATCGGCCGAACCGCCGCCCTTCTCGCCATGACAGGCGGCGCACGATTCGCGCCAGATCTGTTCGCCGGTGATGTCTTCAGCGGCGAGCCGTGACGACGACGTGCCGAGCAACACCGGCAGAACCAGGCACGCGGCTCGCAACGCGAACCTATGTTGGAACGATTTGACGAGGGATGGCGCGTGACGCTGCATGACGAACGAGAACTGGAGGCTCTCAACTTGCGATTCGGTAGGACACTGTCCGGGCGATTGCTCGAACAGCGACGAAATCAGGCGGGGCGTGTGGGGTGGGCTGGCGGCTGGCCGGCACAGTAGCCTGACCGATCAGCGGACCTTGATGCCAAGTGTAGCCGCCGCTGGCCGCAGGGTCAATTCGCCGCCCCCGGTGTCGTGAGCGGGTCAACCTTCGGCGCGAACACCGGTAAAGTACTCCGGCGCGTCTTTCCATTTGATGTTGCAGCCGATCGACGGTTTTTGCGGCTCGGGAACGGCACGACCGTCAAGAACGGCGTCACACGCCGCCCGCAGGTCGGTTCCGGTGACGGGAATATCGGTTGACGGCCGGCTGTCGTCGAACTGGCCGCGATAGGCCAGTCGATGGTCGCTGTCGAAAAGAAAGAAGTCGGGCGTGCAGGCCGCATGAAACGACTTGGCGACTTGCTGCGACTCGTCGTACAGGTACGGAAACGAATACCCGGCCGATTTCGCTTCGTCCTGCATCTTGTCGGGGCTGTCGTCCGGATAGGCGTCGGCGTCGTTCGAACTGACGGCGACGATCGACAGTCCCTTCGCCTGATACTCGCGGCCGAACTCGGCGAGTGCCGACTGCAGGTGTTTGACGAACGGACAGTGATTGCAGATGAACATCACCAGCAATGGCCGGTCGTCGAAATCGTTCGGCGCGACGCTCTTGCCCTTTACGACGTCGGGCAGCGAAAACTCGGGGCACGGGGTTCCCAGAGGCAGCATCGTCGAGGCGGTTCGAACCATGTTCGGCTTCCAGTTCAGAAACGGCGTTCGTGAGTTGTCGTCAATTCTTCAGACGGCACTTGGACATGAGCGGCCGGATGACCTCCGCCGGGACGAAGCTTGCCAGTCGGTCGGCGGCGTCCTCGCGGCCGAAGCGGGCGATCTGTTTGATGAGCGTGCTGGAAATGTGCGAGTAGCTTTCGTTCGCCATCAGGAAGACCGTTTCGATCTCCGGCGCGAGCGTGCGGTTCGTCAGCGACATCGTCAGTTCCGACTCGATGTCCATCAGGCTGCGCACGCCTCGCAACAGCACGGCGGCGCCGCACTCGCGGACGAAGTTCACGGCAAGGCCGTCGAAACTCGTGACGCGGACGTTCGGCAGCGGCGCGAGTACCTGCCGCATCAGTTCGACCCGCTCGTCGCAGGTAAAGAGCGGCTGTTTGTCGGGATTGATGCCGATGCCGACGGTCAACCGGTCGAAGATCCTCGCCCCGCGGGAGATGATGTCGGCATGTCCCAGCGTGACGGGGTCGAAACTGCCGACACAGACCGCATGCCTGGGGTCAAGCCGCTCGTTCATGTCCGCCTCGTGCCGGTCATTCGGAAGTCACAGACGGCATTCTACCCAGGTTTCGCTCTGCCTTGCCCCTTACCCGGAGCGGCATCTCGTGCCAAAATGGCATTGCCGAGCGCGATCGCCGACCAACTTCCGGTCGACGACAGAAAATTGAGTTTCCGTAAGGTGTTTTCGGTAAAAACGATATGACTTGCCTCCCTGCCGCGATGTCGATGCCGGACCGCGATCTCTGGTACGACGTTTGCTGGATGCCGATTGGCAGGTTCTCGTTGGGGTGATCGTCTGGAATGCCGCTCTTTCGCTTCGGCCACAACTGGGTTCCGTTTGGCGACCTCGAACGCGAGGTGGATCGCCTGTTGCGAAGCGTCGATCTGACGTTCCACGGCATTCGGTTGGGCCGACAGTATCCGGCCGTCAACCTTTACGAAGGCGACGACGAGTTCATTCTGACGGCGGAGTTGCCGGGCACGAAGCTGGAAGATCTCGAACTGACGTTCGCCGGCGGAATCCTGACGCTCAAGGGGCGTCGCGACGATTCGCCGGAAGTGCCGGAGCATCGCTTTCGCCGCAGCGAGCGGTTTCGCGGCGCCTGGCAACGGTCGGTTTCGGTGCCCGATCGGGTCCGTGAAGACGGCCTGGCGGCGACGTTCACCGACGGCGTGTTGAAGGTGCGTCTGCCGAAGGGCGCGGAAAGCCCTCCCCGGCAAATTACGGTGACCGAAGGGAATCTCGAAGCACCAGCACCGTCGGCGAACGAGCCGGCGACCGGGGGATGGCGAGATGTCGGATGAACTCATCCGTCGCCCGGGCGACAGCCGCGCCGACGGCACAACGGATTCGGCGACAGCCGAACCGACACCGCGGCTTGTCTTCACCCCCCCGATCGACATTTTCGAGACGGACGAGGGACTGGTGCTGCTCGCCGATCTACCGGGCGTCTCGCTCGACTCGCTGGAACTTCAGGTGCAGGACAACCGGCTGACCCTGTTGGGACGGGTGAAATCCCCGGTACCGGACGACGCGGAGCTTCGCTATCAGGAATATCAGGTCGGCGATTATCTTCGATCGTTCATTCTCAGCGACGAAGTCGATCACGAACGGGTCTCGGCGACGCTCAACAACGGCGTGCTGAAAGTGTCGTTGCCGAAGGCCAAAAAGGCCGAAGCGCGGCGGATTCACGTCGCGCCGGAATAAGCTAGACTTGTCTGACCGGACACGTCTTCATACCGGGAACCGACCGGAGTCAGCGATGCTGAACGACCAGGGGCCATTGCAGTCGTCGATCGACAAGATGCGGGCCGAGATGGAACGCCTCGTCGAAATGGCGCGCGAGCGGGGCGGCCGGGCGCTCGACGCCGTCGGCATCAAAAATCCTCCCCGGCCCGACTTTCCGGCGATCGATCTGACCGAGACGAACGACGCGCTGCATCTGGTCGCCGACCTGCCGGGCGTCGATGCCGAACTGCTCGATCTGAACATCACCGGGCCGTTGCTGCGCCTGCGCGGCACCGTGGGCCCGGCGGCGATCGGTCCAGGCGGCGCGCTGCATCGCTCCGAACGATATCTTGGTTCTTTCGAACGCATGCTGACGCTTCCCTGCACCGTCGACGCCGATCAGGCGCACGCTGAACTCCGGCACGGCGTGCTGCATGTCCGTCTGCCGAAGGTCGCGACGGAAGTCGGACAGAAAATCCCGGTCCGCTGCGCCGAAGAACCGCCGTCCAGCACCGCAATGCCTCAGTCACCGTAACTGGTCGCGACGAGGCGAGATCACTCGCAGGCCGGAAGCGAAACGACGCCGAATCGCCGGGTTAATGCGACGGCTTCGAATCGCCTGGCGGCGTGCCTTTGCCGGCTCGAATGTACGCGTCGCGCGCCTCGGCATAATCGACCGCGGCGACCTCGCCGCCTGCATCGTCCCCGGCGACCGATTGGCGGTGCAGTTTTTTGAGGAACGGAACGCACCAGCCGCACCCCGTTCCGGCTCCGCCGCACTCGGCGAGCTGGCTCGCCACCCGCGGTTTATGCACGCGAAGATGGTTGAGCACCTTGCGCTTCGTGACGTGAAAGCACAGGCAAAGCTCGTCGTCCAACTGCATCGCACTCTCGAATCAGGGAGGGTCGGGCATCGCCACAGGAGCAGGATCCGTCGTCGCCGATCGTGGAATCAACCGGATGCCCGCCGGATCGATGACGTAAGTCAGCCCGGCCTGTTGCGAAACGTCGTCCAGAATCGTCGCCAGGCTCTCATCCTCGAAAGCGGCGCGGACTTCCGTCCGCCCGTGCGGCGGGTCGGAGCCTAACGTTTCATCGTAGTCGATCGACACCGCGGCCAGCTCTTCAATCTGCACGCGCAGCGCATCGAAGACGATCGGCGCCGGCTGTTCGAAGAGCACGACTCGTTGCCGCAGCCGCTTTTCGATGTCCTGTCGTCGATCGGGGGCCGGAGCGACAGCCGGTTTCCCGGCGACGACCGGCGGTCGTCGCAGCGTCGCGACGGGAATCGACGACGCCACCGCGTCGATCGCCTCTGCGGTTTCCGAATCGATTGATTCGTCGTCGACGGGTTCGACGCTTGCAGAACCAACCGCGTGTTCGACCGTTTCGGGAAGTTCGATCGGAGTGATCGCTTCGTCGGCGTCCCCAACCTGTTGAGAATCGTGCGGCTGCATGGCGTCGACCTCATCTACGACCGTCGTCCCGCTTTGTTCGCGGATGACCGCGACGATCAGGACCGTCGCCGCCAGGCCCGCGGCAATCCATGTCACCGCGAGCGGATCGGTCAGGTATCGCGAAACGACGGTCTTCGAGTCATGCCATCGGCGTTGCGTCGCCGCAGTCGCCGCTAACACACGCGGCGATTCGGACGCGCGCTGCGGAGCAGCGGTCGCCGCCGGACGAACGACGAGTTCGCCGTCGTCGTCGAACAACTCCAGCGGTCGTTGACAGTCGGGGCAGGCGAACGTCAGTGCGCCGGTGGGGCGGTGACGAATGCGAAGCGGCGTCTGGCAGTGCGGGCAAGAGAACATTGCCGGCGCGTGCGGCATGAGTCGACCGTCAGGGGGTGAAGATCGCCGGCGTCTGGCCCTTGAACTCGGCGGCCGATTTCGTCGTGACGATCGCCTTGTTGTTCGCCTCATCGAGGACGATCGCCAGTTGATCCATCTTCGATTGGATCGCGGCAATGCCTTTTTCAGCCGGCACGACGCCCAAAGAATACGTTTGAGGCATATTGCGCGTATAGGCGGCAAGCTTCAGTGCGTCGCCGTCGATGTCGAATACGACGCCGGTTTCATCTTCGATGTAGCCGAACGCCTCTTCGAGCGGCGTTCGGCGGAAGTCGATTTCGATCGGCTTTTTGAGCCGCTCGGCGAGCGTCGCTTCGCTCGGCTCCGTCGATCCCGGCGATTCCGTCGCCGGCTTCGTGAAGTCGGTGCGTGTCGACTCGTGCCATGCCAACAGCCCGGCGAGCGCGAGATTCGGACCGGCCCGCTCCGGAAGACGGGTCTGCAATACAACCAGCCGATCACCGATCCCCGCGACCGTCGCGGCGGAAAAAAGCTGCGTCATGGCGGGAAAACGTCCGATCAGTTTTCGGTCGCCGACCTCGGCCGGATTCATCTTCGAGACGACGCCGACCAGTTCCTCGGGCAGTTCTTCGAGAGTTCCGGAAAGTTGCGTTTGGATCTGTCCCGGCGTCGCGCTCGGGACGCTGCGTGCGAACAGCTCGGAGACGAATTCGCTTCCGTCGAAATGCAGACTCCACGCCGCTGCTTCGACGTCGTCGAATCGGTCCAGCATCTGGTTCCACGCCGGCCGAAGATCGGTCGGCACGAGCATCTCTTCGTGAATCCGCAAGTCGGCCGGTTGGAAGACGAACGTCGCCTGTCGCTGACGGTCGGTCTCGGCGAGCAGTTCTTCGACCGCGTTGCTGGTGATGCCCGGCGCCGACACCGACTGTGCGAGATCCATCGCCATCGCCGCCGGCGCCGTCGCGAACAGCACCGGGCGCTTCTGGTCGTCCAACTCCTTGCCGATGACCGCGGCTCGTTCTGATCCGACGTAAATTTGCTCGCCTTCGATGTCCTGCGGGCTGCCGTCGAACAACGCGATCAGTTCCGACGTCTTACGGGGCGTCGTCGGGCGGACGACCGCGGCGATCTGCGGTTCCGAGCCGCGCGCCGTGAGAATCAGGCAGATCGTCGCCTCGTCGATCTCGGCGGGCGGCAACAAGCAATACTTCGTGATCTGCGTTTCCGCCCAGGTCGCGAAGTCCTCGCCGAGGCAGTAACGCACCTCTTCGCCGATCGACCCCTGTTTCCAGAGTTCGGCAGGTCGTAGATGAACGACGATCGAGGCGCCGGCCGGCACATAGCCGAGCGTGATCGCTTCACCCTGCGTCGGGCTGTCTTCCGCGATCAGTTCGGTCATCCGTTCGAGCCGGTCGCGCTGCGAGAGGTACTCGACGTTCTGTGTCGGGGCCTTTGGGTCGACGCTGGGTTCAACCGCCGGCTGGTTCTTGAGAAACTGATACCCCGCCCACAACGACCCGGCAGCCACTAAAGCGACAAGACCGCCGATGATGATCTCCGTTCGCCGTTGTCGCGAGCGCTTCCGTCGGTGCGACCGCAACGGACTCGTTTCGGTCGATTCCGCGAGGAACGTCAGATCGACCGACGGCGGTTCGGCCGTCGCCGCGGAGGACTCCGCGTGACCGACGCGACGGGCGGCACTCGGCCGGGCCACGGTCTCTTCGACCGGCGATTCGGCCAGTTCCAGTTCGACCTCCTCCGACTTGGGAGCCGGAGTCGGTTCCGCCAGTGTGAAGCGGTGGCTGCATTTGGGGCATTTGCCCGTCCGGCCGAGCATCGACCGGTCGCGCAGCTTCAGAACCGATCCGCATTTCGGACAGGGAATCTGCAACGCCATGATCGTCGGTCGCCCGGCCTCCGTGAGAATTGCCCTCTCGTTGCATCCTACGGGATACGGCACATCGATTCTATGAAACTGTCTCATCACCGGGATCGCCGGCCGCCGGCGCCAGTCTGAGGAACAGGCGGTCGACATGGCCAGACAGGTCTCGCGCCGCGTCGGGTGGCAAGTCGACAGGTTCTTCGGAACAATCGATCCTTCCCGCCGATTCCGGTTACGTCCGCCCCGAACGAGGTTCCGTCGTGCCGATGCGACTTCTTACGACGCCGCTGCTGATGCTGCTGGGGACGTCAATCACCACCTGTGCGGCCGATGAACCGCGGCTTCAGCTCCTGCCGTACAACAATCCCGAGCTGATCGTCGATCTGGGCGTCGGACTCTGGGCATGGCCGCTGCCGATGGATTACGACGGCGACGGCGATCTCGACCTTGTCGTCAGTTGCCCCGACAAACCGTCGAACGGCACCTGGTTCTTCGAGAATCCCGGAACCGGCGACGCGAAAATGCCGGTGTTCGAGCCGGGTGTTCGCATCGGCAAGGGGCACACGAACATCCAGGTCAGCCACGTCGACGGCAAACCGCGCGTGCTAGTTCCCGGTTCGGAGATTACGAACCTGCATCCTTCCGCGAGCGGAGAGGACGACGCGTTTTCGAAGCTGACGAAGATCCATTCGACGCCCTGGGTGCATCAGCACGACAAGGTGCGAAAGGTCCGCGCGAATCAATGGCGGTACGTGGACTACGACGGCGACGGCCGGCTCGATCTCGTCGTCGGCGTCGAAGACTGGGAGCAGTACGGCTGGGACGACGCCTACGACGAATCCGGCCGCTGGACCAACGAGCCGCTCCACGGCTACGTCTACCTGCTTCGCAATGCGGGCACGACGGAATCGCCGCGCTACGAAGATCCTGTCAAGCTGACGGCCGGCGGGAGCGTCATCGATGGTTTCGGCATGCCCTCGCCGAGCTTTGCCGACTTCGACGGCGACGGCGATCTCGATCTGATCACCGGCGAGTTCCTCGACGGATTCACGTACTACGAAAACACCGGCGCAAGAACGCAGCCGGAATACGCGGCCGGTCGGCGACTGCCCGTTCGAATGGACCTGCAGATGATCACGCCGGTCGCGATCGACTGGGACTCCGACGGCGATTCTGATTTGATTTGCGGCGACGAGGACGGCCGTGTGGCGTTCCTCGAACACGCCGGGCAGATGTCCGACGGCTTGCCCGCCTTCAACGAGCCGCGTTACTTCCAGCAGCGTGCCGACAACGTCAAGTTCGGGGCGCTCGTCGCTCCCTGCGGAGCCGACTGGGACGGCGACGGCGACGACGACCTGATTTGCGGCAACACGGCCGGGTATATCGGGTTCATCGAAAATCTCGGTGAGCGCGAAGGTGACTCGCCGAAATGGGCG
>JBAQZJ010000372.1:0-2940 GCA_049790855.1 Planctomycetaceae bacterium | reverse complement strand
CCGCTGTAGAGCGTCGACGTCTTTCCCGAGCCGGTCGGGCCGGTGACGAGGACGATGCCGTGCGGCAAGGCGATCATCTCGCGGAACACGCCCTCGATCTCGGCGGGCATGCCGACGCGGTGCAGGTCGAACCGCATCCGCTCTTTATCGAGCAGACGCATGACGATGCCTTCGCCGTAGAGCATCGGAATGATGCTCACGCGGACGTCGATCTCGCGGCCGGAGACCTTCAGTTTGATTCGCCCGTCCTGCGGTCGCCGCTTCTCGGCGATGTTCAGCCGGGCCATGATCTTCAATCGCGTGATGATCGCGTTCTGAAAATGAATGATCTCGGCAGGGACCGGCTGGACGCGCAGCAAGCCGTCGACGCGGTAACGAATGGTGAGTCCGCGTTCCTGCGGCTCGATGTGGATGTCGCTCGCCTCCTGCTCCAGCGCCTCGACGAGCAGTTCGTTGACCAGCCGGATGACGCTCGCCGTCTGGGCTTCCTGGGCGAGCTCGCCCAGCTCGTCGGGAATGTCGTCGAGCAGCTCGACGCCTTCTTCCTGCTGCTGGGCGATCAGGGCGCCGACCGTGTCGCCGCCGAGACCGAGCTGCTCTTTGATCAGCCGTTCGATTTCGTCGCGAGCGGCCAGGACTGGAATCAGTCTCTGTCCGCTGGCCGAGGAGAGCTCGTTCAGCGCCTCGAGGTCGAACGGGTCGCTCGTCGCGATGACGACCCGGTTGTTCTTCCGGTAGAGCGGCAGCAAAGCGTGGCGAAAGATGAGCGCGGTCGGAAACTCGCCCAGCAGCTCCTTCTCGATCGCGAACTCGCGCAGATCGACGTAGGCCAGCCCCAGTTCGTCGCCGATCGCCGAGAGGGCGGCGTTTTCGGGCACGAAACCCATCTCGATGGCGATCTGGTCGATGCGGCGACCGTTCGCCATGGCGCGTGCCGTTTCGAGTTGCTGCAGGTCGAGCAGCCCCCGACGGAACAGGATCGTGCCGATATCCATTGCCAAACGACGCGTAAAGGTGGGATCGGTGTGGCGGGGCGCGACAAACTGAGGTTTCGCGTCCCTCTACCCTATAGGATGCCGCCGGCGGAGGGAATCACCGCCCGCGGTCGAAACTTCGTCGGGAATCGTCGCCGCGGTCGCCGCGGTCGCCGCCGCCCTGCTGCATCCGTTCCCGCATCCGCTCTTCGAAAAAGCGGCGAATCCGTTCCTGGTCTTCCTGGCTGCGGCCGCTTCCGTTGTCGCGGGATTCACCGCCGCCGCGGTCGGACGAAGTCGTGCCGTTCGTGCCGTTCGTCGAGGGTGTGGTCCGGCGATCGGCGGTGCTGCTGGTCCGCACTTTGGGAATCAACGAGCCGAGCGTCGTCTGGAGCATTGCCGCATTGGCGTTCTCGAGCGAGATGACGCGAACCGTGCGGTTCGCCTGGTGGGCCGACTCGTCGATCGACCGGACGAGTTCTTCGATCTGGCGGAATAACGCCTCGTCGGCCGAGACGATCAGCCGGCTCGTCTGCGAGTCGACGCCGACCGTCAGCCGGATCGCGCCGGCCGGTTCGTCCCGCCGATCGCGGTCGCCTCGGCCCCCTCCGCCGCCGCCGCCCGCCAGCAGCATGGCAAGCGGGTTGCCGCCCATCGCGGCCATGTTCGCCGGTTGAAGATAATCCTTGTAGACCTCGCGGATGATGCCGGCCACCTCGTCGACGTCGGCGTACTTGACCTCGATCATTCGCGGCACGCGGTCGCGCAGGCTGTCGGGCAAGTCGGTCGAATCGAGCACGCCCAGCACCTGCTCGATCTCGGCGACCTTGTCGGGCGGCCCCGAGACGAACAGCGAGTTCGAGCGGAGATCCGGAATGATGCGCAGCGACTGCGTGTCGAGACCCAGCGAATTCAGCCCCGCCGCATCCATCAGATCGCCGCCGAACGACGAAAGACTGCTGGTGAGACCGCCGAACATTCCTCCGCCGAGCGAGGTCGTCGACACCGAACTGGTCGGAAAAAGCTGCTCCAGCAGCATCGCCGTTTCCGTCGCATCGGCGCTGCGAAGATAGAAGACCGTCCATTTCGTGCGGGGCGGAATGACTTGTCCGAGCCGCTGCACCAGGTCTTCGAATCGGTCGAGCGCCTCTTCGTCTTCCGAAGCAATGACCAGATTGCCGCCCTGCACCGTGACGGCGACGGGCGACTCTTCGCCGGCATTTTCAGGATTTGGAGCGGTTCCGTCGTCCGGCGTGACGTCCTTCGAGGCTTCCGCTGGTTCGGCCGATGCCGGAGCGGGGTCGTCTGCGTCCGGTTTCGGCGCCTCGTCGTCCGAAGCGGCATTTTCGCGATCGACCGCGTCGGAAGCGGCCGCCGGCAGCGGATCGAGCACGTTGAAGTTCGCGGCCGGACCGCGATCATCGATCGTGTCGGTTTCGCCCAGCGGACGCCGTTCGATGATCGATCCCGGCGACGCGGGAACGATGCGCAATGGCGTATCGCCCGAGGTTTCCCAGAGCTTTTGCAGCAGCGGAATCAACTCTTCCGGATCGCGTCCGCCCAGCGGAATCGTCCGAACAGGACCGGTCGAGTAATTGCCGCCCGAGCGGCCGGTGCCGTCCTCGCCAAGCTGCGTCAGCAATGTGCGAATTTGCGTGACCTGATCCTGCGTGCCGCGGACCAGCAGTCGACGACCGTAGCTGTCGGCCTCGATGACGGGGGCGTCCTCCTCTTCAGGAGCGAAAAGCGCCCGGATCGTCGAAGCCGCCCCATAGGGGTCGAGCGTCGAAAGCGGAATCACGGTGACGGCGGCACCGCCCGACGTCCCCTCGCCGTCGAGCATGCGGATCAGTCGTTCGACTTCATCCTGGACCGCCGCGGGGGCGTGTACGTGAATCTTGCGCGACCGGCCGTCTTCGTTGACGACGACGCCCGGCATCAGCACGTCGAGCGTCTTGACGACTTC
>JBAQZJ010000371.1:0-12078 GCA_049790855.1 Planctomycetaceae bacterium | reverse complement strand
ACCCTACCTCGCTCGGCCGGCAAAGCTACCGTGCTGCGCGTTTGCTTCGCAAGGCGGGGACGAGTTGCAGCATGCCCGGCTTCGAGCGGGACAACCGCCGGTACTCCGCCGAGTCGCAGGCCACGAGCGCCAGCTTCCCGTCTCCATCGACGTGAATTCCCCAGCCGTACCGCTTCGGCAGGGCCGACGTCCGTGGACAGGGGTGCTTGCGAAGCAGTAACTTCACGAGATCGTCATCGAACGGCGTCTCGCCGAGGCCGTTCTGCCGGGCGTGAATCTCGCACAACGACTCGGCGTAACTGAACCGGTACGGCTCGTCCGAGAGCACCTCGAACTGAACGACCGGAAACGGCTTCGGCACCCGCTTCGCCTCGGGCACGACGCCCCGCAGGGCGTGACAGTCGGGAGCGACGAGGATGAAGGTGTTGCGGTCGTACATGAGGGACCGTCCGCTGCAGCGACTTCACACGCAACGGCGTCGAACACCGGTTTTCTCGATAGTTCCGACCTCCTGATTCAGAGCAGCGATCGAGACGGGTGCTCGAACTCTTCGTCGGTGATAAACGCCCGGAACGAATCGCTCTTCTCCCCTGGATACAGCAGGACGAGAGTCATGATGTCGGCGCGCGTGTCTTCGTCGAGCTTGAGCAGCAACGGTTCCACAAGATCGTCCCGATCTTCCCTGGGCCGCTCCTTGAACGAAGGGTCGATGATCCGGAGACGAATCGATGCGGAGTTGTAACGGTAGGCGTCGACCGTCTGAAAACGTGTCCGCAACACATCTTCGATCCTGCGGGTTTCCTCGGTCTTGAGCGCTTCCCATTCCGGCACCACAGTGCTCTTCGCGTTCATCCTCTTACCTCCTCCGTCCACCTGATCGCGAGCGTAACAACCTTCAGGTAGCCTCGGACCTCGCTGCGAGTCCGCCTGCCAGACTCGTAGCGAAGCGCCGTCGTCCATTCGAATCGACGAAACCCGCGAACGAGTTCGAGGGGCAGCGGTTGATTCAATTGCTTCAATTCCTCTTTGAGATGCTCCGGGTAGTGCATCTGGGCGACGCCTTTCAACCGCTTGAAGGCGGCCCCGCGCGTCTTCTCAGGTGTCAAATGCATGATCAACGATTTGAGCGCACATTCGACGGCGTAGCCCGCCAGATAATATGCATCGAGTGTATAGTCGTGCTCCAGTAGAAATTCGGCGGTCGTCAACCGCTGCGAGGCAGCCTTCTGGCAATCTCTCGCCGTGAGGATCGAGGTCAAAGCTTACGTCCCGACGTGGGATTCAATATTCGTTCTCGCGAATTCGCCACGTGCTGCGTCGATGATTCGACCACATCACGACCCGCTGCCCGCAAACACATCCAACCGCTTCCCCGCCGCAGTTACCGCCTGCGTCAGTTCTTCATTCCCGGCGGAGCCGTTGGTCAGCCGGTGCGTGCCTTCCGTCATGGCCTTCTGAAGTTGTTCGCACGAGAGGTCGTCGGCGAAGCGTTCGAGGAGGGCCGTCAGTTCGGCGTCAGAGAGCGCGCCGAGTTCGCCGTCGAGAATCGCCGTTTCCTGTTCGAGCAGTTTGGCGTACCGCTGGAGATCTTCCTTGCCGACCCGATGGCAGAAGTCGCCGAAACCCTCGCCGTCCTTGCGGGCCTGCTTGTAGTAGGCGAGCGCCGGTGAGACGACGTCGGCGAGCTTGTCGAGCGGGACCGTGTCGGCGTAGATGAAGCCGATCCGCGTGCCGAGGATGTTCCCGCCCAGGTACAGCGTGTACTTGCCGAGCGTCTTGCCGACGATGCCGATGTCGGGCGTGTAGGGTCGCGAGCAGCCGTTCGGGCAGCCGGTCATGTGAATCGCGATCCGCTCTTTCGACAGTCCGTACTTCGCGACACGGGCCTCGACGGCGTGGATCACGTCGTGGATCACGCGCTCCGACTCGGTCACGGCCAGTCCGCAAGTCGGCAGGGCCACGCAGGCCATCGAATACCGTCGCAGCAGCGACAGTTCCTCGGCGAGCGGAATCTTGTGCTTGCGAAGGACGGCGTTGATCTCCGGTTTCGCCTCGGGCGGAATGTCGCACAAGAGCAGCCCGCAGATCGCGGTCACGCGGCATTCCATCGCGTGCTTCGCCAGAATCTCGCGGATCGCCGTCTTCCACTGGGCGCCGCCTTCGACGTCCTCGATGCGACCGTCGGGCACGGCGAGACCCAGGAAGAGATTCCCGTCGCCCTGCTCGCGCCAGCCGAGATGGTCGTCGACGTCGTGAACTTCGGTCGGGTGCGGGTCGGGCAGCGTATACCCCAGGTACTCTTCGACCTTGGCCTTGAACTTGGGCACGCCCCAGTCGGCGAGCAGATACTTCATGCGTGCCCGCTTGCGGTCGGAGCGATTCCCGTTGTCGCGCTGCACGCCGACGACGGCGGTCGCGAAGTCGATCATCTGACCAGGCTCGACGAACGCCATCCGCTTGCCGACGGCGGGGAACGTGTCCTTGCGGCTGGGCGTCTGGCCCATGCTGCCGCCCGGCAGAGCGTTGTAACCGATGACCTTGCCGTTCTCGTGGACGGTGATGAAGCCGAGGTCGTTGCCGTAGCAGTCGACGCAGTTGTCGTCCGGCAGACCGAAGCCGAATTTGAACTTTCGGGGCAGATAGACGAGTCCGTAGATCGGTTCGACCTCGAACGCGGCTTGCGGGTCGGTCACGTTGACCTGCGGCGACTCCGGCTCGTCGAGATCGCGCAGCCAGACTTCGTAATAGGCTTCGGACTTCGGCTTGAAGTGCTCGGCGAACTTCGCCGCCATCGCGTACATCTCGTCGCGAACGCCGTCGCCGCGGATCGGGGCCGGGCACGACATGACGTTGCGGCTCACGTCGCCGCAGGCGGCGATCGTGCTGAGCTTCGCCTCGTTGATCGCGGCGATCGTCTCACGGATGTTCTTCTTGAGAACATGGTGCAACTGGAAGCCCTGCCGGCTCGTGAGTCGGAGCGTGCCGTTGCCGAACGTGTCGGCCAGTTCGAGTTCCGCCAGCAATTGGGCAGCGCTGCACCGTCCGCCGGGCAAGCGGGTGCGGATCATCATGATGAAATGCCTGCCCTTTGGCGTTCCGTCGGGATTCTTCGCCCGCCGCAAGTCGCGGTTGTCCTGCTGGTACGACCCGTGGAACTTGAGCAGTTGTGTCGCGTCGTCTGAAAACTCGGGCGAGTCGTTCTTCAACTCTTCCCGGAGTGTGCCGCGAAGAAACCGGCTTCCGGACTTGATGTGCTCGGTCTTGCTGAGTTCCGGCGTATCGGACATGGGACCAACGTCGCGAGAGGGGCGCAAATGAAAGGACGGTTGAGCCGCGACCATCGGGAACGCGGTCGGCGGGAAAGGCGTCACCGCAGGAACCGAGCATGTGTCAGACACCGCAGGGCCGGCGTCGGTTCCGGGGGGCGCTTTCGGTGATTATAATCCGGGGGCCTTGCATGGCCTAGGCGAGTCTTGCGGTCGCACCCAACGGCGCAGCCGGTGGGTTTTCGTCGGCGGACTCCTGACCTCCTGACTCCTGTTCCCCTCTCTCATGCCCGCCCGCATCATCGACGGAAAGCGGATCGCTGCGGAATACCGCGAGCAGGTCCGGCTCGACGCCGCGGCTTTCGCCGATCGCACCGGAGTCGTGCCGCATCTCGTCGCGGTGCTCGTCGGCGACGATCCGGCGAGCGCCGTTTACGTCCGCAACAAGGAGCGAGCCTGCGAGCAGGCGGGGATCAAAGGGACTGTCCATCGTCTGCCGGCCGAGACGAGCCAGGCTGAACTGCTCGACCTGATCGCTCTTCTGAACGCTGACCCGGACGTTCACGGCATCCTCGTCCAGTCACCGGTTCCGAAACAGATCGACCCGCTCGCGGTCCTCGACGCCGTCGATCCGCTCAAGGACGTCGACGCCTTCCATCCGGAGAACGTCGGCCTGATCGTGCAGGGCAGGCCGCGTTTCCTGCCCTGCACTCCGGCGGGCGTGCAGCAACTTCTGATCGCCGAGGGGATCGAGACGGCCGGCAAGCACGCCGTCGTCCTCGGCCGCAGCGAGATCGTCGGCAAGCCGATGGCCTTGCTCCTGATGCAAAAAGGCACGGTCGCCGACGCGACCGTGACCGTCTGCCACAGCCGCACGTCCGATCTTGTTTCGATCACCCGGCAGGCGGACCTCCTGATCGCCGCGATCGGCCGGGCGAAATTCGTGACGGCCGACATGGTCAAGCCGGGGGCGGTGGTCATTGACGTGGGCATCAACCGTGGTGAAACCGGCCTCGTCGGCGATGTCGACTACCGCCCGGTGAGCGAGATCGCCAGTGCCATCACGCCCGTTCCGGGCGGCGTGGGCCCGATGACGATCGCAATGCTGCTGAGGAACACGGTGACGGCGGCGGGGCATCATCTCGCAACTTCAACTTGAGGATGCGAGCCGCAATCCGTTGAACTCTTCGCAGCACGCCCCTTGTGAATCAGCCGTTCGCCCCTTTTTCAAGGACGCCCTTTCCGTCTGCGTGATGCTCTCGCTCGGATCACCGCCGGGCATCGCGTGGGAGAACGACGAAGTCGGGCCAGGAGACGGCAGCGCCCCGGCCGCTTTACTCGGCGTGACCATTCTCGCCGGTGAGTCGTTGTCGCAGATACGTCGCCCGCGCGACGTTTCGTTCGGCGGTCTGTAGCGTTTCCGCGCGGATCTTCTGAAGGTGGGCCGGCTGCGTGTGGATGAACAGTTCGTTGACCGTCGGAATCTCGATGTCGTCGATCAGTCCCAGATTAATGCCCATCCGCACGCTCGACAGCAGATGCATCGTCTCTTCGCTGCTGATCGTCTGGGCGTTGCGCAGGATGCCGCAGGCCCGGCTGACCTGGTCGTGCAGGCTCTGGCGGTTCTCTTTCACGAGCGCGTTCCGCACGCGACGCTCATACGCGATGATGTTCGGCACGACGTCCTGGATGTTCGCGAGAATCTGCTCCTCACTCTTACCGAGAGTGACCTGGTTCGAGATCTGATAGAAGTCGCCCATCGCCTGACTGCCTTCGCCATACAGCCCGCGGACGGCGAGACTGATCTTCTGCAGCGCCTGGAAAACCTTCTGAATCTCCTTCGTGAGCACGAGGGCGGGAAGGTGCAGCATCACGCTCACACGGATGCCCGTGCCCACGTTCGTCGGGCAGGCCGTCAAATAGCCGAATCTCTCGCTGAACGCGAACGCGACCTGCGCCTCGACGGCGTCGTCGATCCGGTTGATCTGTTCCCACGATTCGCCGACGCTGAAGCCGCTTTGCAGCACCTGCATCCGCAGATGGTCCTCTTCGTTGACCATCAAGCTGATGTTCTGCTCGCGGTTGACGCACACGCCGCGCGGTCCGCTGCCTTCGGCGAGTTCCCGGCTGATGAGTTGCCGCTCGACGAAGAACTGCCGGTCGAGTTCATTCAACGCGGCGACGTCGAACCAGTGCAGCGCCGGCGCCGCGTCGAGATCCTCGAACCGGCTGCGGAGCAGTCGGACGATTTCGCCGCGGGTTGCGTCGTCCGACCGGATCGGAAACGGGAACTGGGCGAGATTCCGCGCAAGACGTATTCGACTGGAAACGACGATGTCGGATTCCGGACCGGTCCCCCGCAGCCATTCGCCGCCAGAATGTACGAGGGAATCGAGATCCACCGACGGATCCTCCTGTAAGGCCGGACGGAAAAACGACGAGGCCGCACCGGCCGAAATCGCGGCGTCATTCTAGCGGCGTGCGACGCCCGGTCAAGCCGCTTCGGCGGGGAGGCCTGGGCCGTAAGCGATTCGCGGAACGGAAGATAGGTCGCGGAACCGCCGCTGCAACGTCGACCGAACTCACCGCGGCGATTGGTGTCGGAGGGGACCGGTCCTTATGCTGTGTCTGCCGAACATTGTGCCGGCCAGACGCTTCCAGCCTGCGGACGAAACCTTGCTCCCGTCGATGTCGACGGGAGTGCTTCGACGCTGAAACCCGTCCTTACTTCGATGACCCACTTCCCCGACTTCGATGCCTTCCGCCGTCTTGCCGAGGGGCACAAGCTCGTTCCCGTCTATCGACAATTGGTCGGCGATACGCTCACCCCCGTTTCGGCCTACGGCAAAACGCTGACCGGCTCCGCCTCTTTCCTTTTCGAGAGCGTCGTCGGCGGCGAGAAGGTCGGCCGCTACAGCTTTCTCGGCTCCGACCCGTTTCTGACACTCTCGGCGTACGGATCGCGGCTGGTTCTGACGGACGGCGACAAGACCGAGGAACGTGAGTCGGCCGACCCGCTCAGCGATCTGGAAGAACTGCTCTCCCGCTATCGCTCGCCGCACCTGCCGGGCCTGCCGCGGTTCGTCGGCGGGGCCGTGGGCTACGCGGGATACGATACGATTCGCTACGCCGAAGACTTGCCGAACGCCCCGGCGGACGATCGCGGCCTGCCCGACATGCAGTTCGCGTTCTACGACCGGATGGTGCTGTTCGACCACATCAACAAGACGATCCTCGTCGTCGCCCACGCCCGGACCGATGCGGACGATCTCGCCGCGGAATACGACCATGCCTGCCGACGCGTCGATGACCTCTGCCGACAACTGCAACGCGGACAGACCGACCTGCAGTTGACCGACATCGCCCTCGGCGGCGAGCCGACGAAGTCGTGGACGTCGAACTTCACTCGCGAGAGCTTCTGCACTGCGGTCGAACGCTGCAAGGAATACATCCGTGCCGGCGACGCCTTCCAGATCGTGCTCAGTCAGCGATTGCAGCGCGACACGTCGGCCCGGCCGCTCGACATTTATCGGGCGTTGCGGGTCGTGAACCCGAGTCCGTTCATGTTCCTGCTGCGGTCGCCCGAGGCGACGCTCGTCGGCAGCAGTCCCGAGATCATGGTTCGCGTCGAAGAGAGAGTTGAGAGGGAAGAGTTGAGAGTTGAGAGAGGTGGTGAAAACGTGAAACGTGTTTCGTCGTCCTCTCAACCCTCAACCCTCAACTCTCAACTCGAAGTCACGATCCGCCCCCTCGCCGGCACCCGCAAGCGGGGAGCGACCGAAGAAGAGGACCGCAAGCTCGCCGAGGAGCTGCTCGCCGACCCGAAGGAACGGGCCGAGCACGTCATGCTGATCGACCTGGCCCGCAACGACGTCGGCCGCGTCTCGCAGTTCGGCAGCGTGACGCTCTCCGACGCGATGGTCGTCGAACGCTACAGCCACGTCATGCACATCACCTCGAACGTGACGGGCAAGCTCCTCCCCGGAAAAACGGCCCTCGACGCGCTCCGCGCCGGCCTGCCCGCGGGAACGGTGTCAGGAGCGCCGAAAGTCCGCGCGATGGAGATCATCGACGAACTCGAACCCCACCGCCGCGGCCCCTACGCCGGCGCCGTCGGCTACATCGACTTCACCGGCAACATGGACACCTGCATCGCCTTAAGAACGATCGTCATGCAGGGCCAGACGGCGTACATCCAAGCCGGCGCGGGGCTGGTCGCCGACAGCGTTCCCGAGAGCGAATACGAAGAGACGCTCAACAAGGCAAAGGGACTGCAGAAGGCGATCGAGGTGGCGGAGGGGCAGTTGTAGTTAAACACAGGGTGGCCCCGACGCCGTCCAGGCGTCGGGGTCGCGCAGCGACAAGAGGGCGCGCCATCCACGTCTGCCGCATGTTACGATGGTTGGCCTCGTCACAATCTGGGGCATTTGCCCCAGACACCTTGCCGGGAAATAGAAATCCTGACTCATGGAAGAAAGATCGCTTCCCGCTGGCACGTCAATGTTCTTTGGCGCGCCCGCGAAGCCGATGCCCGAAATCGTAGTGGACGCGATAGGCCAGACCGTGGCGCAGGTGCCGGGTATTCGAGAAGCCTATCTGCCACAGTGTTTCATTCAGGGCGATACTGAAGCTCGACAAGTTCTTGTCGTCGGCGTTGACAACCCGCAGCGTATTCCAGAGATCATGGAAGATCTGATGAGCAAGATGAGGCTTGTTCTGCCAGCGGGCCAGTTTATGGACATTCTTCCTTTTCCCGTGTCGGCATTACCGCCCGGAGCGCGCGTCGCCGAGTGCAAGGTTTTCTGGACAGCGCCAAAGCCTTGGTGGAAGTTGTGGTAAGCGAGATCGTGGAAGTGGTGTTCTCGAACTGAAGGCGGCGGGGTGCCAGAGCCACACGGCGACGCAGTGTGGCCCGGCCAGTCCGTTCTGAACTGGCCGAGTCAGCCGGTGAAACTTCGACGGGTCTATTGCCGCAATTCAACGCAGTGGTGTGTCCAACACCCGATTCACCTGGAGTTCGCCGATCCTCACGAAGCGGGCCGGGTGGCATGCTCTCACGCCGCCGCATTCGGTTCGCCGTTCATAGTTCGTGTTCCCGGCGGCGGGTGAGCATGTCGGGCGTCATTCCGCGTTCGCATACTCACCCTCGTGAAGCGGGCCTGCTTTCACGCCCTGACGCGATCAGCTATAAATCGCGACTGATCCGTCCCGCTGTCCCGTCGCCCTGCCCTGCATGTCCCTCCGCCCCGAAGAAGCCGCCGTCGGTGACGGTCCCGACGGTGTGAAAGAACCGCCGCGGTCGTTTGGTGGCGTCGTCCGCTCGCTCGGGCCGGGGCTGATCATCGCCGGGGCGATCGTGGGGTCGGGCGAATTGATCGCCACGACGAAGACCGGGGCGCAGGCCGGGATCGCGCTCTTGTGGCTGATTATTCTCGGCTGTCTCGTGAAGGTCTTCGTGCAGATCGAGCTGGGGCGGTTTGCGATCAGTCACGGCGAGACGACGCTGCTGTCGCTCGACCGCGTGCCTGGGCCGCGGCTGCTCGGCCTCAACTGGGTGCTCTGGATCTGGCTGGCGATGATGATCAGCACCACCGGGCAACTCGGCGGCATCGTCGGCGGCGTGGGACAGGCACTCGCGTTGACGTTTCCCATTCGCGGCGATTACGTGCAGGCCGTCGAACGACCCGGTCGCGATGAGTTCCTGCGGTTCATCGAACTGGAGAAAGCCGGCGAAAAGTCGCAAGCCGTCGAGGCGTTGCGAACACGAATCGACGCCGCCGGGCCGGTCGGCCAGGACATTCTCGAACGGCTGCGTCGCGATCCCAATGACAAATTGCTCGACGAACATAATGGGCAACCGCTGCTCGACCCGCCGACCTACGACGACGTCTTCTGGGCAGGTCTGATCGCCGTGGTCACGTCGGTGCTGCTCTACTTTGGGCGGTACGGCGTCATTCAGAATGTGTCGATCGTGCTCGTCGCCAGCTTCACGGTGATCACGATCGGCAACGTGATCGCGCTGCAGGGCACGGAGGAGTTCGCCCTGTCGGGAAAGGAGATTCTATCAGGGTTATCGTTCAGCGCGCCGCCGCAGGTCGGTGATAGAAATCCGTGGGTGACGGCACTGGCGGCGTTCGGCATCATCGGCGTCGGCGCGACGGAACTGATCACCTATCCGTACTGGTGCCTCGAAAAAGGCTACGCGAAGTTCGCGGGCCGTCGGGACGAATCGGCGGCGTGGGCCGAACGGGCGAAGGGCTGGATTCGCGTCATGAAGTACGACGCCTTCGCGTCGATGGTCATCTACACGGTCGCGACGCTGGCGTTCTTCTGGATGGGCGTGGCGGTGCTGCATCGACTGGGCCTCGACCCCAGCGGCATGCGAATGGTCGCCACGCTGGCCCAAACCTATGTGCCGATCTTCGGCGAGTATGCGAAATGGCTGTTCCTTGTCGGCGCCATTGCGGTACTGTATTCGACGTATCTCATCGCGAGTGCCGGCAACGCCCGGATGATCACCGACGGCTTCCGCGTCGCCGGGCTGATCGATCGCCACGACCCGGCGACGTACCGCCGGGTCGTCGCGGCCTGGAGCGTCGGTCTGCCGCTGTTGTGCTTTGTGATCTTCACCAGCGGCGTGAACCCGGTGACGCTGATCCTGTTCGCGGGACTGATGCAGGCGATCATGCTGCCGGTTCTGGCGCTGTCGGCGATGTATTTCCGCTACACGCTGACGGACCGGCGGCTGCGTCCCGGCAAGGCGTGGGACGTCTGCCTCGCCCTGTCGTCGCTCGCGCTGCTCGTCGCCGGCGTCTATGGCGTCCATGCGAATCTCGACGAGAAGGGCGTTTACGCCTGGTTTTTCGATCTCGCGGGGTGAAGCTCGTTTGCGATTTCGCGGCACATCACCCACCGTGAAATCGCAAGCGAGCGACGCCGCAGCCGATTGAGGCGACGGTCCCGTTCTGATACGGTCGGGCCACCATCCCGCATTGAAGGGAGACCCGGCCGTGGCGAAGACCATTTTCAAGAAAATCATCGACGGCGAACTGCCGGCAACGATCGTGTACGAGGACGACCGCTGCCTGGCGTTTCAGGACGTCAACCCGCAAGCACCGACGCACTTCCTCGTGATCCCCCGCCAAGAGATTCCCTCGCTCGCTGAAGCCGCCGAAGCCGACGCCGGCCTGCTCGGCCACCTGCTGCTCGTCGCCGAGAAGGTTGCGAAGCAGGAGGGATTGATGAACGGCTATCGCGTCGCGATTAACATCGGCGACGACGGCGGCCAGACGGTTCCGCACCTGCACGTGCATGTGCTGGGCGGACGACATCTCGATTGGCCGCCGGGGTGAGTAGAAGAAAGGCGACAATGCGGCCGTCCCGAGACCGAGGAACGAATCAAACATGTCCATCGCCGCCCCCGCTTCCCTGACGACCGCCTACCGCGAACGCTTCCCGAAGTCCGCCGAGCGTTACGGCGAATCGCTGACGATCTTCCCCAGCGGCGTGACGCATGACGGGCGATTCCTCACGCCCTTCCCGGTATACGTCGATTCGGCGTCCGGCGCGACGAAGCAGACGATCGACGGGCATGAACTGGTCGATTTCTGGTCGGGCCATGGGGCGTTGCTCCTTGGGCATTCGCACCCCGACGTCGTGCGGGCCGTGCAGGAACAGGTCGCGCGGGGCACGCATTACGGCGCTTGTCACGAACTGGAGCTCGAGTGGGGCCGGCGCGTTTGCGAACTGGTCCCCTCGGCCGAGCGGGTCCGCTTTACCGGCAGCGGGACCGAGGCGACGCTGATGGCCATTCGCATCGCCCGGCTGGTGACCGGTCGAACGAAGGTGCTCAAGTTCGCGGGACACTTCCACGGCTGGCACGACCAGCTCGCCCCTGCCGCCGATCCGCCGCACGATGATCCGGCGTATCCGACGGCGGGCGTTCCCGATGACGTGCTTGGTCAACTGGTGGTCATGCCGCCGAACGATCTTGCGGCGGTCGAGCGGGCGATTGAGGTTCACAAGCCGGCCTGCGTGATCGTCGAAGCGACCGGCGGACGCTGGGGCGTCGTGCCGGTTCGCGGCGAGTTCCTGCGAGGACTGCGCGAGCTGACGGCGGCGACCGGCACCGTGTTCATCATGGATGAAGTCATCACCGGCTTCCGCGTCGCGCCGGGCGGTGCGCAGGAGGTTTACGGCGTGACGCCTGATCTGACGACGCTGGCGAAGATCGTCGCCGGCGGACTGCCCGGCGGATGTCTCGCCGGGCGGGCCGATCTGCTGGAGGCGCTCGCCTTCGACAATCGCTACGGGCGAAAGATGAAGCACCCCGGCACGTTCAATGCAAATCCGCTTTCGGCGGCGGCGGGCATCGCGATGCTGAAGCACGTCGCGACGGGAGAGCCATGTCGACTGGCGACGGCGGCCGCCGTCGCGCTCCGCCGCGGGTTGAACAACCTGTTCCGCGAGGCCGGTGTGAACTGGGTCGCCTACGGCGAGTTCAGCCTGACGCACGTGCTGCCCGATTACGACGGCCCGCGGCCGACGTCGGACGAGTTCGTGCCCTACGACGGCGACTTCGCGAAGATCGACCGGCCGATCGACCGCCGCATCGTGCATGCATTCCGCTGCGCGACGCTGCTGGGCGGCGTGGACTGCATGGGGATGGGCATGATCACGTCGTCGGCTCACGATGTCGCGGTCGTCGAGCGCAGTCTTGCCGGCTTCGGTGACGCAATCGAACGACTGCGGTCGGAGGGCATCGCATCATAAACGGAGAAACGCCATCAGAGCCGCGACCGTCAGGGAGCGC
>JBAQZJ010000370.1:0-6368 GCA_049790855.1 Planctomycetaceae bacterium | reverse complement strand
CCGTCAGGGAGCGCGTCACCGCACGCGCTCCCTGACGGTCGCGGCTAAACGGCAACCCAAAACGCGCGCATCAAAGGATCGATTGTGCTTCGCCATCGCATCGCGGTCGTCGTTTCGTTGTTCGTTTCGCCGCTCGTCGCATCGGCTCATGCCGAGAATCGCGAGGCGGCGCTCGGTCGAATTGCGGCCGACGTCGAGTACCTGGCGTCCGATGAACTCGAAGGCCGAGGCGTCGAGACGGCGGGCAATCAGAAGGCCGCCGACCATCTCCGCAAGGCGTTCGAGAATGCGGGCGTGAAAGGCGGCATGCCCGACGGCTCGTACTTTCAGCCGTTCACGATCTCGCTGGGCGACGAACTCATTCCCGACAAGACCCACCTGACGCTCGTTGCCGGCGATGCGGAACAGGTGCTGACGCTCGACGAGTCGTTTCAGCCGCTGTATCTCGGCGGACCGGGGGAAGCAAATGCTCCGATCGTTTTTGCGGGTTACGGAATTTCGGCACCCGGATTGAAATACGATGATTACGGCGACGCCGACGTGAAGGGCAAGGTCGTGCTGATCCTTCGCAAGGAGCCGCAGCAGGAGAATCCGCACAGCGTCTTCGACGGCACCGAGACGACCGCGCATGCCTACGTCCGCACGAAGCTGAAGGCCGCCTCCGATCGCGGTGCCGCGGCGGTGCTGCTCGTCAACGACAGCGGCACCGTCAAAGAAGAAGAATCGAAAGACGTACTGGCGAAGCCCGGAGCCTTCGGTGACGGAGCGGCGAAGATCCCTTTCGGACACGTCTCGCGCGAGGCGGTCAACCGGTTGCTTGCCGCAGCGCCGGTGACGGTCGGCGATGCTTCCTTGAACTCGCTTGATGCGATCGAAGCGAAGATCGACGAGACGCTCAAACCCGTCACGCAAGAGTTGAACGGCGCGACGGCGGACCTCTCGTTTGCGTTCAGCGCAAAGGAGGTCGGGGTCGTCAACGTCGTCGGCGTCGTGCCGGGCGAGGGGCCGAACGCCGACGAGGTCGTCGTCGTCGGGGCGCATTTCGATCACATCGGCTACGGCGAAGCCGGCTCGCGCAAGCCGGGCGTCCACGAGATTCACAACGGCGCCGACGACAACGCCAGCGGCACCGCAGCGTTGATCGAACTGGCCCGCCGCATCGGTACCGGATCGAAGCCGTCGCGGACCGTCGTGTTCCTCGGCTTCAACGGCGAAGAGCGCGGGCTGCTCGGCAGCAACTACTATGTCGAACACCCGGCGTATCCGCTCGACAAGACGGTCGCGATGCTCAACTTCGACATGGTCGGCCGGCTGGGCGACAACCCGCTGACGATCTACGGCGTCGGCAGTTCCGACGAATTCGACGAACTGATCGGTGAGGCGGCGAAAGGCCGCGGTTTCGAGGTCAAGCCCGTCGACGGCGTGATGGGGGCCAGCGACCATTACAGCTTCTACCTCAAGAAGATTCCGGTGTTCCATTTCTTCACCGGGCTGACGGAGCAGTACCACACGCCGTCCGACGACGTCGAGACGCTCAACATGGAAGGCATTCCCAAAGCCGTCGACTTCTCCGAGAGCGTGCTGGCGGCCGTGCTGAAGGATCCCGACGGCTTCGAGTTCATCGAGACCTCGACGGAATCGCCGACGCGCGGCGACATGGCGTATTTCGGCGTCGTGCCCGATTATTCGGGAGGCACAGACGGCCTGAAGATCAACGGCACGAGCAGCGACACCAGCCCGGCGGCGAAAGCCGGCCTGCAGGCGGGCGACGTCATCACGCAGTTCGGCGATCTTGCCATCGCCGACATCCAGGGTCTCGCCGACGCTCTGCGAACCTACAAGCCCGGCGACAAGGTGAAGGTTACGGTCCATCGCGGCGGCAAGAGCGTGACGATGGACGTCGTTCTCGGGGCGCCCCGCGGGTCGAAGAAGTAAGGCTTGTGGTCGCTGACGCAGAAGCCGAGGGGTTGCACCCCCTCGGCCCCGGCCCGCGGTTCGTTGCAATGTTCATCGTTCGCCGGCCTAATAGGTGGACGTCTCCCGATGGGAGATGGTCCCGCCTTTTTCCGTCCTGCCACAGACGAGGTTTCTCGATGAGAGCACTGGGCGCTATCGCCGCTTGGACCGCCCTTGCCGCCGTCGCCGCTGCCGGAGACTGGGCTTACTGGCGTGGTCCCGAAATGGTCGGTGTCAGTCGCGAAACGAATCTGCCGTCCGACTGGTCGCTCGAACCGAAGAAGAACGTCCTGTGGGCCGACGAGATCGGCGGACGGGCGACTCCCTGCGTGCTGAACGACCGCGTCTATCTCGCGGCCCGCACGGCACACAACGTGGAACAGGGCAGCGAAGAACTGATCCACGCGGGCGAGCAGGTGGTCTGCCGCGACGCGAAGACGGGCGACGTGCTGTGGAAGGACGAGTTTCCCGTCTTCAACACCGACATTCCCGCCCCCCGCGTCGGCTGGGCCAGCCTGACCGGCGACGCCGAGACCGGCAACATCTATCACCATTCGGTCTCGGGAACGTTCCGCTGCTACTCGGCCGACGGCAAGCGGCTCTGGGAGCATTCGCTCGTCGAGGAATACGGCGAGATCACCGGCTACGGCGGGCGGATCACGACGCCGATCGTCGACGAAGACCGCGTCATCCTCGGTTTCCCCTGCCTGAACTGGGGCGAGACCGGCAACCCGCCGCCGAAGCACACGTTCTACGCCTTCGACAAGCGGACCGGTGAACTGCTCTGGGCGAAGGCGCCCGGCGGACGCATCGACGACACGATCTACACGAACCCCGTCATCGCGGTCATCGACGGCGTGCGGCAGCTCATCTGCGGCAACGCCGACGGCGCCGTCTACGGCATCAACGCCCGCACCGGCGAGAAACTGTGGGGCTTCGAGCTGTCGCGACGGGGCATCCTCGTTTCGCCCGTCGTCGAGGGCAAGTACGTCTACATCTCGCAGGGCGAAGACAACATCGACACGACCGAGTTCGGTCGCGTCCAGTGCATCGACGCGTCGCTGCGGGGCGACATCACGAAGACCGGCGGCGTCTGGCGGGTCAACGGCGTGCGGGCCGGATATTCCAGCCCCACGATTCACGACGGCGTGCTGTATCTCGTCACCGACAGCGGCATGCTGATCGCCTTCGACGCCAAAGACGGCAAGCGGCTGTGGGAATACAAGATCGGCACCGTCGGCAAGGGATCGCCCGTCTGGGCTGACGGCAAGATCTACGTGATGGAGGTCAACGGACGCATCCACATCCTCAAGGTCGACCGCGAGAAGGCGACGAAGCTCTCGGATGTGACGCTGCCCGCGACCGGTGACCAGCAGGGAAATGACGAAATCTACGCCTCGCCCGCCCTCTCGAACGGCCGCGTCTATTTCGTGACTCGCGACCGCACGATCTGCATCGCCGACCCCGGCGCCAAGCCGGAGAACGGTGAGATTCCGCCGATGGCTGCAGAAGCCGACCTGCAGGAAGAAGTCGCGTCCCTCCAACTCATCCCGTACGAAACGATGGTCGACGCCGGCGAGAAGATCGAGTACGAGGTGCGGGCCTTCGACAAGAACGGCCGCTTCCTGCGAACGATCGACGACGTCTCGCTTTCGTTCGACGACGCGCTGAAGGGGGCGACGGTCGAAAAGAACACGCTCACGACGTCCGGCGACGTTTCGCTTCCGCAGGCGGGCGTCGTCACCGTGAAAGCCGAAGGTCAGACGGCGACGGCACGCATTCGCTCTTTCCCGCCGCTGCCCTGGAAATGGGATATGGAGGGGCTTGAGACCGACAAGTCACCCGCGACCTGGGTCAATGCCGTGGGCAAGCTCAAGGCGACGCAGGTCGACGGCAACACGGTCCTCGCGGCTCCGCACGGTCCCGGCAAGCCGTCGTTCACGAGCTGGCTCGGACCGCCGAACATGAAGAGTTACGTCATCCAGGCCGACGTCATGTCCGAAGGCCGCCGGGCGCTGTCGAGCGTCGGCGTGACGAGCCAGCGGTACGACATGATCCTCAAGACGGACCGCATGGTTCTCGGCTTGCAGACCTGGACGCCGCACTTGCGGATCAACGAAGAGTTGAGACTGGAGGACGACCCGGCGAACAAGTGGTTCACGATGAAGCTGGCCGTCGACGTCGAGGACGGCCAGGCGCATCTTCGCGGCAAGATGTGGCCGAAAGGCGAAGGCGAGCCGGCCGAGTGGACGATCGAGACGACCGACCCGCACCCGATCGATCACGGCAGCCCCGGCCTCTATGTCTACCGCCTTCGGAACGCGACCGCCTACTTCGACAATGTGATCGTGTCGGCTCCGGAGGAGTCGGCGGCCTCGAAATGAGGCGCGTAGGGTGGGTCGCGCGCCGCGAGGCCCACCTCCACGGTCTGAACAGCCTCCGAGTGCCGAGAGACCCCGCAGGTAGGCCTCGCCGCGCTCGACCCACCCTACTGTTGTCATCAAAGGATCATCGAATGACGGATATCCTCTTTCGGTCCGTGCGGCTGCTGACGGCGGCGGTTCCCGCCGTGGCGATCGCGTTGGCCGGTTGCTCGGGGCCGACTGACGACGCAGTCGCGAAGGCGGCGGCCGACGCGGCGCCCGTCTCGGACATTCCCTCGGAACCGGCGACCGACGCCGATCTGCCTCCGCTGCCGGCAGAGCCGGCCGCACTGACGCCCTCACCGGAAATCACCGTTCCGTCGGAGTCGTCGACCGCGACCGAACCGATGCCCAAACCGGTCGAACTGGCGCAGGCGAACCCGGCAGCCCAGAAAGCGAAACCCGAGGCGGGCGGGAAGGCTGCGGGCGGAACGACTGGCGACTGGCCGATGTGGGGCGGCTCGATCGTGCGGAACATGATCAACGCGACGACAGGACTCGATACGAGCTTCGAAGCCGGCACGACGCCCGAAGAGGGCAAGAACCTGCTCTGGACGGCCCCGCTCGGCTCGCAGACCTACGGCAACCCGGTCGTCGCCGGCGGCAAGGTGTTCGTCGGCACGAACAACGGCGGCGAGTACCGCCCGCAGCATGTCGGCGACCGCGGCGTCGTCCTTTGCTTCAACGAAGAGGATGGCAAATTCCTCTGGCAACTCACCCGCGAGAAGTTGACGCAAGGCCGCGTCAACGACTGGCCCGAGCAGGGCATCTGCTCGACGAGTTGCGTCGAGAACGGCCGGGTCTACGTCGTCACGAACCGCTGCGAAGTGATGTGCCTCGACGCCGAGGGCTTCCTGGACGGCGAGAACGACGGCTCATACCAGGAAGAGACCGACAAGGAGCAGCAGGACGCCGACATCGTCTGGGCGCTCGATATGATCGACGAACTGGGCGTCTTCCCGCACAACCTCGCGACCAGCAGCCCGGTGATCGCGGGCGACAACGTCTACATCATCACCTCGAACGGCGTCGACGAGGCGCACCTCGAAATCCCCGCCCCCCGCGCCCCCAGCTTCATCGCCGTCAACAAAGAGACCGGCGAGCTGGTCTGGGAGGACAACACCCCCTTCGACAACATCCTCCACGGCCAGTGGTCCAGCCCGAGCGTCGGCGAAGTCGACGGCAAGCAGCAGATCTACTTCGCCGGCGGCGACGGCTGGATCTACGCGATGGACCCCGCCGGCGACGGCGAGGGCGGCGGCAAGATCCTCTGGAAGTTCGACTGCAATCCGAAAGACGCCGTCTACGAACTGGGCGGACGCGGCACCCGCAACGAGATCATCTCGACCCCCGTTTTCTACGAGAACAGCGTCCTCGTCGCCGTCGGTCAGGATCCCGAGCACGGTGAAGGCGTCGGGCACCTTTACCGGATCGACGCGACCAAAGAGGGCGACGTCAGCCCGACGATCGAAGACGGCAGCGGCGGCTGGAAGGAGAACCCGAACTCCGCACAGATCTGGCATCTCGGCGGCGAAGACGCGACCGGCGACGTCACCGGCCGCAAGGGTGAACTGATCTTCCGCCGCACGATCTCGACGGCCGGCATCGCCGACGGGCTGGTGATCTACCCCGACCTGTCGGGCTTCGTCCACTGCATCGATCTGGAAACCGGCAAGCGGTACTGGGAATACGACATGTTCGCCGCCTGCTGGGGCAGCCCGATGGTCGTGGACGGCAAGATCCTCATCGGCGACGAGGACGGCGAGCTGACGATCCTCGAGATGAGCAAGGGCGAAGACGGCGAAGCGAAGGAACTCGCCGTCAAAGAGTTCAACAGCTCGATCTACAGCACCCCGACGATCGCGAACGGCAAGATGTTCGTCTCCGACCGGTCGCGGTTGTATTGCTTCAAGATCAAGTGATTGGAGCGAGGTTGCGCAAGAAGTAAGCCGCCCGAAGGGGCGGCTTACTTCTTGCGCTCTGCTGTAC
>JBAQZJ010000369.1:0-3837 GCA_049790855.1 Planctomycetaceae bacterium | reverse complement strand
GGGTTTTGGGGTGAGGGGAGTGAACACGGCCCCAATGCCCATTGCAACGCCTCATCCGCGTCTGTTGATGAGTTGCCCAAAGGAGCAGATGACGCGGCAGGGCATCCCCTCACCCCCGGCCCCTCTCCCCAAGGAGAGGGAGACCGGCGTCGCGGCCGCAGCGGAGCGATCGGCAGACTCGGAGGGCTGACGCCCCCCGCTCGCCAGCGGCGCGAACAACAGCACGTCTTGCCCGATGAAATAAACGTTCCACAGCAGGACGCCCCATGAGTGATTCAGCCCCAGCGGCCCGAGCGTCGCCAGCAGCAGGACGTGCATCGCGATCGCGAGAATCAGCCCGTACTTTCGCGTCCGGCGGAAGGCGAGCAACGCGGCGACGGCGAGTTCATCGAGGGGGAACGCCAACGCCAGCGCCGTGGCGACGTCCGACCGCATCCAGCGCGGTTCCAGCCCGAACGCCGTCAATGTTCCCCGCAGCAGTTCCGGCCCCAGCCCGTGCAGAAACGTGTAATCGAGCTTCGACACCGCCGACCAGAAATAGATGCCGATCGTCAGCAGTCGCAGCAGTCGCAGCAGTGACAGCGCCCGCTGCGCTGGCACGAACGCCAGCGCGATCGCAACGATCGCGAACTGATACGCCCACGGCTGAAAGCGATGCTGGTCGAGCAGGATCAGCAGCGTGAGCGAAGCGACAAACAGACAGGCGAACCACGAAGCGGCGCGATTCGAAAGGGCTCGGAGGGCTGACGCCCCCCGCTCGCCTGGGGTCAGCAACAGTCCGACGAGGCCGGCGACCACGCCCGTCAGTGCGATCCAGTCGATCCAGCCGGGGACCGTTCGCAACACCGCGAGAAACGGAATCTGCGGGAACACGACCTGGGGCGTCCACAGCCGCCACGTCGCGGCGACGAGCAGCAGGCCGCAGAGGGCGAGCCAGCGACGGAGCCGCGTCGCGAAACACAAATCGGCAAGTTGAATCTCGGGCAAGCGCAAGGATCATCCGCCGTCTGGTCTCGAAGATTCCCCTCGCCGTCCTACCCCTGCATCCCCACCAGGAACACGTACAGCAGCAGCGCCGCGATCAGCCCCAGGATGACCGCGAACGTGATCTTGACCACACTGTAGGGACGTTCGCCCTGCACTTCGCCAGTCGTCGCGTTGACGTACACCCGGAACGGCTTGTCGTGGTAGCGGTAGGCCATCATCCAGACGGGCAGCAGCAAGTGCTTGAACGTCACCGCGCTGTGCCGGACGTCCATGTCGTCGATCCGCTGCTTGTCGCCGCCGATCCGCTCGCGGACGTCGCGTTCCAGTGCCGCGTGAACCCGTTGTCGGCCCTCGTCGAACGCCGGGGCGAGTTCGAGGTCGTAAGTCCGGGCGAGGAAGCCGGCGAGCATCTGCTGGTTGTACGACGAGGTTCGCTCCAGCGGCCACGGTTCCAGTTCCTGAACGAGCGGCTGGTTGAGTCCCTCGGTCGCGTTGACGAGCACGTCGTCGAAGAACCGCTGAAACTCGCCGCTCGCCGGATACCACCGCGTCCGTGTCACCGTCCGCCGGTTTTTCCCGGTACCGACCGTCGTGGTGTAGTTCTCGCCCCGCTGGCCGGCGTAGCGGGTGAACGTCATCGCGTCGAAGGTCCAGTAGGGCAGGTAGACGCCGTTGAAATCGGCCCGCACGCCCTGTTCGAGAAAGTCGTTCGGGGCGAACCAGCGGGCCTTCACCCAGTCGGCGAGACGGTGGGCCGCCTTGTCGTGCTCGACGAGAAACGGCAGCACGCCGTCGACGTTGATGCGGTGCCTGGCCTGCTCGGCGCGGTCGATCTGAATCGGCGAAGCGCAGTACGGGCAGGCGGTGCTCGTCAGCGTGCCCTGAAAGACGACGGTCCCTCCGCACGAGCCGCAACGCAGCTCCTTCATCCCCTCGTAGCTGTTCGGCCCTTCGTCATGTCGCTCCTGCAACGTGCGGAGCATCTCGGCGAGGTCTCGCTCCTCGACCTTCACGTCGGCGGGGACGACGATCGCCTCTTCGTGCCCGCAATAGGGGCACTTCATCGACTGCTGGCCGATGTGAAAGACGAGATCGGCCCCGCAACTCGGGCAGGGAAACACGCGGGCCTTGCCGTCGTCCTCGAGCTGACCGGGACGCTCGATCGCATGCTTCGCCGCATCGGGATCGCTGTCGGGCGGCGTCTCGAAGATCGGCTCGGCGGGGGTTTCGGCGCGGTCGCCGGGCAAGGGAGGCGGCGTCGGGGGCATCGGCGCTTCGTGCGGCTCGGTCACGGCGTCTGGTCTTCGAGAGTGGCGTCGAGTTCGGCGAGCATAGCCTCCAGGAGAGTCAACAGCGGCGGGAGATCGTTATGGATCGTGTCCCAGAGGGTCGGCACGTCGATGCCGTGGTAGACATGGATTGCGATGTTCCGCATCTTCCGCATTTCCGACCAAGGAACGTCGGGATGAGTGGTTGCCACATCGGGCGGCACATGCCGAGCCGCTTCGCCCAGAACCGCGAAGTTGTGAAGGACGGCGTAAAGGGTTTTCTTGTCCTCGGTGAATTGCTCGAGACCGATTCTCTCCACGAATTCCAGAATCTCTCGAGCGGCCGTGACCATGTCACCGAGGCGATTCCGCCACCCACGACGGTCTCGATGAGCCGGGTCACGCGGCACGGATCGCCTCCCGAAGAACCTCGTCTCGAATTCGTCGTCGGAGCGTGTCAGGCATTCCCAGATCGACCTCGGTCCCCAGGATCTCCGTTAGCCGGTCTTGCAGCCGGAAGAACGTAAAATAACCCATCGGCCGCCCGTCGAACTCGACCAGCACGTCCACGTCGCTCTCCGGCCCCGCCTCATCGCGGGCGACCGAACCATACAAATAGATCGCCGTCACGCCGAACTCTTCGGCGAGTTCGGCCTTGTGCTCGGCGAGCAGGCGGAGAGCGTCGTCGCGTTTCATGGCAGCACCTCGGCGCGTCAGCCTCGCCGTGTCACTTGTCGATCGCATTGTCGATCAACATGAAAGACGCCCCCCACGAGAGGCGGTTCACTTCGCCGCTTCCGCCGGGAACCACTCCGGATTCAGGAACTCCTCGATCCGCTCCGGATTCTTTTCGGGCGTGCTCAAAAAGCTCCTGTGTTGTCGCTCGTTCGTCCAGTATTCATAAAAGATCGCCCGCAGTTCCTGGTCGGCGAACGAAAAGTCGCCGCGCTTCTCAAGCGATCCGAGCCAGCGGTGATGCGCGTCGAACGCTTCGACGCCGCCCTGCTGCCAGACGATCCGGCCGCCGCCGAACGTCTCGTAAAGATGCCGGTTGAACTTGCGGCTGTCGAGGATGAACCGGGCGAAGTCGCGGGCCGCATCGGATGTTTCCAGATGTCGCTGCCGAATGGCGGCGGCCTTCCGTTCGTCGGCGGGAAGCTTCGCGAAATCCGGATCGGCGACCAAGGCTCGAATTTCCGCCAGGTCGGCCTTCCATTCGGCGTCCTGTTCACGCCAATGTTCGGGATTCTCTCGACGGAAAGCGTCGGCCGCGAAGGTCAGTTCGGCGTCGGTCGGCTCGATTTGTTTGCGGTGCTGTTCCTGATATTTCTGCAATGCCGGTTCGATCAGCCGGAACAGTTCGTCGCGGACCGGGAATTTCTTGCGAAGCTGGTCGCGATAGATCGGCTGGCCGAGGACGGCGCCGATTTGTTCGCGGGGGACCGGATGGGGAACTTCGACGGTGTCCGTCGCCAGCAGCGACAGCATCATCAACGCGCTGGCCCCGGGCATAAATGTTCTCCGGTTGGACACCCAAGCGTTTAAGCATCGTTTAGCCGCGACCATCGGGAGCGCTCCCGAT
>JBAQZJ010000368.1:0-5932 GCA_049790855.1 Planctomycetaceae bacterium | reverse complement strand
GCGCTCCCTGACGGTCGCGGCTCTGATGGCTTGTCGACAGCTTACGGCAGTTCGCGAAGGCGGATGTCGCGAAACTCGACCGGGGAGCCTTCCGACTCGAGGCAGAGATAGCCGGTCGCCGGCTGGCAGTCGGAGCCGCCCGAGACTTCTTCACCGTTGACCCACAACCGGACTTCGCCGTTGATCGCCCGGACGTAGTAATGGTTCCAGGCGTCCGACGGCTTGCTGAGCTCCTTGCGCGGGAAACTGCGCGAGCCGTTGGGCGACTTCGGCTCGAAGGGTTCCATCTTCGACGTTCCGACGGCGAACACGTCGCCGTGCGTGCTGAACCAGTCGCCGACCTTGCCGGTCTGTTTCTCGTACCGCTCGGCGTAGCCGTGGTCGAGCACCTGGACCTCGATGCCGCCTTTGGGCAGCGTGCCCGGCTCGATGCCTTCGAGTCCCTCGGCCGGCGCCCAGACGAAGATGCCCGAGTTGCCGGCCGGTTTGAGATGCCGCCAGGTCGCGACCAGCTCGAAGTTCGTCAGCGGCGTCTTCAACCGGGTCACGCCGACCGGTTGGCCGGTGCAATGGGCCACGCCGTCTTTCCACGTCCAGGTGTCGGGGGCGCAGTTGACGTTTTCGAAGTCGGCCTCGCCGAGTTCCCGCCAGCCCGGTCCGGTTCCGTCGATGCAGGCTTTCGGCAGTCCCGCCGGTTCGTCGGCGACGGCCGCCGCTGCGAACAGCATCACCGAACCGATCACCAGCCCAGCACCGTAACGCCGTGTCGACAACATGCGGTTCTCACTCGTTTGCGGTTTCAAACGGGAACAGTCGCCCGATGCTACCGCCGGCGTTCCCCGGTTGTCACCAGTGCCCGGCGTCGCCGGTTCGAGAGGCTATCCGTTAAACCTCTCGAGAGCCGTTTACAACCGCGGGTCGACCGGCTCGCTTTCGAGGGCCAGCACGCCGAAGACGCATTCATGCACCCGCCGCAGCGGTTCGCGGCGGACGAAGCGTTCGAGGCTTTCGACGCCGAGCGCGAACTCGCGGAGCGCGAGCGATCGCTTCGGCCCGAGACCGCGGTTCCGCAACCGGGCGAGGTTCGGCGGAGTCGTGTAATCGGGGCCGTAGATGATCCGCAGATACTCGCGCCCCCGACATTTCACCGCCGGCTGAACAAGCCCCTTGCGGCCGCGGAAGAGGAAGTCGGCGGGCTTGATCACCATGCCTTCGCCGCCGCGTGCCGTCAGTTCCGACCACCAGTCGATCGCTTCCTGTTCGCTCGTCGGATCGGTCACGTCGACGAGCTTGAACGGCGTCGCCAGCAGTAATCGCGGGTCTGCGGCGCAAAGCGTCGCCAGCGTTTCCATGTGCCAGAGGTGCGGCTTGTCGGCGTGAACGTGTCGCTCGGTCGCGAGCAGGTGGAAAGGGGCGAGCTTCAGATCGTCGATCGACTCGACCGGCCAGCAATAGCGACGATACGCCGCGATGAACCGACCGACGTTCGCCTCACGCGAGCGGTACTCGTCGGCGAGGCCCGCCACGAAGTGCTCGTCGCCGTTCATTCGGCCGGCGGTCTGCGTCAAGGCCGCGACCGCCTGCGGCAATGCCGTCCGGCCTGCCGCACCGGCGGCCGCGTACTGATTCCGCAGCAGCTCTTGCGCCTTCGCCGACCAGGGCAACAACTCGGCGTCAAGACACGCCCAGTTCGTCTCGAACCGCTCCCAGAACCCCGTCGCCGTCATCGCGTCGCGCAACCGGTCGAGAAACGCATGTTCCATTGCCGCATCGTTGAAGAAGCGGCGACCGGTGCGCGTGTAGACGATGCCCGCTGCATCGTCGGTGACGCCGAACCGCGTTCGCGCGACGTCCGCATCGCGACAGACGATCGCGACGGCGCGCGATCCCATATGCTTCTCTTCGCAGACCACCTGCGGACAGCCCTGGCTGCGAAAGTAGGCCAAGGCCTCGGCGGGATGTTCCAGCAGTCCGTCGGCGGTCGTCGTTTCGCTCGGCGACATCGTGGGCGGCAGGTAGATCAGCCACTTCGGATCGGCCGCGAAGCGGCTCATGACCTCCAGCGCCGCAACGGCGTTCTCTTCGCGAACGGTGACGTTCCCCCGCAGACGAGTCGCGATGATCCGTTTGCCGATGACGTCCTCGGCATCGAGGACTGCGTCGTCGATCTGCTGTGAATTGAGGGCCGGAGCCTGCCGGTCGGCGGGAAGGAACGGCCGCGACGGCTCGCAGTAGGTGCGCCGCGCGGCGACCGACACGAACTCCTGTTCGGGATAGCGCAGCGCCGTGAGTTTCCCGCCGAACACGCAGCCCGTGTCGACGTTCACGGTCCGGTTGAGCCATTCCGCCTCGGGAACCGGCGTGTGACCGTAGACGACCATCGCGGGGCCGCGATACTCCGCGGCCCAGTTGAAGCGGATCGGCAGCCCGAACTCATCGGTCTCGCCGGTCGTCTCGCCGTACAAGGCGAAGTCGCGAACCCGCCCCGAGCCGCGTCCCTGCATCTCCTGTTTCATGCCCGCGTGCGCCACCACCAGCCGGCCGTCGTCGAGCACGTAATGGCTGACGAGACCATCGAGAAACGCCTGCAACTCCTGCTGAAACGGCGCGCGGACGTCGCCTGGCAGCGCGTCGATCTCGGCGAGCGTCTCGGCCAGGCCGTGCGTGATCCGCACGTCGCGCCCGGCGAGCTTTCGCATCAGCTTCATGTCGTGATTGCCCGGCACACACAACGCCGATCCATGACGGACCATGTTCCGCACGATCCGAACCGCATCGAGAATGCGCGGACCACGATCGACGAGATCGCCGAGAAACACCGCCGTGCGACCGTCGGGGTGCATGTAGGCCTCGTCGCCCCATGCGGCGTCGCCGAAGTCGACCGGCACGGTGCGATAACCGAGCAGCCCGAGCAGCTCTTCCAACTCGTCGCCGCAGCCGTGAACGTCGCCGACGACGTCGAACGGTCCATGCTCGCCGCGACGGTCGTTCCACAGCGGGACACGCTCGATGACGGCGGCCTCGGCGACTTCCGGCGATTCCAGCACGAACACGTGCCGGAACCCCTCGCGGCCCAGTCCGCGAAGCGAACGCCGCAGTTGCGACCGCTGCTGCCGGACGACGTGCGGGCCGAAGTCGCGATCGTCGCGCCCGCGATTCCGCTCCAGGCAGAGCTTCTCGGGCGGATTGAGAACGATCGCGACCGGCAGGCAGTGAAACTTGCGGGCGAGCTGCACGAGCGGCTTGCGGGCTTCGGGCTGGACGTTGGTCGCATCGACGACGGTCAGCCGCCCTCGCGCCAGCCGTTTCGCCGCAATGAAGTGCAGCAGCTCGAACGCATCGCCGGTCGCGGCCTGATCGTTCTCGTCGTCGCCGACCATCCCCCGGCAAACGTCGGACGACAGCACCTCGGTCGGCAGAAAATGCCGCCGCGCGAAGGTGCTCTTCCCCGACCCGCTGGGACCGATGAGCACGACGAGTGAGAGCTTGGGAATCTTGATGTGCAATCAATCGTTTCCCTGGACGCGTCGGACCAGCGATCGAAAGGTCTTTCGCAATGACTTGTGCAGAAATCGCGAGAAAGAACCGTCCAGGTGATGGATCGCAATCAGTTCGACAACGTCGGCGAAGTCTTGATGGGTTCGTCGGACATCTCCCTCGCCGCATGCCAGTTTCGATTCGATCAGCTTCGGCAGCGACAGCACGGACAGCCCCTCGATCGATTCGACAACTTCGGCCTCTGCCGGGTTCGGCAGCCGGACCTCCGAACCGTGACCGGCACGATCTCCCGCCAGCAGAAACCGGACGATGATTCCCGACGGCGAGCGAAACTCCGCTCGATCCGCATCCCATTTCATTCCGGCGCCGAGCAGCAGCCTGCGCGAGATTTCTCCATCCTCCGCCCGAATCCGGATGTCAATGTCCACGGTGTTTCTCTGGTAGCCGTGCAGACACACGGCGACGCCGCCGCAGATCGCGTGTGCCACCTGATTCTCATGCAACAGCTCATGGCACCGCGCGGCCGTCTCCCACAGCGTCTCGTTTCCGAGCATGGCGTAAACCCTTTGGGTGCTCGTCATCGACCCACTCCTCGCTCGCGGGAGGCGGATGCACGTTTCTGACATCGTATTCGCACCAGCAGGTCGTGCAACGTATACGTCCCGACGGAGAAGATGAGGTGTTCGTGGTCATGAACTCGATCAGCCACGTTCAAACACTCCCATCTGCGTCGGTGGCCCGAGTCGTTCGTCGACCGGGCCGACCGGCACGAATCGCACGCGGTAGCCGAAGCGGTCGGCGATGCCGTTCGCCCAGGCCTGAAACTCCTGCCGGGTCCACTCGAAGCGGTGGTCGGCGTGGCGATACCGCCCGGCGGGCAGGGTTTCCCACATCACGTTGTACTCGCGGTTCGGCGTCGTCAGCACGACAGAGCCGGGGCGGGCGAACTCGAACAGCGTGCGTTCGAACGCCGAGAGTCTCGGCGGGTCGAGATGCTCGACGACTTCCACGACCGCCGCCGCGTCGAAGCCTTCCAGCCGGCGGTCGCGGTACATGAGCGAACCGTGCAGCAATCGAACCCGTTCCGCCTGACGGTCGGGCAGCCGTTCGAGCTTCAACCGTTTCTCGGCGAATTCGAGCGTGCGGATCGACACGTCCATGCCGACGACTTCTTCGAACTGGCGGTCCTGAAGCAACTCGCGCAGCAGCTTGCCTTCGCCGCAGCCCAGATCGAGCACCCGTCTGGCTCCCGAGGCGCGCAATGCCGCGGCGACGGCGCCGAGCCGCTGTTCATTCAGGCTGAGCGGCTTTTCCAGCAGGACTTCCGCACCGTCGACGGTGCGTCGGGCTTCATCCGCCGGTTCATGTTCGGCCGACTCCGGCGACTCCTCTTGCACGAGGCGCGCCAGTGCCGTGCGGTACAGGCTCGGTCGCGATCGGAGATATCGGCGGGTGATCTGCTCCTTCTCGGGATGCCCGGCGAGCCAGCCTTCGCCTTTCGCAAGCAGCTTGACGATCTCGTCGTCGCCGACGAAGTAGTGCTTCTGGTTGTCGAAGACGGGGATGAGGACGTACAGGTGCGTCAGCAGGTCGGACAGCGTGATCGTGTTGCGAATCGTCACCGAGACGTACGGGCTGTCGCCCCAGTCGGGGAACCGTTCGTCGAGCGGATGGCGCACCGCGTCGACTTCGTAACCCAGCGGCTCGAAAACGCGGTGCAGAAACGCTTCGCCGGCCCGAACGGGCAGCACGTCGATGCGAGCCGACAGCGGAATCGGCGTCGCGGCAAGCTCCGGCCGGGCGTTGCACCGCCCCTGCAGCGCCGTACCGAACACCTGCGAGATCGCCACGCTGAGGAACGACGAGGCGACGTAAGGGCGGTCGTTGACGTAGTGAGCCAGCGGGGACGACTGGTCGCGCCCTCTGCCGCGGACCATGCCGACCGGATCGACGTCGAGCAGCAGGCACGCCGTGCAGCGTTCGGTGTTCGCCTCGGGGTAGAAGACGTGCGCCTGCCCGAAGCTCATCTCGAAGCTCTGGAGCCGGTCGGGATGTTTGTGGAGCAGGAAACCGAGGTCGGTCGCCGGCGGCTGCGTCGTGGTGATCGACAGGAGCATGTCGGGGGCGAAATGCGAAGAGGGAAGGGCGGCGGACGCGGGTCGTCTGTTGGAATGAAGTGCGATCTCGGGAATGGGGCGAGTGTCGCGGGCTGGTGTCGCTGTTCCATGCTGGCCGACACCGATCGTCCCGTCGAGGTTCTGCGGCGACCAACCCGAAAAGGCCGTCGCACAGCCGGCCTGCCACGACTTCTTAAACAAATCGGCGAATCGCGTCGTTTCGCCGATTTCGCGCTTGCATCGGCGGCGCTCCCTTAGCTGGAGTGGAGGCCGGCTTCAAGTCGAGGGACGTGCCGGGCATCCGCGGCCCTGTCGGC
>JBAQZJ010000367.1:0-9393 GCA_049790855.1 Planctomycetaceae bacterium | reverse complement strand
CGTCCACCTCTCGGGACGGAACGGCCGATTTCAGGTCGTGCCGGATCGGCGGAAACGTCGTCCGACCGGCCGGGCCGGCGTTCGTCGCGGCGGATCAGGAGCCGAGGGATGCGCATTCCTTTTTTTGTTGAGGAGGTCAGGAGTCAGGAGTCAACGACGACAGGCGAGCGGCGGGCGTCAGCCTGCCGAGTGGGTGCGTACGTGCAATCCGACCGAACTACGACTCGTCCGGGTCGCGGGATCGCGGCGACATGCGCCCGTCATTAAACAACCTTCCCGAATAGTGGACAAATGGATAAAATCTACTGTCCACTTTGTCCGATGACATTCAAGGCGACGCCGATTTTCAGATTTCCAGGATACACAAGATGTTGTGTCCGATCGACATGCCGATTGTGCGCGAAGCAGCCCTCCCGAGAGCGATCTCAGCCGGAAATCCGCACGATTTTCAGAGGATTCCCTGTCGTGGGGTTGCGAAGGATTCGTGAACGAATTGTGCAGAGATGTAGTGTTGACAGAGTGCAACACCACCGTATATTGAGCCTCACCGATTCGGAGCCACCTCACCGCGTGACGCAGAGTCGAAACCCTTTCCGGGTGTCATTCGACGGCCATCGCGGGAACGGCAGTGAAGGCCGGGCCACCATCGGTTGTATTGGGCGGCTCGACGGGCAGACCTCTGCCGTCGGGCGGTTCGACTTGGAGGAGGAGAATGGACGTGCGGGGCTTGGCGAATCGGAATCGCATCGTCGGGCGAGAATCTCTCGTCGTCGCCCACTGCCCCGGCCGGAGAACTTCCGGTCTGTCGTCTCGCATCTCGCCGAGACTTTCCCCGCGGCCCCGTTCGGGGGTTTGATGGCGCACGCCGGTCGTCCGGCGTGCGGTTTTCACGGTTTCTTCATCCCGTTTCACAGGTCCGCTCCCCCGAGATGCTGCGCCTTCATGCGCCAGACCATCGGCAGGGGGCCATCGAGCACGAAGCACGAAGGCACGACATGATCCAGACAACCGAGGAGTGGCTGGTTCGCAAACGAGACGGACGACTGGTGCCTTTTGACCCGTCGCTGATCGAACGGGCGATGGGCAAGGCGTTTCGCGCCGAGTTGAGCCTGACGCACGATCAACCGCTCGACGCCGACGTTCGCGCCGACGTCGCCCGGATGAACGAGGAGGTGCTCGAAGAGATCGCGCCGCTGGCCCGCAGCAAGACCGGCGTCGACGTCGAGAAGGTGCAGGACTTCGTCGAAATGACGATGATGCGGCACGGGCACTTTCGCGTCGCCCGCCGCTACATCGTGTATCGGGCCGAACGCGCCAAACTGCGCGCCCTGCGTGCTCCTGTCGACGAGGAAGGCCCGTCGCGGGCGCGGCTGCACGTCACGCTCGACGACGGCACGCGCATTCCGTTCGACGAGGGCCGCATCCGCCGGCGACTCGCCGAGGCCTGCCGCGGCCTGGAACGCGAGTGCAACGCCGACGAGTTGCTCGAAGACGTGATGCGCAGCGTCTTCGACGGCATCAAGACCCGCGAGGTCTACCGGGCGATGATTCTCGCCGCCCGCAGCCGCATCGAACGCGACCCGGCCTACGACGTCGTCGCCAGCCGGCTGATGCTGATGGTCGTCAACCAGGAAGCGCTCGGCAAACACGAGTCCGACGTCGACGACCTCGACAAGCTCTACCGCAAGCAGTTCGAGCACTACATCGTCGACGGCATCGCCGCGGGACGGCTCACGCCGTCGATCCGCACTTTCGACCTGAACCGCATCGCCGACGCGCTCAAGCCCGAACGCGATCACCAGTTCAAGTATCTCGGCCTGCAGGCGATCTACGACCGCTATCTGCTGCACGTCGAAGGCCGTCGCATCGAGACGCCGCAATACTTCTGGATGCGGGTCGCGATGGGCCTCGCGATGGAAGAAGGCGACGCCCGGCACGAGCGGGCGATCGAGTTCTACGACGTCCTTTCGTCGTTCCGCTTCACGAGCGCCACGCCGACGCTGTTCAACAGCGCCACGCTCCACCCGCAACTGTCGTCGTGCTACCTGACGACGGTCATGGACGATCTCGACCACATCTTCAAGTGCGTGTCCGACAACGCCCGGCTCAGCAAATGGGCGGGCGGGCTGGGCAACGACTGGTCGAACATCCGCTCGACGGGGGCGCTCATTCAGGGCACCAACGGGCAGAGCCAGGGCGTCATCCCGTTCCTGAAGGTCGTCAACGACACCGCCGTCGCCGTCAATCAGGGCGGCAAGCGGAAGGGGGCCGTCTGCTCATATCTCGAGACGTGGCACCTCGACATCGAGGAGTTCCTCGACCTGCGGAAGAACACCGGCGACGACCGCCGCCGCACCCACGATATGAACACGGCGAACTGGATTCCCGACCTGTTCTTCAAGCGTGTCCGCCAGGAGAGCCACTGGACGCTGTTCAGCCCCGAAGAAGTTCCCGATCTGCACGACCTCTACGGCCAGGCGTTCGAAGAACGCTACGAACAGTACGAACGTCTCGCTTCCGCCGGCAAGATTAAACTGCATCGCCGCGTCGCGGCGGTCGACCTGTGGCGGAAGATGCTGACCCGCCTGTTCGAAACCGGGCACCCGTGGGTCACGTTCAAGGATCCCTGCAACATCCGCAGCCCGCAAGACCATTGCGGCGTCGTGCACAGCAGCAACCTGTGTACCGAGATCACGCTCAACACGAGCAAAGACGAGACCGCCGTCTGCAACCTGGGGTCGATCAACCTCAAGACGCACGTCAAAGACGGTGAACTCGATCTCGACCTGCTTCGCGACACGATTCGCGTCGCGATGCGGATGCTCGACAACGTGATCGACATCAACTACTACCCCACTCCCGAAGCGGCGAACGCGAACCGCCGCCATCGCCCGGTCGGCCTCGGGATCATGGGGTTTCAGGACGCCCTCGCGTCGCTGGGCGTATCGTACGCCAGCGAGGGCGCGGTCGAGTTCGCCGATCGCAGCATGGAGGCGATTTCCTACTTCGCGATTCTCGCCTCGACGGAACTGGCGAAGGAACGCGGCGCCTACGAAAGCTACAAAGGCTCGAAGTGGGACCGCGACCTGCTGCCGATCGACACCGTCGACCTGCTCGAAGCCGAGCGCGGCGAGAAAGTCGACGTCGATCGCAGCATCAGCATGGACTGGGAGCCGGTTCGCGCCGCGATCCGGCAGCACGGCATGCGGAACAGCAACGTGATGGCGATCGCCCCCACGGCGACCATCAGCACGATCATCGGCGTCACCCAGAGCATCGAACCGAACTACAAGCTGCTCTACGTGAAGAGCAACTTGTCGGGTGAGTTCACGCAGATCGACCTGGGCCTGGTCAACGAGTTGAAGTCCCGCGGCCTGTGGGACGCCGACATGCTCGAGCAGCTCAAGTATTACGACGGCTGCCTCGCCGAAATCGGCCGAGTGCCGCAGGACGTCAAAGAACGCTACCAGACGGCGTTCGAGATCGATCCGTACTGGATCATCGAGTGCGCCGCCCGCCGGCAGAAATGGATCGACCAAGGCCAGAGCCTCAACCTTTATATGGCCGGCCCCAGCGGCAAGAAGCTCAACGACATGTACCTGCTGGCGTGGGAGAAGGGTCTCAAGACGACCTATTACCTCCGCACGCTGGCCGCGACGCAGGTCGAAAAGAGCACGATCGACGTCAACAAGTTCGGCGTCCAACCGCGCTGGATGAAGAACAAAAGCGCCAGCGGCGACGTCCAGGTCAGCCGGGCGGCGATTCCCTCGCCGAACGACAGCGCCGAACTCCCGGCGATCCCCGTCGCCACGACCGACAGCGACGAAATCCCCGCGACCATGTACGGCGTGGCCTGCGATCCGAACGACCCGACGTGCGAGGCGTGCCAGTGAGGAGGAAGTGGGAAATAGGAAGTAGGAAATAGCAGGCGAGCGGGGACGTCAGCCCTCCGAGTCGAACCCTGCACAGGAACGCTCCCCACGACCGAGGACGAAAGAGCCTGATGTCGCCTTTCCGGATGCGAACGAGAATGAACGACGTGCCGGGCCTTCGCTCGGGCTGCCGTTCCACTCGCCCGCATCACGGAGGCGACCATGACGCCGTACTTCATTCTCGCGCAGGAAGGCCTCGACTGGCTGGGCTTCGGAATCGGAGCCGGCATCGTCATGCTGCTGCTGGGAATCCTGGCAGTGATCGTCTGGGTCTGGGGCCTGATCGACGCGGCAACGAATCCCGGTCTCGACGGCACGACGAAAATCGTCTGGCTGCTGGTGATCTTCTTCCTGCCGGTGATCGGCACGATCGCCTACCTCTTCCTGCGACCCTCGCGAACCGCCAGTGCCGGCGGCCCGATCGACCGACCGCTGTGACGAACTCGAACGGCGGCGCAGCCCGGCTGCTCCCAGGGCGTCTTGACAAGTCCCCCCTCTCCCTCGGGAGAGGGGCCGGGGGTGAGGGGAATCGCTGGACTCGCGTCGCAGAAACTCTTCGACGAAATGACGGTTCGAACGGTTGCAACGCCCAGGGGAACGCACAAGGTCTCCCCTCACCCCTGACCCCTCTCCCCAGAGGAGAGGGGGACCAACGAGGCAGCTGTTTCGACAAGTTCCGAGCGTTTGTTCGGACGCTCTTCAGAAGCCGGGCTACTGCGCGTTCCGCTTCCGCAGACCGGTGTGGACGACCCTCGACGGAAGGCCGCGATGTCCCTCTGTCTGCTGCCGGCTCAAGGCGCTCCCGCCGATCCCGAGGTCTTCTTCACCGTCTTCTTCTTCATCATCTGGGCGATGATGATGGCGTTCGCGGTCTTGATCTCGCTGGCGGCGCTGGGCCTGATGATCTGGGCGATCATCGACGCCGTCCACAACCCGCACCTCACCGACAACGAACGCCTGCTGTGGGTGCTGATCATCATCCTCGTCGGCCTGATCGGCCCGGTGCTCTACCTGCTGATCGGCAAGAACATGAAGCGGCAGGAACCGGCCGACCACACGGCGGAGCCGATCTTCGAGACGCGGGACGAGGGGTGAGAGCGAGCGTTGAGCCGCGGATGCTCCCTGCCGCGCCGAGCGCCGGTCCCCCTCTCCTTTGGGGAGAGGGGGCACGATTGAACGTCCTCAGCCCATAACGACGCTTACCGATTTGCCGGTCATGTCTCCCAAGGAGCCGAACCCGAATACAGAAAAAGCCCGCGATCTTCGCCGCCGCATGCCGTCTCCCGAGCGGTATCTCTGGAGCCTGCTGCGAAGTCGAAAGCTCGCCGGATTGAAGTTCCGCCGGCAGGTTCCGATCGGCCCCTTCGTCGTCGACTTCTACTGCGAAAGCGCGAGGCTCGTCGTGGAGCTTGATGGGATGAGCCACGACGGGCGAGGCGACTACGACAAGCGGCGGCAGCGCTATCTGGAGGAAGCGAAGCTGACGGTCTTCCGCGTTCAGAACGAGGAACTGTTGCAGGACACCGAAGCCGTGCTGCTCGGCATCGCGAAGGCGGCTCACATCGATCTCAGGAGTTACTACGGCAACCTCTTCGGACCGACGCAAGCGGCGAACGAACGCACAAGACCTCCCCTGACCCCTCTCCCCAGGGAGAGGGGGACCGGCAATGAGGCCGCGAGAACACCACGACACCCAACGCAGAATCAGCGACACCGAAACGAAAGCCCATTCACCGCCCGATCGCTCCCTGACACTCCCCCCCACACGCCTCCCCTCTCCTCTGGGGAGAGGGGCCGGGGGTGAGGGGAGCAAGTGGACGCCGGGAGCAAACTTCTTAATCAGTCAAATACCAGCCTCGCGAGAGACGCTGAATTGAAATTGAGAAACAACTCGCGATCGTACTGGCGCGACGCCAGTGGCACCCGGCGCCCAGTCGCTCGTGCTCACGGGGCATCGAATGTATGACGTTTACCAACTCGCATCGCTGATATGCCTGAACGGCCATCTCATAACTGATAAGGGCGACCCTAACTCGCACTACGTGGTGCCACATTGCGAAAAATGTGGTGCGGCCACGACAGGGCAATGTGAGTGCTGTGACACGCCAATCAGAGGTGCAATAGTCCAAGAAGGAATCGGTTTGACAATAACAAACCCTAAGAGAACGATTCCCAAATATTGTTTCAATTGCGGCAAACCCTTTCCATGGACTGATAGGCATATCCAGGCGGCCGTCGAACTTTTCACTGAGGGGGTGTCGGCGACAGAAGACGATATCAAAGAGTTCTCGGAAAGCCTGCGAGAGATAGCAAGAGATACTCCACGTTCGGGACTCGCAGCCAGTCGCCTTAAGAAGCTTCGAGATAAGTATGGGCCGATAGTTCAAAAGGTCGGCTATGACGTGCTTTTGAATCTTGGTTGTGCGGGTGTAGCGAAAGAGATATTCGGCTCCTGAAGCCAGTAAATGGGATAAGGTCACAATGAACGCCTACCCCATCAACGCCAGGTGCCACTGGCGGCTTCCCGCCAGTGCGATCGCGGAGCTCACCCTCAATCATCATTCAACATCCACAATATGTCCGGCACGGGTGGACAAGCCATTCGTGGCACCGAGTAAATCGACTTAACAGTCCTTAGCACAGCTTTCAGTTTCCGTTCCCGTATAACCGCCAACCAAGGCACGACGCCATGTCCACAGTCATGACTCCCTCGACCGAACGTTCCGCCCCCGCCTCGCCGGCGATTGTTGCAGATAATGCCTCCGGTCTCTCCCTCGAGAACACCGGGCGGTTCACCGCGAACGAGAAACGGCTTATCAACTGTTCGGCGGTGGACGTCAATCAGTTGATGCCGCTGAAGTATAAGTGGGCTTGGGAGCATTATGTAAACGGGTGTGCGAATCATTGGATGCCCACCGAAGTTCCGATGACCAAGGACATCGAGACGTGGCGGTCCGACAAGCTGACCGCCGACGAGCGGCTGGTCATCATGCGGAACCTCGGCTTCTTCGCGACCGCCGAGTCGCTCGTCGGCAATAACCTCGTGCTGGCGATCTTCAAGCACGTCACGAACGCCGAGTGCCGGCAGTATCTGCTGCGGCAGGCGTTTGAAGAGGCGGTTCACACGCACACCTTCCTCTACGTCGTCGACAGCCTGGGGCTGAACGAGGGCGAGGTGTTCAACATGTACCGCGAGATCCCGGCGATCGCGAAAAAGGACGCGCTCGAACTGGAACTCACCGCCGAGATCCTCGACCCCGACTTCGACACGAAAACCCCCGAGGGCGTGCAGACGTTCCTCAAGAACCTGATCGGCTATTACCTCATCATGGAAGGGCTGTTCTTCTACAGCGGCTTCGTGATGATGCTGTCGTTCCACCGCCGGAACCTGATGGCCGGCGTCGCCGAGCAGTTCCAGTACATCCTTCGCGACGAGACGGTCCATCTGAACTTCGGCGTCGACCTCATTAACGGCATCAAGGCCGAGAACCCCGGCGTCTGGACCGAGACGTTCCAGCAGCAGGTTCTGGAGCGCGTGAAGCAGGCCGTCGAAGTCGAAATCGAGTACGCGAAGTCGTGTCTGCCGAACGGCGTGCTCGGGCTGAACGCCGATTTGTTCCGCGACTACGTGCAGCACATCGCCGACCGCCGGCTGGAACGCATCGGCCTGCCGACCCAGTACGGCTCGCCGAACCCGTTCCCGTGGATGAGCGAAACGATCGACCTCGCGAAGGAGAAGAACTTCTTCGAGACGCGCGTCACCGAATACCAGACGTCGGGCACGCTGAGCTGGGATTGATCGCAGAGACCGGAAGCCGGAAAATCAGAGCCGCGACCGTCAGGGAGCGCTTCTCGGCGCGGGTTCGCCGTCAAACGCTCTCTGACGGTCGCGGCTCTGAAGTCGATGCCTGCGACGAAGGTCATTCAAAGCGGCCGATGAGTTCGGCTTTGCTGACGCGGTACAGCGGCTTGCCGAGCATGTCCTGACCGGCGATGGGGTCGATGCGACCTTGCACGAGCACGACGTCGCTGTCGCGGAACTCGCTTAAATGGCCGCCGTCGGCGAGCGTCAGGCTGCCGCCGAAGCGGTCGTTCGGATCGGGCGGCAGACCATAGATGATGTGCCAGTTTTTGCGTTGCGGATCGTAGTCGACCACGCCGCGCAGCCAGGCGTAATTCGCGGCATCGTGGCCGAAGCCGCTGTCATTTGCAGCGGCCTGTGCGTTCGCGGGGTCGGGCGTCGCGCTCGGGTCGAAACCGAAGTCGGCGGTCGTCGTCGGAGTTTCCTGAAAGCCCGCCGGTCGCACAGAGGCGTCTCGACCGGCGAGATTCGATGGAATGGACGAGCCTGCGCTTGACTGAAAATCGTCGACGCCGGCGAGATAATCGTTGCGTTTCGGCGCGGTGCTCGCCTGGCCCGTGTCGAGTCGTCGCGGCGCGCTCGTGCCCTCGTAAAACGGGGAGCCGTTGGCGCCGCTTCCGGGAACCGGCTGCTGAAAGCCGTCGTCGGGCGGGGCGCCGAAACCGTTCCCCGAGTCGAAGTCGCCGGTGCCCGGCTCTTCGTAATTCGGCACCATGTCGCCGGGCGGCGTGCCGCCGGGAGCGTAGGTGGCCGGCGGTGCGCCGCCGCCGTTCATCGGCGGAGCGAGCGTCGGCCCGACTCCCGGCATGGTCGACGACGGGCCGAGCGTGCCGGGAACCGTGCCGCCGGGCACGACGTATGATCCGCCGGGATAGGCGCCTCCCGGTGCGGCCGGGTAGGCGCCGCCGGGCATGGTCTGGTAGCTGGGATATCCGTAGCCGGGCTGGTACGGAGCGGGACTGTAACACCCGACCCCGGCAACCAGCATCACGCCGGCCGCCGCGGCCCAGGCCCACGATGCGCGGGTCATGGGGAACGGTCTCTTTCGGGATCTGGGTCGTCGATGTCGCCGTCGGCAGTCGACGGCGTCACCGGGAAGTGTTCGCCGATGCTGCGAACGCAGACCGACGCAGGCTGCAAGGGCGACCGCGGGGACAATCGCACGAATGCAGACTCCGTCCCGGTTCTCCCGGAATGGAGGGGCCGCATTCTAGGAAACGCCGGATCGCTGTCCAGACCGGTTCGCGCGCGGAGGAGATCTGCACGGAACAAACCTTCACGTCGCCGCCTTGAACAGGCGGAAAACACGGCACTCTTACAAAGACGCCATTTCCATGCAGGATCAGCGTCGACCCGGTTCGCGTGGTCGACCTCTCTGATGAGTTTTGCCGTTTGAAACCGGCCATGAAGCCGCTTGGGAGTCGAATTGACCAAGTGCGCCCCGTCCTTCGTCCTCCCTCTCCCTAGGGAGAGGGACCGAGGGTGAGGGGAACCGTTTGACGTCGTTCTCCATCAAGATGAGCGTCGCAATCCCATCGAAGAATGCAACGAGCGCAGCCACAAGGAATCCCCTCACCCCTGACCCCTCTCCCCAGGGAG
>JBAQZJ010000366.1:0-12486 GCA_049790855.1 Planctomycetaceae bacterium | reverse complement strand
GCCGACGCTCATCGCCCGGCAAGCCGGGCGGCTAACATTAAAGTACTCAATCGTCGTAATCGACGAACACGACGCCGTCCTTCGACAGGATTTCGACCTTGTAGTCGCCATAATCGTACTTGACCTTGCGTCCGCCGCGCGAGACTTTGATCTCCGGGCAGCCGGGCGGAACGCAGATCTCGACGAACACGCACTGCGGTCCGCAGGCATCGCAATCGTCATCGTCGTGCAGATGACGCAGCAATCCGCCGCGCGCTTTGTCACTGCATGGGTCGAGCACTTGAACAACCATCGGCGTCGCGCAGGAGTGAACGTGGTCAAGGTCTTCGTACTTTACGCGGTCGAACAGCGGGAAGCCGTCTCCCGGAAGCACCGGTCCGATCGGTGAAATCGGTCCGGCATAGGGTGCGCCTTCGATCGGGTACGCCGGATTCGGCGGGTAGCCCGGCGTCGGAACACCCTCGATCGGGTAGGGACCAGCCGGTGTCGGACCGCCGTAGCCGGGGGCCGGCATCGGAATGGGGGCCGGCTCGGGAACAGGCGTCAAGAGGCCTTCGCTGCCGGGCGCGGCGAGCGGCTGGAACGAAACGGGGCTGACGATCTTGCCGATCTCGCTCGCATCGGCGACGGCGAACCGGAGCGATTCCCGGTCGTCGTCAGTCGTTGCCGTATCGCTTCGATTGGTGTCATCGACGAGTCGGTCGAAGAGACCTGCCTGGGTCTGTGCCCCGGCGAAAGTCGCCGCCGACAAGGCAGCGGTCGCCAGCCGACGATTGATACGCATGGTTTTCCTTTCGCTGATCCGCGATATCGGTCTGGATGTTCACTCTTGGTGTGGCGAGAGAGTCCGCGATCCTCCCGGCTGAAACCTTACCATTGCGGCGGACCACCGTCATGTAAAAATGGGAAGTCTGCGAAGCTTTTTGCGAGCTGTGATACCGTCGCGGCTGTTAATGACGGATGGCGCAGGTCGCCGGGGGGCCGTGATCACCGGGGCTTGCGCCCCGTCGTGTGATCGCCAACAAGGCTCGCGATCGGGAAGTGACGTCGTAAGTTGTTCCGACGGCATGGGTTCTTGGGAACGTCGGAGTTCGCCCCGGCTTGCGGGTCATGACGGCGGCGGCCATAATCGCAGCACGGATCGCTGTCGACCAATTCTCCACCCTTCCGACACCTCCGTGCAAACGATCGGTGCGACCCTGCCGAACGCTCGTGCCCGCATCGCCGCGGTGATCGCGGCATCGACCTTTCTTCTGCCCGGCTGTCGCGACGAGACCGCTCCGGCCCCCGCCGATCCGTCAACGGCGTCCGCACGCACCGTGAAGCCGGCGGCGTCGACCGAGGCTTCCTCAACGACTGCGTCGAATGCGATCGCGGCGACGGTCGATGCCTCGGGGCGAAGATGGTTGACGCCGAAAGTGCCGTACGACGTCTTTCCCGACCTGCCGCCGGAAGGGGAGATCGTCGCGACCGCTGGAGAGATTCCCCCGAAAGCGGCGGCTGCGACGGCTGAAGCCGCCGCGATGATCGCCTCGACCGGCCGTGCGACGACGGTGCCGGAAGGGACCGCCGCGACAACGGTTCCGATGCCAATGCCGCCTGGCGGCGAGCCGTCGCCGGTGCCGTCGGCCGGCGATCGGGAGACAGTCCTGCCGCTGGAAACGCTGCGAAACGAGATCGCGGCGGTGAACAACGATCTCGGCAAAAAGTTGCTGACGGTCGGCAGCTACAACGACTCGTTCGAGCAGGTCTCGGTCGACGGTTGGGTCATGTCGGCGCTGGCGACGATCGCCGCGGAACACCCGGCGTCGATCTCGTGGAAGGGCAACGCCTTGCTGGCCCGCGATGCGGCGGTGGCGGTGGCGATGTCGGCGACCGCTCGCGGCCGCGAAAGTTTCAACGAGGCGCAACTCGCCAGCGAACAACTCTCCGCCGTTCTGAACAACAACACGCCTTCCGGCCTGCCGGCCCCCGACCCTGCGGCGTCGCGCGAGGAGACCGCCGACCGTGCCGCGTTGATGACTCGTATGCAATCGGCATTCGACACACTCAAAGAGATCGGGGCTGACGAGTCAGCGTTCCATGGTGGTCGCGAAACAGCCGGACACGAGGCCGGCATCCTGGCGGCGCTCGCCCGGTTCACGTCGCATTCCGACTACGGCTCCGCCGAGGAGTCCGAATACCAGGCGGCCGCTCGCGAACTGATCGCCTCTGGCGCCGTGATGACCGAAGCCGCCGCAGCGGAAGATCACGCCGCGTTCAAAGCGGCACTGGACGGCGTTGGAACGACCTGCAATACCTGTCACCAGAAATATCGATTCGAGAACTGAGACAACCCTCGATCCACCTGCTAAATCACGCGGTTCCGAGCGACGGATTCATCGACTCACCAGGCTTTCTTGCCGACGGACGGCCTCCTTCATGCGAAACTTCCCCGCGCGTCTCGCCATTGCCGCCCTGTGCAGTCTGCTCGCCTGGTGCGGCTCGGCATCGGCCGACGTGATTCGGCTCAAGAGCGGTCAGACGATTCAGGGCGAAGTCCTCAAAGAGGTCGAAGGCACGCTTTACGTCGATCTGGGGGTCGACGTCGTCCGCGTTCCGAAGGACGACGTTCTCTCGCGAGAGAAGGGCGACGCATCGACGCCCGTTCCCGCAAGCCACGTGAACAAGCAGAACATCTATTCGACGGCCACGCTGCCGGGCGGCAGCATCAAGACCCTCGCGGAGAAGCTCGGCGAGGGCGTCGTGCTCGTCCAGACGCCGGGCGGCCTCGGCTCGGGGTTCATCATCGACAAGCAGGGGCACGTCGTCACCAACTATCACGTCGTCGAACGCGAGACGCAGATCGCCGTCATCCTTTATGAGAAGCAGAAAGACGGCAGCTTCCGGCGTCAGCGAATCAAGGACGTGAAGATCGTCGCACTCAATCCGTTCTTCGACTTGGCGCTGCTGCAGCTACCCGAGCAGGACGACCTGGAGTTCACGCCGGTCTATCTTGCCGAAGACGCCGACTACCGCGAAGGCGACGCCGTGTTCGCGATCGGGAACCCGCTCGGCCTCGAACGCAGCGTCTCGCAGGGCATCGTCAGCACTCGCAACCGGAACTTCGAGGGGCTGGTCTACATCCAGACGACCGCCCAGATCAATCCGGGCAACAGCGGCGGTCCGCTGTTCAACGCCCGCGGCGAAGTCATCGGCGTCACGAACATGAAGCTCGCGTTCGGCGAGGGTCTCGGTTTCGCGATTCCCGTCACGTACCTTAAGAACTTTCTTGACGAGTATCAGGCGTTCGGCTTCGACATCAACAACCCGAACACCGGCTTTCGCTACCTCGAAGCCCCCCGGCGGAAAAACACGGCGCCGGTGCCTCGGCCGTCGGCCGGCGAACGGTCTGGGGCGAAAGAGTGACCTTGTCCGAAACCCCGGCACGTCGGGAAGGGTAGAGACTCTCGGGGCCGGCCGAATGTGGCGGTCTGCGCCGGCTGCCGGGCCGAACCAGCGAACGGCCTGCCGGCGTCCGACGGAACGGCTCGCTCGCCTCAAAGCGGGCTTGTGCGAATTGCAAAGTGCGGGTACTTCGTCGGCATCTTCGAACGGACGAAGCCCGATCCCTCAACGACGATTGTTCCTCTCTGGTTAAGGATTGGCCCGATGTTGCGACCTCTGTTGTTCAGGACGGCGACGGCCGTCGCGTTGGCGACCGCGTTCGTCGCCCGGCCTGCGTCGGCTCAGGACGACGCACCGCCCGCGAAGCTGCTTCCGCCCACCGTCTACGCCTACGTCGCCGTGCCCGACGTGACCGCCCTCAAAGAGCGCGTCAAAGGTTCGGCGTTCGGGGCGCTGCTCAACGATCCGAAGCTCGATCCGACGTTCGATCAGATCAAGACGAAGTTCGCCGAGTCGGGCGGGAAGGTCCAGGAGAAACTCGGCGTCTCGCTCGAAGAACTGCTGAAGATTCCCTCGGGCGAACTGGCCTTCGCCGTTTGCGACGTTCCGGGTGAATCGGTCGGACTGGTGCTGATCGTCAACTACGGCGACAACGGCGCCACCGTCGACAAGCTCGTCGAAAAGGCCGAAGCGGAACTCAAAGAGAAGGGTTCAACCCGCTCCAACGTCGAGTTCGAAGGCACCGAAATCGTCGTCTACACCGGCAAGTCCGCTGGCACCGACGATGATCCCTCGAACCTCGACGATCTCGACATCGAAGGCGAACAGAATGGCGCGGCGGGCGGCGGCAAGGCGATGAACGTCGCCTGGTTCCGCAAAGACGACCGCATCGTCATCGGTAATGCGCAGCCCGTCCTCGAAGCGGTCCTCGCCCGCTGGTCGGGCGACCACGACGAGACCTTCGCCGGCCACGAAGTCTACGGCTACATCACCGAGAAGTGCAAAACCGACGATCGCGAACCGGCGATCGTCTGGTTTGCCGACCCGATCGGCGGCCTGCAGACGGCGCTGACCCGCACCGAAGGCGCCCCGCCGCAGCTGCAAATGGTCTCTGCCTTTCTGCCGACGCTGGGCCTGACAAGCCTCAAGGGCATCGGCGGCAGCGCCGACGTGGCGACGGAAGAGTTCGACAGCGTCTCGAAGATGTTCCTGTACGTCGAGCGCCCCGCCTCGGGCGACCTCGGCGTTCTCGGCGTCTTCGATTTCACGCCGTCTGAACTCGCACCCCCCGAGTGGGTCACCGACGCCGCAACGGGCTACTTCGGCGCCAACTGGAACGTCGGCGGCGCGGTCGGTTCGGTGAAGAGCCTTGTCGACACCTTCCAGGGGCCGGGAGCGTTCGAGCAGTTGATGCAGAAGGCGGCGAACAGTGAGAACGGTCCGAAGCTCAACCCGCAGACCGATTTCCTCGATCAGCTCGCGGGGACGATCCACATGGCGAGCTATCCGGTCGTCATCGACCGGGTCGTCGGTGATAAGGCGAAGGCGCCGCAACAGCCGACCGTGATCGCCTTCGCCGTCAAAGACGAGCAGAAGATGAAGGACGTGCTCACGAAGCTCGCCACGACGCCGAACTTTCCCGGCGAGTCGCGACAGTTCCAGGGAGCGACGGTCTACGAATTGCCGTTGCAGAACCCGCAAGGCGGCGAACCCGGCAAGATGGCCGTCACCGCCGCGAAGGGGCAATTGATCTTTTCGACCGATGTCGCCAAGCTCGAGGGCATTCTTCGCGGAGCCGAGGGAACGCCGCTCGCCGAGACCGATGCCTACAAGCAGATCTCCGAGCATATTCCCGACCAGGTCTCGCTGATCGGATACCAAGACCAGCGCGACCAGCTCAAGGCGATCTACGAGGCCGTTCGGACGGGGCAGAACCAGCAGATCAACGAGAACTTCGACTTCTCGACGCTGCCGCCCTTCGAGGACATCGCCAAGTACCTCCGCACCAGCGGCAGCTACGCCGTTCCCGACGAAAACGGCGCGCTGCTCGTCAATTTCAGCTTGAAGCTCGACGAGTAAGCTGTTCGACGACGTTCGACGCCTTCACGAAGCCCACGGGCCGCCGCCCGTGGGCTTTTTGCTCGACGATCAGCCCGACTCACCACCCGTGGAAACCCGCGGCGCGTGCGGATACGATGCGGGTTGCTCACCTCGAAAACGTCCGTCACTCGAAAGGGCTTTGCCGTGGCCGTCCCGTTCGCCGATCGCGGCGACAAGCAGCAGATCGAAGAGGGCACGGCGCTCGCGCCGAAGTTCGACGACCGTGGTCTGATCCCCGTCGTCACGACCGACGCCGAATCGGGCGAACTGCTCATGCAGGCGTACATGAACCGCGAAGCGCTCAGCAAAACGATCGAGGTGGGCGAGGCGGTCTACTGGTCGCGCAGCCGAAACGAGATCTGGCATAAAGGCGCCACCAGCGGGCATGTGCAGGTCGTTCGCGAATTGCGGGTCGACTGCGACCAGGACTCGATCTGGCTCCGCGTCGACCAGCGGGGCGGGGCCGCCTGCCACGTCGGTTATCGCTCCTGCTTCTACCGTCGTGTTCCCGTCGGTGACGAAGCCCGCGAGAAGGGCACCGACCTCGTTTTCGCCGAGACCGAGAAAGCCTTCGACCCGGCGAAGGTGTACGGGAAGAAGTGATCGGGCCACGAGCAAGCGAGCCGCCGGGTACATCGCGGCGGCTTGCCGTCGACGCCCGTTGACAGGCCGCCGGGGTGAACCCGGCGGCTCGCCTGTGATTTCACGCGGTTCGAATTGATGTCTCTGACCGTCATGCGTCGCGTTCGCTTTTGTGCCGGGCATCGCCTGCTCGGGCACGAAGGGAAATGCGCCGCGCTCCACGGGCACAACTACACGGCCGAGTTCCACGTCACCGCCGAAAAGGTCGATGCCGTCGGACGGGTCATCGACTTCGCCGAATTGAAAGCACGCCTCAAAGGCTGGATCGACGAGCACTGGGATCACGGCTTTGTGCTGTGGAACCGGGATGAAGCGGCGATCCGCGCGGTGCGCTCGGTCGAACCGCACAAGCTGTTCCTGCTGCCGGTCAACCCGACTGCCGAGCACCTCGCACAGCATCTGCTGGATGAGGTCTGCCCCGCCCAACTCGGACCGCTGGGCGTCGTCTGCACTCGGGTCATCCTGTGGGAAACCAGCGAAGCATACGCCGAAGCGGCTCGAGATCTCTGACCGGGCGGTCGTGGACCATCTCTCCTAATTTGGCGGGTGGCATGCCTTCGGCCGGGCCGTAGGCATGCGAACGCAGGATATGCCTACGCCTGCGGCGAAGGCATGCCCCCAATATTTTGGAGTGGCCGCACCACGACCGCTGGCCGAAGTCCCGTTGCCTTCGTTTGTTCGTCGGGGTTCTCCCGGTCTTCCCATCTTGCGCCATCGGCAGACTTGCCTTGGACTGGCGGCGGCGGGCAGAATCGCTGCTTCGAGATGCTTTACCGTGGTTTTTCAGTCGTTGTCGCTTTTCGACAGGAGACGTCGTGACGTTTCGTTCCGTGTTGCTGGCGAGTCTGGTGCTGATGACGGCCGCCCGCGGCGACGATCCGCCCACCGAGGCCGCGAAGCCGTCGACCGAGTCGCCGAAGGTCGAACTCACCCAACACATCGAAACGACCGGCGACGAAGACGACTCGAAGCGGGAACAGCTCGTCGTCACGACGCACACCGCCGAGATCGCCGGCAAATCGATCGAATACACCGCGACTGCCGGCACGCTACCGCTGCCCGGCGAAGACGAAAAGCATAAGGCTGACGTCTTTTTCGTCGCCTACACCGTTGCCGGCGACGGCGCTCGGCCGCGTCCGGTGACGTTCTGTTTCAACGGCGGTCCCGGCTCGTCGAGCGTGTGGCTGCACATGGGCATGCTCGGCCCGAAGCGGGTCAAGCTGTCCGCCGAGCCGGTGGTTCCGCCGCCTCCGACGCAGGTGATCGCGAATCCCGAGTCGCTGCTCGACGTGACCGACCTCGTCTTCATCGATCCGGTCAGCACCGGCTACAGCCGGCCGGTCGAGGGCGAGAAGAAGGAGCAGTTCCACGGTTACGAGGAAGACATCAACTCCGTCGGCCGGTTCATTCATCTCTACACGACGAAGTACGGCCGTTGGGGCTCGCCGAAGTTTCTGTGCGGCGAGAGCTACGGCACGCTGCGGGCGGCGGGCCTCGCCGAGCATCTGCAGGATCGATACAACCTCGAACTGAATGGGATCGTGCTCGTTTCGACGGTGCTGGACTTCCAGACGATCGCCTTCGACGACACGAACGACCTGCCCTATATCCTGTTTCTGCCGAGCTATACGGCGACTGCGTGGTATCACAAGCGGCTCGACGACGAACTGCAGGACATGTCGCTCGAGAACGTCGTCTCGATGGCCCGCGAGTTCGCGCTCGGCGACTATGCGATGGCATTGCTCAAGGCAGGCGACTTGCCGCCTGAGAACCGGCAGGATGTCATCGGCCGCTACGCGAAATTGACCGGTCTCTCGCCGGGGTTCGTCGAACGGTCGAACCTGCGGGTGTCGATGGACCGGTTCGGCAAGCAGTTGCTGCGTCGCGATGGACTGGCGATCGGCCGTTTCGACAGCCGTTTCACCGGCCCCGAGCGTGATGCCGCATCGATCGAGACCGGCTACGACCCGAGTGCGGCGGCGTTATTCGGTCCGTTCACATCGGCGATGTATCAGTACCTGCGGGATGATCTCGACGTCACGAAGGCGGTGCCTTACGAGATTCTGACGGGCAAGGTTCATCCGTGGAACTTCGACCAGTTCACGAACGAGTACGTGCAATCGTCGATTCCGCTCGCCGATGCGATGGTGCGGAATCCGCACCTGAAGGTCTTTGTCGCCAACGGCTATTACGACCTGGCGACACCGCTGGCCGGGGCCGAGTACACTTTCGCCCGCCTGGTGCCCGCCGAACGCCGCAAGAACGTCACGATGGGCTACTACGAGGCCGGACACATGATGTACGTCCACGAGCCGTCGTTGAAACGGCTTCGCGAGGATCTGCTGAAGTTCTACGGGGCGTCGGTGCCGACCGTGGAGTGACGCGCCAAAACGAGCAAGCCCACCCCCTGCGAGGGGTGGGCTTTGCCAATCATCGCGAATTCACAGGCCCGACGCTCAGCCGCTCTTTTCGTCGATCGTGAACGGCTTGCGGACGACGGCTTTTTCGACGGCGCCGCTGCGAATCAGGCTGACGGGAACCATCCGGCGGACGACGCGGCCGTCTTCCATCACGCGGATGCTCTGCACGTTCCGCTTGAAGAGCCGCTTGGTGATGCCGCGCGTTTTGCGGCCGTTACCGCCGAGGTATTTCGGCTTGCCGCTCTCGACCTTCTGATTGCCGCGACCGGGCTTGAGATCGCCGTACAGAGCGAACTTTTTGGCCCGCTGCTGCCTCTTTCTCTTCGACAGGGTGCTCATCGAATCAACCTTTGGACGCAGCCAAGACGACTGCGATGCGCGCGAAATCTCGTGAAGCGGCACATTTTAGCGGCTGCGCCGGTTCACGCAAGCGACGCGCTCCCGTTGGTCGCGGCTAAACTGGCCTCTCGTTCAGGGCCGACCATCGGCAGCGCCTGATCGTTGACGCACTCCCGACGACTGCGATACTACGCCTTCCCGGCCGCCCTTCGTCTCGGTGGTCGAACCCTTTGCATAGATCGGAGTTGCGCAATGATCCGCGTCGAGCTTCCCGACGGGTCACAGATCGAGGTTTCCGAGTCCGACAGCCCGCTCGACGTCGCCGGTCGACTGGGCGCCCGGCTGAAATCGGCGGTTCTGGCCGCTCAGATCGACGGCACGACCGTCGACGCCGCTCGCCCGTTCGGCGAGGTGGTGAATGGGACGAGTGACGAGGGACGAGGGGTGAGGGATGCCGGCCGTGATAATCCTCTCTCAACTCTCAACTCTCAACCCTCGACTCGGGGGGCTGACGCCGCCCCGCTCGCCGTCAAACTGCGGCTGCTCACCGACCGCGATCCCGAGGCACTCGGCGTCTTGCGGCATAGTGCGGCGCACGTCATGGCTCGGGCGGTGATGCGGCTGTTCCCCGATGTCCAGCTCGCGTTCGGTCCGACGACCGCCAGCGGATTCTACTACGACTTCGACCTGCCCCGGCCGATCCGCGAAGAGGACTTCGCTGCGATCGAAGCCGAGATGAAGAAAATCGTCGATCAGGCCGAGCCGTTCGAGCGGTTCAGCCTGCCCCGCGACGAAGCGATCGCCTTCTGCGACGGCCTGAAGCAGGAATTCAAGGTCGAGCACATCGGCGGTGGCTTGAAGGAACACCCGACGCTGGGGTTCTATCGCCAGGGCGAGTTCGTCGATCTCTGCCGGGGGCCGCACATTCCCGACGCCGGGCGAATCAAGGCGTTCAAGGTCGTCAGCGTCGCCGGGGCGCATTGGAAGGGCGATCAGGGCGGCCGCCCGCTCCAGCGGCTCTACGGCACCGCGTTCTTCAGCAAGAAGGATCTCGACGCCCACCTGGAGCAGATTGAAGAGGCGAAACGCCGCGATCACCGCGTCCTCGGCAAGCGGCTCGGCCTGTTCCACATCGACCCGGAGGTCGGTCAGGGGCTGTGCCTCTGGCTGCCGAAAGGGGCGATGATCCGCGGCACGCTCGAAGAGTTTCTCAAGCGAGAACTCATCCGCCGGGGTTACGAACCGGTCTACAGCCCGCATCTGGGGCGCGTCGAGTTGTACGAGACCAGCGGCCACTTCCCGTACTACCGTGACAGCCAGTTCCCGCCGTTGTTCGGACATCAGGCGGGGCAGATCGTCGATGCGATCGTGCAGCGGCTTTCCGGGGAAGCGGGGAGTGGGGGAGCGGGAGAGGGGGAGACCAAGCTGATCGAGGCCGCTGTCGTGCTGGGGTTTGATCCGACGGAGGCGGGATACCAAGCTTCCGATCCACCGTCGGCGCGTCGTGATGCACTGCATGCTTGGCAGAGGAAGTACGAGCGCTACCTCGTCAAGCCGATGAACTGCCCGCATCACTGCATGATGTACAAGTCGCGGCCGCGCTCCTACAAACAACTCCCGCTGCGGCTCGCCGAGTTCGGCACCGTTTACCGGCACGAGCAGAGCGGCGAGTTGAACGGCATGCTCCGCGTGCGGGGATTGACGCAGGATGACGCGCACCTGTTCTGCACTCCCGAGCAGGTCGAACAGGAGTTCCGCGACACGCTGGAGCTGACCCGTTTCGTGCTCGAAAGCGTCGGGCTGAACGATTATCGCGTCCAGCTTTCACTTCGCGAGCCGGGCAGCGACAAGTACGTCGGCAGCGAGGAGAACTGGGCGACCGCCGAGGCGGCTCTACGCAACGTGCTGACCGAGAGCGGTCTCAACTTCGTCACCGCCGAGGGCGAAGCCGCCTTCTACGGGCCGAAGGCCGACTTCATGGTTCGCGACGCGCTCGGTCGCGAATGGCAGCTTGGCACGGTGCAACTCGATTACAACCTGCCGGAACGGTTTCAATTGGAATACATCGGGGCGGATAACTCTCCGCACCGACCGGTGATGATTCACCGCGCTCCGTTCGGCAGCATGGAACGCTTCGTCGGCATGCTGATCGAGCACTTCGCCGGGGCGTTTCCGCTGTGGCTGGCGCCGGAACAGATTCGCGTGCTGCCGCTCTCGGAGAAGACGAACGACAAGGCCGACGAGATCACGCAGTCACTTCGCGAGTCCGGCTTCCGCGCGACCTGCGACAAACAGGATGCCAAGCTCCAGGCGAAGATCCGCGAGGCGCAGCTCGACCTGGTGCCGTATATGTTCGTCGTCGGCCCAAAGGAAGCCGAAGCCGGCGCGGTCGCCGTCCGCGACCGCATCGAGGGCGATCTCGGCGCGATGCCGCTGGAGGCGGCGATCGCCAAGTTGCGAGACGAAGTCGAGGCGAGGACGGTGCGACAGGTCGCGAAACCAAGCGCCGTCACCGTCGCCGCGACGGGCGAGGCGAACGAGTATTGAGGGTGTAGGGTGGGTCGAGCAAAGCAAGGCCCACCAGCGGGGTCTGCCGGCATTGGGTAGCACAAAGACCGTGCCGGTGGGCCTTGCTTTGCTCGACCCACCCTACGAAACCTGTTCGTCGAACGACGCCGGGGTGCTGCGCATGGCGGTCCTTGTCGCGTTGAATCGCTGTGCGAAGCGGCCTAGACTCGAATTCAGGAAACAGCGCATTCACCGGAGACTGCGAAGCCAATGGCGACGTCGCCTGCAACGCTGCTGCGAGGGTGGCTGAACGGTCGGGTCGAGCCGGCGGCGCTCGAATGGCTCGACGGTCGGCTGGCGGCGGTTCGCGGCGGCGACGTGAAGCAGTTGTATCTCGCATTCGGTCTCGTCCCGCGTCGAACCGGCAAGAGCGATCTCGCATTGCCGAAAACGGAACTACTCAAGGCGCAGGACGCTCGCGAGGGCTGGGATGCTTCAAGCTGGAGCGTCGATCATGCGGCGCGAACGCTGCTGGTGCTGTCACTGCCGTCGGACGACCGGGCCACGTATCTCGAAACGCTCGACCGTCTGTTCGGCGCCGGCGAGGTCGGCGAACTCGTGGCTCTGTATCAGGCCTTGCCGTTGTTGCCCCGGCAGGAGGCGCATGTTCCTCGCGGTGTGGAAGGCTTGCGGACGAATATGAAGCCGGTGTTCGCCGCGATCGCCCATCGGAATCCGTATCCGGCCGAGCGGTTCGACGACGCGCAGTGGAACCAGATGATTCTGAAATGCCTGTTCATCGACCTGCCGCTCGCACCGGTCGTCGGGCTTGATGAACGGGTCAACGAGCCGTTGATGCGGATGCTCTGCGACTACGCCCACGAACGCTGGGCAGCGGGACGGATGGTCAGCCCGGAATTGTGGCGGTGCGTGGGTCCGGTGGCGGATGACTCGGCGCTGGAGGATCTCGCACGGGTGCTGCGGGAGGGATCGGAACAGGAACGACAAGCTGCGGGGGCGTCGCTCGTGGCAAACGATCGCCCTGAAGCGAAAACGTTGCTCGCGAGCATGAAGCCCGTTTAGCCGCGAC
>JBAQZJ010000365.1:0-3071 GCA_049790855.1 Planctomycetaceae bacterium | reverse complement strand
CCCTCACCCCTGACCCCTCTCCCCAGGGAGAGGGGAACCGACGCGCAGCCGTTGCCGAAATCGAAGCGGCAAGACTCCTGAGAGGAGTCCGGCAAGCTGACCCACTACCGGAAACGCGGTTGACGAGAGATCGGGCTTCCCCGGAAGTGGGACGACGACTCTCCGGGCGTCTTGTCGTTTTGAGGACCGTTTCCGTAAACTGTTCTGGTTGTGCCGTCCACGGCACCGCGTTCTGGTTCTCGTTTGCCGTGCCGGCCCGCACCGGAGGGGGGATCGATGTTGTCGTTTCGCGTCGTCGACGGAGGGTTGCTGAGTCGGATCGCGGCGATCGCCGCCATTGGCCTCTCGCCGCTGGCGGCTCAGGAGCCGGCCGTCGAACCGAAAGCTGACGAAACCCCTCCGAAACAGACCGCCGAGCCGGACGCCGGCACTCTTCCCGACGACCAGTATTACGAACTGTTTCGCGAGTTCGTCGACGCCTTCGAGCAAGTCGACCGGAACTATGTGAAAGAGGTCGACCGCAAGGAACTGATGCAGGCGGCGATTCAGGGCATGCTGTTCGAGCTGGATCCCTACTCGACCTACATTCCGCCCGACGATCTCGCCGATTTCACGCAGGGAATCGAACAGGAGTTCGGCGGCGTCGGCATCCAGGTGCAATTGCATCCCGAAACGCGACGGTTGACGGTCGTCACGCCGCTGCCGGGAACCCCCGCCTACCGCGCCGGCGTCCTCGCGGGCGACGTCATCATGGAGATCGAAGGCGAAAGCACCGAAGGCTTCACGATCGAAGACGCCGTCGAGCGGCTCAAAGGCAAACCGGGAGAGGCGGTCACGATCGGCGTGCTGCACCGCGGCCAGGAGAAGACCGAGCAGGTCGAGCTTGTCCGCGAGATCATTCACGTCGCGACCGTGCTCGGGGACGAGTACGAGAAGGACGGCACGTGGGACTTCATGGTCGACGACGAGACGAAGATCGGTTACGTCCGCCTGACCCATTTCTCGCGCCGCACCGGCGAAGAGCTGCAAGCGGCCGTCGAACAGCTCAAGAAGAACGGCATGAAAGGATTGGTGCTCGACCTGCGGTTCAATCCCGGCGGGCTGCTGTCGGAGGCGATCGAGATCTGCGATCTGTTTCTCGACGAGGGAACGATCGTCAGCACGAAGGGGCGGAACGTGCCCGAGCGAAGCTGGGAAGCCCACAAACCGGGCACTTACGATCAGTTCCCGGTCGCCGTCATCGTGAACCGCTACAGCGCGAGCGCCAGCGAGATCGTCAGCGCCTGCCTGCAGGACCACGAGCGGGCGATCGTCGTCGGCGAGCGCACGTGGGGCAAAGGCAGCGTGCAGAACGTGATCGACATCGGCGACGGGGCGAGCGCCCTCAAGCTGACGACCGCGAGCTATCTCCGCCCCAGCGGCAAGAACATCCATCGCTTCCCCGACTCGAAAGAGGAAGACGAATGGGGCGTCAAGCCGAACGAGGACTTCGAAGCGCGCTTCTCGGATGAAGAGTTGCTCGGCTACCTCAATTATCGCCGGCATCGCGACGTGATCGGCGAAACCGAAGAGGCGACGTTCGACGATCGACAGCTTAAGAAGGCGGTGAGCCATCTTCGAGAGAAAATCTCCGGGAAGGCCGCCGAACCTGCCGAGGAGAAAGACGCGGTCGAAGCTCCGAAGACCGGTTCGACCCGGCGGATTTCACCCCGAACCGTCGCGGTGTGACGCCGGCTGACCGAACTTCATTGCGAATCGCGCCTCTGTGAACGATCGAAGAACATCGCGGAGGACGCAGATTGCCACGGAGAGACGCGGAGGACGGGGAACGACGCCGACCGGTCAGCTTTCCCTGATCTGCGTCATCCGCCTTAATCCGCGTCTATCTGCGGTTCCCTTCCGTACGTTCGGGCCGCCTTCGGTGAAATGTTCAGCCGAATGATCGGCGGTCTCGCCACGCCCTTCCTTCGTCAGGGCGTGCCACCAGGAACGATATGCCCGAACTGCTGCTTGCGATCGAAACCTCGTGCGACGAGACGGCCGCCGCCGTCATCGAACGCTCGCTCGCGATCCGCTCCAGCGTCGTCGCATCTCAGACGGAACTGCACGATCCGTTCGGCGGGGTCGTGCCGGAGATCGCCTCTCGGGCGCACGTTCGGAGAATCGTGCCGGTCGTCGAGGAAGCCTTACGGGAAGCCGGCGCGAAGCCCGCCGACCTCGTCGCGATCGCCGTCGTCACCGAACCCGGCCTTGCCGGGTCTCTGCTCGTCGGCATGACGGCGGCGAAGACGCTCGCCGCCGTCTGGAACAAATCGCTGGTTGCGGTGAATCACCTCGAAGCCCACTTGTATGCCTGCCGGATGGCGGCGGGACGCGACGTGTTTCCCGCCGTGGGCTTCGTCGTCAGCGGCGGGCATTCCAACCTGTACGACTGCCGGGGGCCGACGGAATTGCGACCGCTGGGCGGGACGATCGACGACGCGGCCGGCGAAGCGTTCGACAAGGCGGCGCAGATCCTCGGTCTGCCCTACCCGGGCGGTCCGAGCATTCAGAAAGCGGCGGAAACCGGCGACCCGACGGCGGTACGATTTCCGCGTCCGATGCTCAACGATTCGCGACTCGCCTTCAGCTTCAGCGGACTCAAGACCGCCCTGCTCTACGAAGCCCGTGGCACGCCTGGAACAAGCCGAACGCCGCCGCCGCTGACGCCGCAGCGCGTCGCCGACCTTGCCGCCGGTTTTCAAGCCGCCGCAGTCGACGTCCTCGTCTCGAAGTGCCGGCAGGCACTCGTCGAAACGGGCCACCGCCGGCTGCTCGTCGGCGGGGGCGTCGCCGCGAATCGGCCGTTTCGCGATCGATTGACGACGATGTGCGACGCGATTCAGGCAGAACCGATTCTCGCACCGCCGAATCTCTGCACCGATAACGCCGCGATGGCCGGCCTGGCGTGGGAGCACGTCGCCGCCGGCCGCTTCGCCGGCCTCGATTGCGACGTCACGCCGGGTCTGGTGCGCGTGTAGGGCCGGCTGTGCCGGCCCTACTGGTCCGACTACCGATCAATGTCATTTCTC
>JBAQZJ010000364.1:0-10066 GCA_049790855.1 Planctomycetaceae bacterium | reverse complement strand
CCCTACGTCTTCGCGCGCCGAACGTTCGCGGCGCGACGCTGTCAAACGGGGCCGACCCTGACGAATGTTCGGCGTGTGCCGGAGAATCGGGCTGAAAATCCGTCACAGACGTCACACCCGTCACGGTTCGCCGGAAAAGTCGCCGATTCATTCTCCCGGACGGCGATCTTTGCCGCGGCTTCGATTCCGGGAGGGTGACCGATGCGACGCAGCGAATCGCTCTGGTACGTCGGAGGATTCGGCGTGACCGCCGCACTGGGGGCCGTGCTGCTGGTCTCGGTGGCGGAAGCGTCGCTGCCCACCGGCGGCATGATGCTGCCGCGTCCACGCGGTCCGGCCCGGTCGGACATGCCGGCGAACACGTCGATCACGGTCTATCGCATTCCGTCGGCCGTCGCTTACGGCCTGCGCGATGTTCAGGCGGCCGGCCGTCCCGAGTTGACCGACGACGAGAGCGTCTATGGCGTCCGGCTTCCCGAAAGCTGGGACGCCCGACCGATCGAAACCTACGAACTCGATCTGAAGGACTACGCCGGGTTGCACGGCGTTTGCGTCGTGACCTTGTGCGACCAACGTCGCCTCGCGAAACCACGGCCCGAGTTGCGCAGCGTTTATCTGTCGAAACGCTATGAGTTCGCGACACCCAAGGCGAAAGCCGCGTTCGACGCCGACCCGGCACGATACGCTCCGGCCCTCGAAGGCCGCGACGTCGTGCTGACGGCCGCGGGAGCCGACGACGGCGTCGGAACCCTGCGGTACGCCGGTTTCTACCGCGAACGCCTCTACCTGTTTCAGACGGCCGACAGCCGCTGCGAGTTCTGCAAAAGCCCGCGCCGGTTCGCCGAAGGCTCGTAGCGACCCGCTGAACACGGAAAAGACGAGTCGCAGCCGTCGGGAACCGCCGGGTTGAAACCCGACGGTTCTCTGCGTTTGATGGAGGCGGTTTTTCCCTCCTCTATGTTCTGCCGCCACCGTGATCGCCGTTTCCGGACTCGCCAAACGCATCGTTCCCTGTCTCGACGTTCACGCCGGACGTGTCGTCAAGGGCGTGAACTTCGTCAACCTGCGCGATGCCGGCGACCCGGTCGAGATCGCGCGGCAGTACGAAGAGCAGGGGGCCGACGAACTCGTCTTCCTCGACATCACGGCGAGCCACGAAGAGCGGGGCATCATCCTCGACGTCGTCCGCCGGACCGCCGAACAGGTCTTCATGCCGCTGACCGTCGGCGGCGGCATCCGCACGCTCGACGACATCCGCAACCTGCTCAACGCCGGCGCCGACAAGGTCTCGATCAACTCGGCGGCGGTGAAGAACCCCGACTTCGTCCGCCAGGCCGCCGAACGCTTCGGCAGCCAGTGCATCGTGGTGAATATCGATCCCCGCCGCGTGGCGGGAGGGGGAGATGGGGAGAAGGGGGGAGGGGGAGACAAAGGTTCGGAGAACTGGGCGGAATCGCTCCGCGTTCGGCCGCGGCCGGCGCCGGAGTGGTGGCTGGCCCGAGACTCATCCCCCTCTCCCCCCCTCTCCCCGTCCTCCCCTCCCGTCCACTGGGACGTCCACATCAACGGCGGCCGCGTGCCGACGGGTCTCGACGCCGTCGCCTGGGCGTGCGAGATGGAACGGATCGGGGCGGGCGAGATCGTGCTGACGAGCATGGACGCCGACGGCACGCAGGACGGTTACGACCTGGAGATCACCCGCGCCGTCGCCGAGGGGGTAACGATTCCCGTCGTCGCCAGCGGCGGGGCCGGTAGTCCCGAGCATCTCTACGAGGCGCTGACCGAAGGCAAAGCCGACGCCGCGCTCGCCGCGAGCATTTTTCACTACGGTACGCACCCGATCCCCGAGGTAAAGCGGTATCTTGAGGAACGGGGGGTGGCGGTGAGGCGATAGGTTGCAGGCGCTCGATGCTGCCGGACACGATCACGGCTACTTCGGGGTCGTAACCACGCCGATTACGGTTCCGATAACCGTTCCCACGAAACCGCCGAAGATCGCTCCGCCGAACAGGGCGGCAGCGGTTCCGGCACCGCAGGCATATGTTGTCGGATCGGTTTCCTGCAGGCTCGCAACGTGAAGGCCGAACAGCCACGGTCCGATGCCTGCGCCAAGGAGGAATCCCAGGATGCAGAAGAGACAACCAAAGATCTGCGAGGGTGGAGATGGCTTGAGCATCGTATCGTGCGCCCGAAGACATGCCCGAATCGCGTCCAATAGGTGTGACCCTCACCGGCTCTGACTTATTCCCATATCGCGAAGGCGCGAGATTCGAGGCGGGGCATGTTCAGGCTGGCAGGTGAGTCGTTCGAGATGAAACTCGCTACCCACTCGTCTCGATCCCATTTCCCGCTTATCCTGATGAGGTGATCGCCGTCATGCTTCCAATTCCGGCGACCGCTGTGGAGAAAAACCGATGGTCCGGCGCGTTGAAGTCGAAGTGGACGAACAGGGGCGAATCACCATTCCCACAGCGGTACGGGATCGGCTCGCATTGAAGCCTGGAATGACGCTCGTCGTCGAACAGGAGCCACCGGACAGAATCTGGCTCCGCATCCGTGACGACGAGGCTCGGCTGGTCGAAAAAGACGGCGTGCTTGTCGTGGAAGGCGAATTGATCGGAGACGTCGATGATGCCCTCCGGCGGGAGCGTGACGCCCGCGTCGACCGACTGGTGCGGCAAGCCATGACATGAAAATCCCGTTCGACACGTCCGTCCTCGTAGCGGCGACGGTTCGGACGCACTCACGGCGTAATTGCAGGGCGGAGCCGAGGCTCCGGCTTAGAAACCTGCGGACTCGCCTCCGTCCCGTTGCTCGCGTATTCTAATATCCTGACTCCTGTCTCTTCTTCCAGCGAAGCCTTCCATGGTCCGCATTGCCGATTGGACGAAATCGACCTTCGAGCCGGGCAAGACGCTCGAGATCGACAAGATTTTCCGCCTGTCGATCAAGCACAACGCGAGCGACATCCACTTGCAGGTGGACAAGCCGCCGATCTTGCGGATTCGCGGTTCGCTCAAACCGCTCGACATGCCCCCGATCGCCGAAGAGGACATGATCAAGCTGACGTTTCCGATGATGGATCAGCGGAACGTCGACATCTTTCATCACGACGGCGGGGCCGACTTTGCCAAGACGGTCGAGCAGGACGGCGTGCCCTGGCGGTTCCGCGTCAACCTGATGACGCAGCTCGGCAAGGTCGGCATGGTCGCCCGAAAGATCGAACGGTCGATCCCACCGTTCGAGGGGTTGTACTTGCCGCCCGTCATGGAGGATCTGTGCAAGTACGATCAGGGGATGGTGCTGCTGGCGGGCGTCACCGGTTCGGGCAAGACGACGACGATCGGGTCGATGCTCAACTGGATCAACCAGAACTACAAGAAGCACATCCTGACGATCGAAGACCCGATCGAGTTCGTCTACACCGGCGACAAGTGCCTCATCAACCAGCGCGAGATCGGCCAGGACGTTGTCGACTTCAACATCGCGATGAAGCATGCCGTGCGTGAAGACCCCGACATCATGCTCGTGGGCGAAATGCGAGACCGCGAAACGTTCGAGACGGCGATCCACGCCGCCGAGACCGGGCACCTCGTGTTCGGCACGATCCACGCCAGCTCCGCTCCCGGCACGATCGGCCGTATTCTCGACCTGTTTCCGGCCGACATGCACGGTGCGATTCGGGCGAGCATCGGCCTGAACATGCGGGCGATCGTCGGACAGAAACTGCTCAAGACGATCGTCGACAAGCCCTCGCGCGTGCCGATCGTCGAAGTCATGACCTTCAACCCGACGGTGCGAAAGCTCGTCCGCGAAGAGCAGGACCAGAAGCTCGCCTCGGCGATCCGCATCGGCAAGGACGAAGGCATGCAGGTCTTCAACGACAGCCTCAAGTACTTCATCGACCGCGAGTTCATCAGCCGGGCCGACGCGTTCGAGATCAGCCCGAACCCCGATGAGCTGAAGATGGTCCTCAAGGGCATCGACGTGAAGGCCGCCGCGATTTTGTGATCGCACCGCGCCGCACGCCGTTCACCCCGACCCGCATCATCGTTCAACGACGCCATGTTCGACCGCGAACGACTGGTTTATCGCGCGACGCTCGACCTCGTCGAGCGGCTGATAGACGACGTCACGAACGACGAGTTGTCAAAGCATCCGCTGCCCGGCATGAATCCGCCGCGGTGGATACTCGGACATCTCGCCGTCTCGACCGATTCCGGTCTGCGGGTGCTTCGTCAGGAACCGGCCCTTTCGCCGGAATGGCGCCAGGCGTTCGGGCCTGGCTCGGAGAACGACGTCGAGAACGGTCTGCGGCCGACGAAGGATGTGTTGCTGACCGCCCTGCGAGGCGGGCACGAGCGCGTTCTCGCCGCGCTCGACGACGCCGATGAAGCGGTGCTCGCCCAGCCGCACGGCATCACCTTCGCATCGCTCGATCGAGGCTTTCCGACCCGAGGAGACTTGCTTGCCTTCCTGATGGGCGGGCACGAAGCGTTCCACATCGGCCAGCTCTCGGCCTGGCGGCGGGCGAGCGGCCGGTCGCCTCTGTTCTGACTGCCGGCCGACGCTTCGACCGCCTGGAGCACCCCCGCGACGGAAGGCCGCTTTCGCTCTCGCGAACGCAGCGTCGGTCGGCTAAGATCGCTGACGGCTGCGCGCCGTCGGTCGGAGATCCTCCGGCACGAACGGTGCCGTCGGGTCGGCAGTCCATCAATTTCGGGGCGGGGTCGATGAAGGTATGGTTGGTCGCCGCGGCGATTCTCGCGACGGCAGTCGCCGCATGGAGCCAGGACGCCGAAACGCCGCCTGCCGAACCAGGCGGTGCGGCGGCCGAACCGCCCGCGATCGTTTCCTCCGACCGGTTGCCGCCGTACCCCTTGCCGTTCCATCGCGGCAACGACCCGCTGGCAGGCTATCAGGGGTTCTACCTCAGCCTCGGCACCTTCGTTCCGGTCGTCGGCCTGTTCTTTCTCTGGATCTGGATCACTCAGTGGGTCGACGACGACAGCGGGTCGCTCAAGCTGCGGCCTGAGTTCTGGAATGCGGTCGTCTTCGCAGGCGGGATGGCGGGCTTCGCGGTCGTGCTGATGCTGCCGAGCATTCTGCTGGGGTTGCCGGCGCTGTTACTGGCTGCCGGTGCGCCGGTCGGGCTGTACGTCGCCGAGCGAAACGCCCACGTGCCCGATTCGGCCAAGGTGCTCACGCAGCGTCACCTGACGGCGGTCGCGAACCGGCTGCTGGCTCGGTTCGGGCTGGCCCTCGGCAGTGAAGAGACGCCCATGTTCAGCGGCGGGCCGCCGATCCAGTTCGTCGGCAAGAGCGTCGTCGGCGGCGACAGCGAAGCCGACCGCTCGCGACAGGTCGAAAACTCGAAAGGCTACTCGGCCGCGAAAGAGCTGATCTATGACAGCATCCTGCGACGGGCGACCGACGTCCACCTGGAGCCGCAGGAAAGCGAGACGGCGATCCGCATTCGCGTCGACGGCGTGATGCACCCCGGCGAGCCGTTCAGCCGCGACACCGGCCAGGCGGTCGTGAACGTCCTCAAGGTGTTGTCGGCGATGGACATCACGGAGCGCCGCAAGCCGCAAGACGGCAGCTTTCGCGCCCTGTTGACCGACCGCGAGATCGACTTCCGCGTCGCGACCCAGGGCACGCGCTTCGGCGAGAAGCTGAGTCTCCGCATCCTCGATCAGGGGAGCGCGGTCGCCGATCTCGCGAGTTTGGGGATGCCGAAGCGGCTGCAGGACAAGGTCGCCCACCTGCTGCTCGAACCACACGGCATGATCCTTTGCTGCGGCCCGACCGGCGCCGGAAAAAGTACGACGCTGTATGCCGCGCTGAACTCGATGGATCGCTATCAGCGGAACGTGATCACCGTCGAAGATCCGATCGAGTACAAGATCGAGGGCGTCAACCAGATCGAGATCAATACGAAAGCCGGTCAAAACTTCGCCGGCTCGCTGCGCAGCATCCTGCGTCAGGATCCCGACGTCGTGATGGTCGGCGAGATCCGCGACGCCGAGACGGCGACGATCGCCTGCCAGGCGGCGAACACCGGCCACATGGTCTTCTCGACCGTCCACGCGAACGACACCGTCACCGCCTTGTATCGCTTGCTGGAACTCGGCGTCGAGCCGTTCATGGTCGCCAACAGCCTGACGGCCCTCGTCGGTCAGCGACTCGTGCGTCGGCTCTGCCCCGACTGCAAGGAGGCCTACAAGCCGAACCCCGATCTCGTCCGTAAGGCGGGGTTGCCCGTCGACAAGATCGAGTACTTCTATCGCCCGCCGAAGTCACCTCAGGAAGAATGCCCGACGTGCGGCGGCCTGGGGTATCACGGACGCATCGGCGTTTACGAACTGCTCGTGCTGACCGATCGGATTCGCGATCTCGTCCGCGAGAAGTCCACGGCCACCGCCGTGAAAGCCGAGGTCCGCAAGGACGGCATGTTGAGCATGCGTGAAGAAGGCCTGCGCCTGGTCGCACGCGGAATCACTGCGATCGACGAGTTGTTGCGCGTGGTGAAGTAGGGAATGGGGAAGAGAGATTGATTTGAAGCCCACCCGTTGCGCCGGGTGGGTCAAACTGGTCGGCTATTGGTACGACTCTCATGGAAATCGGCATCATCGACTTCCTGATTCTCGCCGTGATCGCGCTGGTCACTTGGTGCGTCGCGGCCGAAGGCGCCGTGGGCGCGGGGACGACGTTCTTCACGGTCGTCCTGTCGGGGTTGCTGGCGATGAACTTCTTCGAGCCGCTTGCCGACCTGCTCGACAATATCGGATTCATCGGCATGCGGGCCGACATGATCGCTCTGCTCGGCCTGGTCGGCGTGCTCGTGACGCTCGCCCGGGTCGCCGCGGAACGCATCAGTCCGACGTTCATTTCGATGCAGGGATTAGTGTACGACGCCGGCCGGTGGGGTTTTGGCTTTCTGACGGGTTACACGACGGCCGCCATCCTGTTGACCGCCCTGCATACCGCACCTCTGCCCCGCGAGTTCGCCGGCTTTCGCCCCGAACGAAACAATCTGTTCGACGCCGTGGCGCCCGACCGGCAGTGGCTGGGATTCGCCCAGTACGTCACCGAAAAACCCTTTGCGCGAAACCAGGGCGTGCCGCACCCGGTCACCGGCGAGATTCACGTCATGCCGCGAATCTTCGACGGACGGACCGCATACCACTGGGCCGAGTTCAACTCGGCCCGCGTCCTCGAAGAGTCGCAGAACATGTCCACGGGCGGCAGCGGTGATGCCGCGCTCGCCGAAGCCGCCTCGCGAATCGTCATTCCGAGTTTCCTCGCCCGCTACGCCGACCGTCGAGAGTCGATGGGCGGAGCGTCGGACGCCGATTCACCAGAGCAGGCGCCGGTCGCCGCGCCGCGGGGCGGACCGGCGTTCTGAGCGACCGATGCGGAGGGCCGACCGTTGCGCGTCGACTGGTTTCTCTATCACGTCGCGAGCGGTCACGCATTCTTCTCGGGCATGGGCCTGATCGCCGTCGCCGTCGTGCTGGCCGCGACGCGAACGCCCGTTCCTCGGCGCGGAGTTTCGGTCCTTGTCCTGGTGGGCGTGCTTCTCGCCGCGATCTCGGCGACGCCGTTGCCGTGGTTCGTTTACGCGATCACCGGCGTCGCAGTGGCCGCCGGTCTGTACGCCGAAACGCGCCGCGACCGGCTTTCACACGATCGACTCGTCCTCGCGCGGTCAGCGGCCGTGGTCTCGATCGTTGTCGCAGTGAGTTTAGAAGTGCCGTACCATCTGCCCGTTCGGCTCGAACCGCAATCGGGGGCGAGCTTGGCGGTGATCGGCGACTCCGTCACGGCGGGAATCGGCGAAAACGAAGCCGTGACCTGGCCGCGGCTCATCGCCCGGAGACAGGAGATCGGCGTTCGCGACTTGTCGGCAATGGGAGCCACGGTGTCGTCGGCACGGAATCAGGCCGACGGGTTGCATCACGACGACACGATCGTCGTTCTCGAGATCGGCGGAAACGACCTGCTGGGTGAGACGAGCGTGTCGAGCTTTTCGACGGGACTCGAATCACTTCTGCGACGGGTCTGCCGGCCGGGCCGCACAGTCGTGATGTTCGAGTTGCCGCTTCCGCCGACGTTCAATGCGTACGGCCGCGTGCAACGTCGTCTTGCCGCGCGATACGAGGTCGTGTTGATCCCGAAGCGCGTTCTGATGGGAGTGCTCACCGGCCGCGACGCGACGCTCGACACGATTCACCTTTCACCGCACGGTCACGAGCGGCTGGCCGAGGCGGTGTGGGACGTCGTCGGACCGGCGTTCGTCGATGCCGAAGACCGATGATTCCTCTTCGTCGGCGGGGTGGCATGCCTACGGCCTATCGGCCAAAGGCATGCCACCCACGATTTCTGATGAAACGCACCACTACTTCAGATCGTATTTCTTCAGCTTGCTGAAGAACGTGCTTCGCGGCAGTCCCAGCAATCGGGCGGCCTCGGCCTTGTTGCCGTCCGAATCACGAAGCGCGGCGACGAGCCGTTCTCGTTCGGACAAGTCGGATTGAGGAATTGCGACCGTACGGACGCGGCCGACCGGTTTCGGGCGGGTTGACGGACGGCCTCGACCGCTCTCGGTCGCCGGGGCCGGCAATCGCCTGGACGGCGTACCGGACGATCGGAGAGGCGTCAGTTCGGCGGGCAAGTCGTCCAGCGAAATCGTTTCGCCGTCGGCGAGAACGACCGCCCGTTCGACGACGTTCTGCAGCTCGCGAATGTTGCCCGGCCAGTTGTAGCGCGTCATGACCGACAGCACGGCGTCGTCAAACCGGACGACCGACTTGCCGAGCCGATGGGCGGCCCGATGCAGGAACGTGAAGGCGAGGTCGTACACGTCGCCCACACGCTCACGCAGCGGCGGCAGCGTGACGGTGATGACGTTGAGGCGGTAGTAGAGATCTTCGCGGAACTCGGCGCTCGAGATCATTTCTTCGAGGTTGCGGTTCGTCGCCGTGATGAGCCGCACGTCGACATGCACCGTCTTCGACGAGCCGACCGGCTCGAAGCATCGCTCCTGCAGCACGCGCAGCAGCTTGACCTGCACTTCGGGCGAAATCTCGCCGATTTCGTCGAGAAACAGCGTTCCTCCGTCGGCCATCTGGAAGCGGCCGATCTTGTCTTTATCGGCGCCCGTGAAGGCGCCTTTGACGTGACCGAACAGCTCGCTTTCCAGCAGTGCCGGCGACAGCGCGGCGCAGTGGACGCGCACGAGCGGTTGAGCGCGGCGCGGGCTGTTGTCGTGAATGACCTGGGCGAGCAGCTCTTTGCCCGTGCCGCTTTCACCGCGAATCATGACCGTCGCGTCGCTGCCGGCGACTTTGCGGACGGTCTCGAGCACGCTGTTGATCGCCGGGCTGTCGCCGCGAATGATCTCGCGCTGAAACTCGTCCTCCGTCGCGGTCGCGGCCCCCGTTCCCTGCCGGCGATGAAACTCGGCCAGTTCCGCCTGCAGGACGGCGATCTGGCGCAGTTGGCCGGCCAGCGTTTCTTCAGCGCGACCCAGCTCGTCGGTCATCTGCCGGTGGAGGCGCTGCGCCCCGACACCGTCGAGTGCGACGTCGGCGACGTGACCCAGAGCGCTCAGGAACGTGAGATCTTCGGCGGTGAACGAGGCGTCGTTGGGCTTCGGGCCAAGCACGAGCAACGTGGAAAGACCACCGCCTGTCGAAGGGACATAGAGCAATTGAGCGGCAAGCCGCCGCAGCAGCACCTGCACCGGAGACACGTCGCCGCGCGAACCGGCCAGAACCCGTTGGACGCTGCCGCCGTCCGCGAGCGAGTTCAGCAGCATCGGATCCAAGTTCAACATCTCAGGAAAATCTTCGCCGATCGACGCCGACAGGCGGTAACTTGTCGTGCCGGCTTCGCTGCGTCGATAGACGGCGGCACGGGAAACCTCGAGTACCTCGCGACACGAGTCGACCACACGGTGCCCGAGATCGCCTTCGTCCGTCAAATGCTCGACGGCCGCATGCACGCCGCGCAGTGCGGCGCCGAGCTGATACTTCAAGCTGAAGAACAGCCGGTCGAGTTC
>JBAQZJ010000363.1:0-3302 GCA_049790855.1 Planctomycetaceae bacterium | reverse complement strand
GAACCAGTCGGCGAACTGGGCCAGGTCGTCGTTGATGTTCGCCCAGCCGTGGCCGCCGCCTTTGTGGACGACCAGTTTCGCCTCCACGCCCGACTTCTCAAGCGCCTCGACCATGATCTCGGCCTGCTGGATCGGGACGAGTGCGTCGGCGTCGCCGTGAATGATCAGCGACGGGGCGTCGTCGGACGAAACGTGGTTGATCGGTGAAATCTGCCGGCCGATCTCGAGTCGCCGTGACGCATCGGTGATCGGCTTGAACGTCCGTCCGAAGAACCCCGGCCCGTCGCCGGACAATTCGTGAAAGTCGAACGGCGCCTTGAAGTCCTTCAACACTCCGGTGCCCAACGCGACTTCGCCCGGCTTCCCGTAGTTCAGAAAATCGGTCGGCGGGAAGAAGCAGGCGACGGCCGCCACCCGGCTCGATTCTCGATCGACCGGGTCTTTTGCCTTGGGGTCGCCCATCGTTCCGGCGGTGCCCTGCATCAGCGAGAGGTGTCCGCCCGCCGAGCCGCCGTAGATCCCGAGACGCTCCGGATCGACGTCGTATTCCTTCGCGTGATGCCGGATGTACCGGATCGCACGGTGCATGTCCTGAAGCACTTCGGGAATCGTGTAGCGGGGCTGGCTGCCATGCACGACCGCGAAAACCGTGTAGCCGCGATCGACGAACGGCTTGATGAAGCCGACGTTGATCGCCTCATGAGCGGAATACCATCCGCCGCTGACGCACAACACCAGTCCGAGGCCGTTCGGTTTCGCAGGCTTGAAGACGTCGAGCGTGAGCGCGGTGCCGTACTTCCGGCCGTAGACGACGTCTTCCGTTCGCGCAGGCTCCGCGGTCCCCTCGGCACCGATCGCACCGACGGACATCAGCGGCAGCAACGCCGCCAGCAAACAAGCGAATCGAGATCGTCGCACGGATGGTCCTTTCGAGTGAAGCTGGTGGGTCGAAACGAAATCCTGCCTGCCGCCGCGACGGCGTCAAACTGCCGCAATGGGTTTGTAAAACTCTAACATTCCGACACCAAGATGCAGGCGAAGTTCCGGATCGACGACCAAGTGTGCGTTTCGACGACGAAGTCTGTGGTCGCATGTATAGCATTACCGGCCGGAAGGCCTTTCCCCGGCCGCTGCGGCGGCCCTATACTTGGACTGCCGAACGCTTCCAACGTCTGTCCTCCTCAGGGGCTGCGTCAGATGGTCATCAAGACGAGGTCTGCGGAAGTCGATGTCCGGCAGTTGCTCCGCGAGGATCCTGTTCCGCTAAGCGGCGAGTTGGCGCCGTTGCGACTGGCCTCTGCCGGACGCTGGTCGGGCGACTTTCGTCGCGAGGCTCAATCGCTGATGGACGAGGCGACCGGTTCGCGCTCTTCCGATCTGCTGACGCGCGCCGGCGTCGCCGCTTATCTCTTGGGGCGGCATTCGCAGGCGATCGAGTTGCTTTCGCGAGTGAAGAGCGATCCGGCGGCTCCGTATTTTCGCGGGCTGGCCTTGCTCTCGCAGAACCGGCTCGACGAGGCCGAAGAGTCGTTTCAGGCGGCGGAAAAGGCGGGATACGACAAGCCCTCGGCAGTGCTCAAGCGCGCGGAAGCGGTCCGCCGTCAGGGACAAGTCGACGAGGCCGAAACGCTCATCCGCGGCGTCGCGAAAGCCGCGGCGAGCCGGGCGGAATACAGCTTTCAGATGGGCTGCGTGCTCGCCGACCGCGACGATCTCGACGGCGCGGTCGAGTATTTCGAGCGGGCCGTCGACATCGATCCGCATCATCCGCAGGCGCTGTTCCGTCTCGGCAACATCGCGTCGGCACGCGGCGACGAACAGGAGTCGATTCGCTTCTACGAGCGATCGCTTTCGGTTCCGCCGCTGCATCTGGGGGCGTTGCTGAATCTCGGCCTGCTATATGAAGACGCCGAGCAATATCGCGCCGCGGCGTATTGCTTCCGCAGGGTGCTGGAGGTCGACCCGAACAACGAGCGGGCTCGCCTCTATCTGCGCGACATCGAAGCGACCGACAGCATGTATTACGACGAAGACTCGGCGCGGGTCGAGGCGAAACGCCAGCAGATGCTCGCCCGGCCGATCGCCGACTTCGAACTGTCCGTCCGCAGCCGGAATTGCCTGCAGGCGATGGACATCAATACGCTCGGCGACCTGACGGCCGTCACCGAGGCCGAACTGCTCGCCGGCAAGAACTTTGGCGACACGAGTCTCGACGAAGTCCGCGACCTGATGGGCAGTCAGGGGTTGCGGGTCGGCGAGAGCGTGTTCGAGGCACGGCCGCTCGAACCGTCTCCGGCCGCCGTCTCCTATCACGGATCGGAAGCCAGCCCGCAGGAACAGGCGCTGCTCTCGAAGCCGATGGCTGAACTGGAACTGTCGGTTCGGGCACGCAAGTGCATGGCCCGATTGGGCATCACGACGCTGGGCGAACTCGTCAACAAGACCGCCGACGAGCTGCTGTCGACGCGGAACTTCGGCGTGACGAGCCTCAATGAAATCCGTCAACGGCTCGCCGAGTTCAACCTCACCCTGAGAAACGACTGATTCGTCCGCACTGGGGACGGAACGACGGCTCGGAGCAGACGATCGGAACTTCACGTCGCATGAGCGGTCTCGGACATACCGCCCGCGGCCTGTTCGTCGCCTGCCTTGCGTTGGCGGCACTGGTCGCGACAACGTTGGCGGTCATCCAGCGTTGGCCCCTCACGCCGCCGCGCGCAGAACCTTCGCTTGCGCCGGTCGTCGGCACCGTCGAACCGTCCGACGACCGAATTCGCGTCGCTCTGACGCGACAGCCGGTCCTGAGCGTCGAAGTGCGCATCGAAGGGGCGTTCCAGGTCGCCTCACTGAATGATTCCCACAGGGCCGAAAGCTTTTTTGAGTCGCTCCACCCGACTCGCGTCGCCGTCGAGAACGACGGCATCGCGATCGGCGATCGACCGGCGATCGCCGACGGCGTCGAGCTGGTTCCCGAACGCTCGCCGGGAGTTTGGATCGACGGACGCAAGTATCGCGGCGTCGTCCGTCTGCATGTGACCGATTCCGGTCGCGTGTGGCCCGTCAACGTGCTGTCTCGCGAAGAGTATCTCGCCGCCGTCGTCGATGCCGAGATGCCGGCGGCATTTCCGGCCGCCGCCCGCCAGGCGCAAGCGATCGTCGCACGCACTTATGCGATTTCGTGCCAACAGAATCCGCGGCATCGATGGTTTGATCTCTATTCCACTCCGGTCAGCCAGAACTATCTCGGGGTCGTCTATCGCGACGCCGGCGATCGGTTGCTTGCCGGTGAGACGCCCGCGGGC
>JBAQZJ010000362.1:0-4483 GCA_049790855.1 Planctomycetaceae bacterium | reverse complement strand
GCGGCAACACCTGGCCGCCGCTCGACCAGTAGGCTTTGAAGCCGTTGTCGCCGGGGGGGTTGTGCGAGGCCGAGATCACCACGCCGACGTCGCAGCTCAGGTGCCGGACGGCGAACGACAGCTCGGGCGTCGAGCGATGTCGATCGAAGAAGTAGACCTTCAGCCCGTTCGCCGCGAGGGTCGTCGCGGTCAGCCTCGCGAACTCGGGCGATCGGTTCCGCGTGTCGTGGGCGACGACCGCGGTGCCGCCGGTGCGGGCGGTCTGCGACTGGAGATAAGTCGCCAGCCCGTGGGCGCTCTCGGCGACGGTGCGTTCGTTGATCGTCGCGCTGCCGAGGTTCGCCATCATGCCCCGCCGGCCGCCGGTGCCGAACGGAATGACCTCGTAGAACAGCAGGTCGAGCCGCTCCCAGTCGCCGGCTTCGATCAGTTCGTGGATGCTTTCGCGGTACGGGGCGTACTGCGGCTCGGTGAGCCAGCGTCGCAGGTTTTCGACCGAGGACGCCGCCAGCTTTCCGGCGGCGGCCGCGGCTTCGATCTGCGGCAGATCGCGAGAAGTCGTCTCCGAAGCGGTTTGGGTCATCGTGTCTCGTTCCGTGACGGTGGTCGGTCCGTTCCGATGTCGTTCAGAGCCTGCCCGACGTGACGCGCGGCACTCTATCAGAACCGGCAACCCGTTGCGACCGGCATTGCCCGCATCGTCGAACACGACAACCCCCAGAGCCGCGACCGTCAGCGAGCGCTTTTCAGCAAGACCACGCCGAGAAGCGTTCCCTGGCGGTCGCGGCTCTGAACGGTTCGCCAAGCGACGGCCACAAGGTTCTTCGCGCGCGGTCGGTTTTGTCGCGATTGAATCCGGGCAAGCTGGGACGCCCGGCGAGTCGCTTTTCGGCCTCGAAGCAGCGTCACGCCCCCGTCAACCCGCAAGGTTTGACGAATCCGCTTCAACCGAAAGGCCAACGCAGTCCGATCAATAGCGTTAACCCTTCAGGGCCTCAGAACCGCTACGAATCGAACACGGGCGAGACCAATGGGACGCAGCAGGCATCGCAGAACCCTGTTGGGACGCAAGGCCGGAGCGAATCGGCGAGGCCGTGCTTCGGCCGCGTCTCTGCCGCGACTCGGCCGGCGCAAAGCGTTGTGGCGGTTTGTCGGAGCCTTGGCTCTGACGCCGCTGGCAAGCGCGGCCTTCGGCCAGGCGCCGGTGCTGGCGCCCGGCGGAGCGGGCTACGGCCCCCCCGGCGTCTATGCGCCACAACAAGGCATGATGCCGCCGGCCTATGGCGGACCGGCCTACGGCGGACCCGGCTACGCACCGCCGGGCGGACCGATGATCGCCCCCGGGCCCATGTCGCCTCAACCGATGACGCCGCAGAACAGCGGCGGCATGGCGATTCCGTCGGGTGACGGCTACTCGCCGCGATTCTCGGCGACCACCGGCGCCGGCGACGGCCTCGGCTGGGACGACGGCTATCAGTCGTTCGGGGGCTGGGTGCCCATCGGCATCAACACCGACGGCGCGGTCATGTACCTTGACGCCCGCGGGTTCGCCTCGTTCCAGGAGAGCGGCGGCGGAAACTTCACGCTCGGCTACCGTTACTACATGCCGCAGTATAAGCGGTTCGTCGGCGTGTACGGCGGCTACGACGTCGACGCCGGGAACTCCGACGGCGACGGCTTCGACCGCTTCGTCGTCGGTGCCGAATCGGTCGGCGACTTCCTTTCCTACCGCGTCAACGGTTACATCCCCCTCGATTACGACGGGAAGCAGGCCGGCGGCGCGACGTCGCCGTTCGCCGAGTTCCAGGGCAACAACATTCTGCTCGTCGACCAGTCGTTCACCCGCTACCAGTACGGCGGCGTCGACGGCGAGGTCGGCGGCCCGATGCCGCTGATCGGCAAGTACGGCGTCAGCGGCTTTCTCGGCGGATACTATCTCGCGAGCGACGCCGACGACACGCTCGGTTTCAAGATGCGGGCCGAGGCGAACATCAACGACGATCTCCAGGTCGGCGGCAAGTTCACCACCGACGAGATCTTCGACACGAACGTCTGGGTCACGCTCACGCTGCGGACGCCCCGCGGAGGTCTCGGCAACTTCTTCCGCAAAGACTGGCTCCGCTCGCCCAGCGCCGAAACCCAGATGGACCGCGGACCCGAACGCGAATACCGCATCTTCACCGACGTCAAGACCAACGAAACGCGGACCGTCGCGATCGACCCGACCGACGGACAGCCGATTCTCGTGCTGCACGTCGACCCCGCCGGCGACGGCGGAACCGGCGTGGTCGGCGATCCGTCGGCGCAGATCAACGGCCGCAACACTCCCGGCTACGACGTCATCTACGTTCAGCGGGGACAACTCGCCACGAACGGATCGATCCAGCTGTTCGACAACCAGCGGCTGCTCAGCACGGCAGTCCCGCACATGTTCGACACGCAGCTCGGCCCGTTCCTGCTGCCGGGCTTCACCGGCGACGCGCGGCCTGTGCTGACGAACATCGAAGGCACGCCGTCGTCGGTCATCACGCTGGCCAACAACAACGAAGTCAGCGGCTTCTCGATCGACGGCACCGGCGGCGGACCTTTCGGCGTGTTCCACCAGGGCATCGTCGGCACCAACATCAACAACTTCGACGTCAACCGCAACCGGTTCGAGAACGTCACCGCCGGGGCCACGATCCGCCACGTCGGCGTCGCCGAGGGACCGAACTTCTCGGACAACATCGTCACCGGCATCGGCTTCGGTGCGCTGCACGGTCTGTCGGTGACGACCGTCACCGGCGCGATCAACAACATGACCGTCGCGAACAACACCATTTCCGGCTTCGAAGGCGTCGGCTTCCTCAACCCGTTCCTGCCCGAGACCGGCAACGGCCTGCTGTTCCACACGTTGAACCTGACGCAGTTCAACAACCTGGTGATCGACGGGAACACGGTCACCGAAAACCAGAACGGTCTCCACCTCCACATCGAGGCCGACTCGCAGCTCAACGCGAACGTCACCAACAACACGTTCGCCGACAACCTCGACGACGGTGTCGAGCTTTCGGAAATCCGCACGTCGGCCGCGTTCGACCCCGGAGCCGTCACCGGCACCTGGCAGAACAACCAGATCGTCCGCAACCTGGGGCACGGCATCCATTCGGGAGCCAACACCGGCACCTTCGATCCGGTGACCTTCGAAATCTTTCCGCTCAACATTTTCGGCAGCAACATCAGCGACAACGGCCTGGCCGGCGTGCTGATCACCGGTCCCGGCAGCTCGCACTACGACGGCAACACCGTGCTGCGAAACGGTGCCTTGCTTCCCGATCCGTCGTTCGGCGCCGGCTTCGACATCGAACAGCAGGGATTCAAGCAGGTCACGATCTCGAACAACGTCATCGACGGCAACTTCGGCGACGCCATCGAAATCGAGAACGCCAACCTGCCGGGCTTCTTCTACGACGTCGAGATCTCCGGCAACCGCATCGCCGACAACCTCGGCCGCGGCGTCGACATCCTCAACAAGGGCGACGCCCAGACTCTGGCGCGGCTGCTCGACAACGAGATCCTTCGCAACGGCCGCGAGGGCGTCTACGTCGTCAACACCGCCTCGTTCAATCAGACGCAGAACGGCATCGGAGCGGCCGGCGTGTCGGAGTTCACCAGCTATGACGACCCGACGCACGGCATGGCCGCCGACGGTTCGATCTTCAACCAGCCGGTCATGATCCTCGACGTCATCGGCAATACGATCCAAGCCAACGGAACCGCCGGTCAGGGCCTCAACCAGGGTCAGGGCCTCGTGATCCGCGTCGGCACCTCCGACGGCGGCTTCGGCTCGACATTCGACGGCGGATTCGCCGGCGACGGGCTGGGCGGCATCGTCGCCAACGTCAGCGACAACTTCTTCGGCGGCCACCTCGGCTCCGACGTCTACATCGAATCGTTCGTCTCGACCGTCGATCCGCCGGCGACCACGGGAACCTGGAACGCGACGGAGTTCGACATCACGGGGGTCTATCGCTCCGATCCGCTGGCCCGGCTCGACCTCACCTTCCGCGGGAACACGTTCGATCCGCTCAGTCCCGGCGGCGACTTCAACAACCTCGGCGCCTTCTACGACAACGCCGATGCCTTCAAATCGCGGAACGACGACAAGACCGCTCCGGACCCGGACGGACCCTTCAACACGGACACCCGTCGCCGCAACGCCCAACGGCTCGCCTTCCGCGACGGTTTGCCGCCGATCGGTGGACCCGGTGCCTTCTTCCAGTACCCCGGCATGGGCGAGAGCACGTTCCGCGTCGACACCGATATGCCGGGCATGTTCTTCATCGACGGCGACCCCTACACGACGCCCTTCGACGCGAACGGCGTGTTCTTCCCCGGCATCAACTTCATCGACCAGATGCCTTACGGCTGGAGCACGCTGCCGTAAAGAACTCGCGGCGTGATGTGAGAACGGGACGGGGACGGGCGGCCCGGTTGCCAATGG
>JBAQZJ010000361.1:0-3635 GCA_049790855.1 Planctomycetaceae bacterium | reverse complement strand
GGCGAACAGCGGCCTCCGCGCCGTCGACGTCGACGTCGGCGTCGTCCTGCGGAAGCTGCCGAAGGAGTTTCCCCCGCGATCGCCGAGGCTCCCGAACCGCAGGACGAAGAGGAGCCGTACGAGGCGGAACGGCCGCGTCGCCGGACGCGCACGCCGCGCGAGTCACGTGCGGAAGACACGCGAGCACCGCAAGATGCCGCCGCCGAATCGGGGATAAAGTCCGGCGTGGTGCCGACCTGGGCCGAGGCGATCGCGCTGCTCGTGCATCGGCGACCGAAACAGACGACCGGCTGGACGCCGGAGCCGGACGAAGATGAACCGGAACGCCCGAGCCGACCTCGCTCGAACGGCGGTCGCCGCCGACGGCGACGTTCGACCTGAGAAGCGCATTCAGAGCCGCGACAGTCAGGGAGCGCACATCGACGCGGGAGCGTCAACGCACGTACGAGCCTCGGCAAGCGCTCCCTGACGGTCGCGGCTCTGACGTCGGACGTCATTCTCCCGCGGGCCGGCCGCCTTTCCTCGGGTCGCTTGCCGCGCGCAGGCCGTCGTCGCTGCGAGTCGCCAGTTGGCTCACCCCCAGCGACGATTCGCGCTGCACGATATGTCCGAATTCGTCGAGGTCGTCGCCGGCTCGCTTCCAGAGCGCCGGCTCCAGCAGCAGTTCGTTCGGCAGCCATTGATGGTGCTGTCGCGGGGCGTCGACCGCCGCCTGCGGCGCGAGTCCGAAGCGGACGGCGTTCAGAAACACCTGCGTCGTCGCCGTGATGATCCGCGGCCCGCCCGAGGCGCCGACCGCGAGCACGGCCTTGCCGTCGCGGACGAAGATCGTCGGCGTCATGCTCGACAATGGTCGACGACCGGGGCCGACGGCGGCGTTTTCGCTCTGGACCAGCCCGAAGGCGTTCGGCGTTCCCGGCTTGGCGGCGAAGTCGTCCATTTCGTTATTGAGCAGTAGCCCCGTTTCGGGAACGACGACGTAGCTTCCGAAGCCGAGGTTGATCGTTTCCGTGCAGGCGACCGCATTGCCCACGGCATCGATCACCGAGAAGTGCGTCGTTCCTCCGTCGATGACGGGCAACGTGCGACCGTACTCCCCGATCGGTCGCGTCTTTCGCGGATCGATCTCGGAGGCAAGCTCTTTCGCGTACGACGCAGCGATCAAGTCCTCGGTCGGCACATCGACGTAGTCGGGGTCGCCCAGGAACGTGGCGCGGTCGGCGAATGCATGTTTCATCGCTTCTGCGAGTGCGTGCCGAAAGGCAATGGAATCGACCTGGTGCAACTCGTCGGATCGCTCGGGATGAACTTGCTCGTAGGCATCGAGGATGTTCAACGTCTCGATCAGCGCCACGCCGCCGCTGGACGGCGGCGGCATCGTGATGATCGTGCCGCCGGCGAACGGTGCTTCGAGCGGATCGCGTTCCGTCGGCCGGGCATTTTTCAGGTCATCGAGTCGAATCAGACCGTTATGCCGCTTCATCTCGGCGACCAGAGCCTCGGCGGTGGGGCCTTCGTAGAAGCCTTTCGCCCCTTGCTCGGCGATGCGTCGCAATAGCGGGGCCTGCGGTGAGCGGATTCGCTCGCCGGCGACCTGCGGCTTACCAGAGTTCAGATACAGTCGATAGAACGGCGCGAATTTTTCTCGCAGTGTCGGATCGTCGCTGAATTCCTGGAGAGTTTCGCGTCGGATTTCGGCGGAATGCGCGTCGAGCACGACGCCGTCTTCGGCAAGCCGGATCGCCGGTGCAAGCACTGTCTTCACATCGAGCCGGCCGTACTTCTGGACCGCGTGGCAGAGACCGGCGACGTGATGCGGAACCGCAGCGGAGAGGTGCCCCCGCCGGCTCAATTCCGGAACTGCCATGCCGTCTTCGTCGAGGAACATGTCGCGAGTTGCGGCGGCCGGCGCTCGTTCGCGGTAGTCGATCGTGACGGCCCGTTCCTGCTCGGCGTCCCAGATCACCATGAAACCGCCGCCGCCAAGCCCGGAGCTTTCCGGCCGGACGACTGACAGGGCGAATCCCACCGCCGCGGCGACGTCGACGACGTTCCCGCCCTGCCGATGCACTTCCAGCCCGGCCTGGCTGGCGGCAGGATGATCGGCCGCAATCGCGATCTTTTCGTAAATGGTTGCCGGCTCGTTCGCGACGCACGGCAGCGCGACGGCGAGCAACGAAGCGACCCAGAGCATCCGAACCATCGGCGTTCCCTCGACGAGCATTGGGCAAGCGGGTGACGCCCGGTATAGTAACCGAAACTCCAGTCAGTTCCGTTCTGTCCGCTCATGTCCGCCCCGACCTGCCGACTCGTCACGCTCGGTTGCAAGGTCAACCAGTACGAGACCCAACTCGTCAAAGAGACGCTGCTGCGCAACGGCTATCGCGAAGCGGCCGAGGACGAACGGGCCGACCTGTGCGTCGTGAATACCTGCACGGTGACGGAAACGGGCGATTCCAAGAGCCGTCAGGTCATTCGCCGACTCGCCCGGCGGAACCCCGGCACGCGCACGATCGTCATGGGTTGTTATGCGACGCGCGATCCGAACGCGGTCGCGACGCTGCCGAACGTCGCGGAGGTCGTCACCGACAAGCGCGAGCTGCCCGACGTCTTCGACCGGATGGGGCTGACCGACTTGCCGACGGGCATCAGCCGTTTCGACGGACGGCATCGGGCTTACGTCAAAGTGCAGGACGGCTGCATTCTGAAATGCACCTACTGCATCATCCCGCAAGTACGTCCCGGCTTGCGAAGCCGGTCACCGGCCGAGATTGAAGACGAGGTCCGGCGGTTGATCGACAACGGCCACAAGGAAATCGTTCTTGCCGGAATTCACGTCGGCCATTTCGGCGTCGAGACGACCCGCGGCAAAAGCGGCAAGCCGCCGTTCCGGCTCTGGCATCTGTTCGAGCGACTCGATCGGATTCCAGGCGAATGGCGGATGCGGCTCAGCAGCATCGAGGCCGTCGAGATCAACGACGATTTCATCGCTGCGGCTGCGAGCTGCGAACATCTCTGCCCGCAGTTTCACCCATCGCTGCAAAGTGGGTCGGAAACCGTGCTGCGACGAATGCGGCGACGGTACGGCATCGCGAAGTTCCTCGACAAGCTCGACCGCATGCGTCAACGGCTCGACGATCCGGCGTTCACAACCGACGTCATCGTCGGCTTTCCCGGCGAGACGGACGCCGAGTTCGACGAGACGATCTCCGCCTGCCGCGAAGCCGATTTCATGAAGATCCACATTTTCCCGTTTTCCGCGCGCCGCGGAACGGCGGCGGCGAGCTTTCCCGAGCAGGTTTCGCCGGAGGTTCGCAAGGCTCGGTGCGACCGGCTCGCCGACGTCGAACGTGAACTGGCGGCAGCGTTCTACCGGCGATACGTCGGCCAGCGACTCGAAGTGCTTGTCGAACAGCCGATCGTCGACCGCCCCGGCTGGTATACGGGAACCGACCGCCGGTACATTCCGGTGGAGTTGTCTGCCGGTGACGACGAGATCGGGACGTTCGTCCGCGCCGTGGGAACGGAGGCGCAGCGAGACTTTTTGCAGGCCGAACGAACCTAGTGGTGCGTCCACACGAAAATGGTGGGCGGTCCAGCGTGGCTTGTCCCTCGCTGGCGCGTCGGGCTTGCGA
>JBAQZJ010000360.1:0-5960 GCA_049790855.1 Planctomycetaceae bacterium | reverse complement strand
GTCGCGGCTCTGACGGGGCACCCGATGCGCAAGGGTGGCATGCTCACCCGCCGCACGTTTCTGAATGGCTACGCCGCGGCGCGGCGTGCTTCTTCCACCGGCCGCTCCGGCACGAGCCGCCCGGTCGTCGGCGTCCCGTCGAACTTGAGCCAGCGGTGGTTTTCATAGTCGTACAACTGGCACTTCATCAGCGTGCGACCGAAGGCGAAGAACTCCCACGGCGAGATCGTGACGTCGTCGGGGTACGCCGCTTCGAGCCGTCGTTGCTGGCCGGGCAGGTTGTACAGCGGGATCTTCTGATCGACGTGATGCGCCGTGTGGTCCATGATGTTGTGCAACAGCACTTCGACCGTCCGCGGCAGTCGCACATGAACCCCCGACCGCACCTGGCCCTTGAAGAACGACCATTCCTCCTCGTCGTCGTACCACGGCACGTTCGGGTGCGTGTGATGCTGGAACGTCGAGAAGGCCATCATCCAGTTCCACAACAAGTACGGCAGCACGGCGGCGACGGCGACCGAGGCAAGGACCGTCGTCGCGAGAGGACCGAGCGGCGGTGACGGTGCGATGGCCGCCAGCGCGACGACGACGGCCGCAAATGCGATCACGGCAAGACGCTCTTTGCGGAACGTGTGGATCGCTTTACCGCGCGGAGCGTCCTTTTCAGCAGGAAACATTTCGAGTTTCCACCAGACCTCGCACAGATAGAGCATTCCGATGCCGGGAACCGAGCGGTAAACCCGCTCCAGGCCGCGACGCCAGATTGGAAAGGCGTCGTATTCGGTCTTCGACAGGGGCGCGTAGACGGGGTCTTTGCTCTTCAGGCTCGTCCAGCCGTGGTGCATGCCGTTATGCGAATGAATCCATGCGATCGCGGGGGTCAGGCTGGGCAGCAGGCAGAGCCGCCCCAGCCAGCGGTTGAGCGTTTGTGACGGCGTAAGGCTGCCGTGGCAGGCGTCGTGACCGATGACGAACAGGCTCGCGATCGACACGCCGTTCAGCAATCCGAACAGCAGCCGCAGCGACCACGTCGGAGCCGCCAGTGCGGCGGTCAGCGTGCCGAGGTAGCAGGCGGCCGTCACCGCAAACAGCGACAGCCCCTTCGCGTACGATCGAACCCGGCAGTCGTCGTCGAGCTGCGCGCGGACCTCGCCGGCCGTCGGATCGCCCGCCGGTTGCCGGGGCGTTGCGCTTCGAGAACTGGACATGGCAGGCCGCGAGAGGGGGAATTCGCGGCGGACGATAGTTCAACCCGATCGGCGAGTGCAACGGCAGTCGGCGGTGGGGAGAACGGGGGATCGGGTGAGGCGGGGGATCGGGAGACTCGCACCGTTCGGGCAGTCCCCCGTCTCCCCGATCTCCCTGTCCCCGGCTGGGTGCCACTGGCGTGTCGCCAGTGCGATCAAGAATCGACGTACCTTTCTCTCATTTGGGCTTCGCGATCAACGCCGCGAGGCCGATCGCACTGGCGGAACGCCAGTGGCACCCGCCCCACGTCGAGAAACGCTTCCTGACGGTCGCGGCTCTGACGGTCGGCCGTTCAGACCGTGCACAGCTTCGCGGCGGCTTCCAGGCCGGCGAGCGGGTCGCGGGTGGGAATGAATTCGTGGGCGAAGAAGCCGTCGAAGCCGGTCTCGGCGATCGCCTTCGCGATCGGCGGATAGAACAGTTCTTGCGTCTCGTCGAGTTCATGCCGGCCGGGGTTGCCGGCGGTATGGTAGTGGCCGAAGAACTGGTGATCTCGCTCGATCGTGCGGATGATGTCGCCTTCCATGATCTGCATGTGGTAGATGTCGTAGAGCAGCTTGAAATGGTGGGAGCCGACTTCTTTGCACAGTTCGACGCCCCAGGTCGAGTTGTCGCACATGTAGTCGGGGTGATCGACCTTGCTGTTGAGCAACTCCATGTTGAGGATCACGCCCGCCTTCTCGGCGACGGGCACGACCTTCTTGAGCGCCTCGGCGCAGTTCTTCAGCCCGGTCTTGCGGTCGATGCCGCGGGCGTTGCCCGAAAAGCAGATGACGTTTCGCCAGCCTTCTTTCGCGGTCGCTTCGATCATCTCGTTGATCGATTCGAGCGCGGCGTCCCAATGCTTCGGGTCACACAGACCGTCTTCGAGCTTGTGCGAGCTGACCATCGAACAGACGAGGCCGTGCTTCTTGACGGTCTCGAAGTCGTTCGGCTTGAGGAGGTCGATTGCGACGAGGCCGATCTGTTTGGCGGCGGCCGCGAGATCTTCGACGGACATCTTGCCGAAACACCAGCGGCAGACGCTTTGCTTGAGTCGGCCTTTCGAGACGTCGATGCCCGGCGCTCCCACAAGCGTTTCGAAAGTCAAAGCCCCGGACGTCGTCGCATTGGGCGACGTCGGCTGGAGAGGTTTCGGGTCGTTTCCAGCCATGGCAGTTCCGACGAGGGCGGCCGCACCTGTCGCCGCGGAAGCGGTCAGCAGATCGCGGCGGGAGAGGAACGAGTCGGAAGGCTGCATGGCGATCTCCGGGCGAATGACGCGGTTCAGGATGCACCGATCATCTCCAGCCAATGGGCGCCGGTAAAGCGTCGGAAGATTCCGGCGCTCATTCCGTCGGTGTCGGCTTCGTCGCCTGCTTGCGTTTCATCTTGAACAGGTGCTGCCCCACGGTCGTTCTCTCGAAGTTTTCGGGCCGCTTGTTGTTGACGTCGTAGATCAGCCAGAGTTGGTCGCCGTCGCGTTTGAGCAGGCCGACGGCGTTCGCGCCTTCCTTCGGCGATTTGCTGCGCATGTTGATTTGCGCGACGCCTTCGTCGTTGGCCGGGCCGAGCTTGAACCGCGCGGAATACAGCTCCTTCCGGTCGGGGTCGACGACGGCGATCGTATCGCGGGTGATCGCGACCGTGTTGTTTTTGAGACGTTCGGCAGGAATCTTCGCACCGTCTTTCGCCCCCTCGACGATCTCGTATTCGCCGACGAGCCGCTCCAGACGTTCGTCGGCCGGCGGCTTCCCGGATTGATCGGCCGGTTTGTCCTGAGCGGCGAGCCAGGCCGCCGGCAGGCAGAGGGCCGACGTGAGGATGTAAAGTCGGGTGCTCATCGCTCCGTCTCCCGGAGGGCGTGTCGTCTGTCGTGATTCGCGAGGTTGCCGGGTGCCGAAATCGATTCTCGCCGTAAATCGACGGTGGCGAAACCGGGGAATACCCCGCCGACGTCGCGGGTCGTAGAGAAGAAGCCCGGCTTCTCTGAAGAAGCCGGGCTTCTTACCGCGAACCGTTCGTAAGTCTCGCACCCATGCCGACGTTCTACGCCCTTGCCGCCGACGCCGTCGTGGCGGTTCACGTCGCCTACGTGGCGTTCGTGGTGCTTGGTCTGCTGCTGACGCTGCTCGGCGTCGCTCGCGGCTGGCGGTGGGTGCGGAACGGGTGGTTTCGCGGCGCACATCTGGCGACGATCGGCATCGTCGTCGCCGAGGCGTGGCTGGGCATCACCTGTCCACTGACGACTTGGGAAAATCAGCTCCGCCGCCTCGCCGGCGAGGCGACCTACAGCGGCGACTTCGTCGGTCGCTGGCTGCACGAGGTGATGTACTTCGACCTGCCGCCGTGGATCTTCACGTTGATCTACACGGCGTTCGGACTTGCCGTCGCGGCGACGTGGGTCTGGGCACCGCCGCGACGGCGGAATCGCATCACGTCCCCGACCGGTCGCTGATCCACTCGATCGCCCGCGGAATGCCGTCGGAAATCATCGGGTCGTAGTGGTCGCCGGTCTCGACGGTCTCGAGCGTCACGTCGGTCCCGTTCTCGCGCAGGCGGTCGGCGAAGCGTTGCGTGTCGGCGAAGGGAACATTGCCGTCGTCTTTCGCATGGAACAGGAACACGGGCTGCTTCAGGATCGCCGCATGCGTCGTGGGAGAACTTTGCGTGACGAACTCCTTCACCTTGGGAAAGATCGCGGTGACGAGCATCGGAGCCTCGGCAAGTTCTTTGAGGCGGGATTCGACGTCCGCCGCCGGGGCGTAGGCAATTGCACCGGCCAGACGCGACTCGTGTTCGGCGGCAAGCAAGGCAAGCGTTCCCGCGCTGCTGTGTCCGGCGGTGTAGATCTTCTGCGGATCGACCATCGGCAATTTCGCGAGGGCGAACTCGAACGCATTGCGGGTGTTGACGATGCCCGCGGCGGCAGCGCGGAAGTGGAGGTAGAATACGCTCACCGGGTTCTCGTCGTCGATCGAAACCTCGTCGGCCCCATCGATCGAGTAGTGGATGACCGCCATGCCGGCCTCGGCATAGGGCAGCGTCTCGTCGTGGTAGTCGCCGTCGTCGAGGCTCATGCCGCTGAGCAGGTCCGTCCCTGCGGGAGCGACCAGCACGCAGGCGAGCGACTGTGGATCGTGCTCGCCGGGAGGAAGGTAGACCCGCATCGACATCTTCATCCCGGCGGCCCCGTCGTTCGCAGGATTCGCGCCGAGATCGACGAAATACGTCTGCACGTCGGACCCGTCAATCGGCGTCGGCTCGCCGAGATCAGGGAACAAAGGGACGGGGATCTTCGCGACTGGAAACGGCGTTGTCGGGTCGCCGTGCTCGGGCTGGTTCGCATAGATTTCGACCGGGCCGGCGTCGATCGTGCTGCGGACCCACAGCACGCCGCCGCCGCAACAGACGAGAATCCCGACCATCACGCTGCCGGCGATCGCGGCGATCCAGAACCCGGCCGAGCGAAAGATGCTGCTGTCGGCCGCCTTCGCCGCCGGCTTCGATCGCGACCGTCCCGCAGGGAGCGGGGCGGCGGGCGCAGTCATCGGTACGTCGGCGAACTCATTGTCGTCCTCGGCGACTTCGACGCCGTCGGGCACGGTCATCGTCGCGCCGCAGCCCTTGCACTTCACCTTGCGACCGGCGAACCGCTCGGGAACAGAGTAGTCGCGAAAGCACTCGTCGCAGGTGACGGAGATCGGCATGGAAATGGCCCGTTGAGATCGCGAAAACGCATCGCTGCGAACGGCGATTGTAAACCGTTAACGTCGGACGCGTGCATCACAAATCCGGACTGGCGGCGTCACTCGTAGGATGTCGTCGTCGTGCTCTCCTCAAATTCCAACGCCTTGCCGAGCGACTTCATCCGTTCGTAGCGGGCGTCGGGAACCTGCTCGTCGCCACGGACGCGCGTGATGAACCGGATGCGGCCTTTCGGCTCCAGCCCCTGCGCTTTCATCAACGCGCGGACGCGCTCTTCGAGCTTGACGAGATCCTTCATCGCCTCCGGCGAGATGTCGGCGACGACCTGCGAGTCCTTCGAGAGATGCACGCTCAGCGGCGTCCGCACGGGATAGACGCGCACACCCCCGTCGCCGCGACCCGTCTCGTCGCCGGTGCGTTTCTCGGCAATCGCCTTCCGTGCTACAGCGGTGTCAGCCACCCAGTCGAATCGGCCGATGTACGACGTTGATCGGCGCGACTTCGCAAACCCGGCCTCCTTCGCGATGAGAGCCAGCTCCTTGTGCAACCGCTCGGCGATCTCCTTTTCGTCAGGGGTGGAGTGTTCCACAACGACCTGGAACTGGACCCGCTTTCCCTCGCCGGCGAGCGGTTTCAGCTCCTTCCTCAGCGCGTCGGAATCAAGCTTCGCCTTGCCGTTGACGGCGACGAAGACGTCTTCGTCGCCGAACAAAATCTCGTGCAGCGGCGTCGAGGCCGGAAAGACGAGGTGACTCGGCACCGGTGGATCGGCGGCCGACGTGAAACCGGCGAACGCTGCCGCAATCAAGGCAAGGACGAGTTTCATGGCCGATCTCTTGCTACGGTGCTTCGCGACGATGGGTTTTCGGCCGACCGTCAGAGCCGCGACCGTCCGGGAGCGTTCCTCGACGTGGGGAAGCTGAAAAGCGCTCGGAGAAGCATCGGCACATCGTGTCTCTTGGCGCCTCGGCATCTTGAAGCGAAACATGCTTGCTTCCTTGATTCGCGTCATTCGCGGGCAACCT
>JBAQZJ010000359.1:0-2509 GCA_049790855.1 Planctomycetaceae bacterium | reverse complement strand
CCCTCACCCCCGGCCCCTCTCCCCAAGGAGAGGGGAGACCTGTCAGATCGCGCTGAGTTCCCCCGGAACGATCGGGTTTTCCGATCGTTATCGCCGCAGGCCTGTCGCGACCCAGGCGGCCACCGATTCGATCTCGACGGGTGCTTCGAGCGGGGGCTCGGCTTCGCGGAGGGTCAACCGTTCGACCGTGTAGTCGTAGCCGCCGGGTCCGCGCACGGTGTCGCCCCGGCGGAGCGTTCGCCAGCTTTTGCCCATCGGCTGGAAGCCTGCGGCACGCTCTCCGTGCCGCAGCGTCAGCGTGACCGCCTCGTTGCGACACTTCAGGTCGACGGCAATGGCGCGGGGCTTTCGTTCGGCAATCTTCGGCATGTCGGATCTTCGGAGCTTGAGAAGTCTTTCGGAAATGAGTCGTGTCCGATTCGGCCCGCGTCGTCCGTCGTCGTCAGACCGTGTGAAGCCGTCTCGCGGCCGGTGACAGCACTTCTTCGATTCGAAGTCGCCGGATGCCCGACGCATCGGGCCAGGTGACCACGTCGCCGACCCGTCCGCCAAGAACCGCCGCACCGGCAGCAGTCAGCACCGAGAGTCTGCCGTGCCCGGCATCGGCCAGTGCCGGAAACACGAGCTGGACCGTCTCTTCGTCACCCGATTCGAGGTCGTGCAGCCGCACCTCGGAGTTCATCGCGACGACGTCTTCCGGCAGCGTGCCGTTGGCGACGATCTCCGCCTGCCGCAGTTCCTGCTGCAAGGCTTCGATGTCGGACAGGTTGCCGTAAGCGTAAGGTCGCGAGACGTCGATCAGTCTCTGAAGCTGATGGCGGTCTCGGTCGGTCAACAGCAGCGTTGCGGTCGTCACGACATTCCTTTTCCTGTGAAACCTCCGTCCCTGCAAAAGGCCGCACTGACCGGACGTGAGTCGGTGCGACCCTCTCGCTCACCAGAGCGCAATAAGAAGAGAGCAGAAAGCGTGCCGGACAGACTTCGCAGCGTTTCCTGCGAAGATCGCACAAGATCATGCAGACCGGTGTCCGGCGGGTGGCCGATTCCGGCCACTTGGCCAGCGATGACCACCGATGCGACGGCCTCCGCTCCGGGTGGCCAGCCGTCGGCCGTGACAAAGCATTCAGAGGCTCTCAGTCGGCGCTCTCGTCCGACGCCGGTCGCGTCCGACCCGAAACCGAGCGCTCGACGGTGATGCCCAGCGACTTCAGTTCGTTCCGCAGCGTGCTTCTCGACACGCCGAGCAACCGGGCCGCCTGGAGTTGATTTCCGCCCGTCAGTTCGAGGGCGCGGGTCAGCAACCGGTGCTTGACCGACCGCACCGTCGAGGTGAACAGCTCGCTCGCCCCGGCCTTGAACTGCTCGTCGAGATAGCCGTCGATCGCCGACAGGTCCGATGCCGTGATCGACGAGGTCTGTGGCTCGTCGCCTTCGTCGAAAACTGCCGGCAGAAACTCTCTGAGCAGGACCGGGCCGGACGCGTGCAGCAGCGACTGTTTGATGACGCTTTGGAGTTCGCGGAGGTTGCCCGGCCACGAGTAGCGGCGCAGCGCTGCGAGGGCGTCGTCGCTCAGGCCGTTGACGTCTTTGCCGAGGTCGCGTGCGAACCGTCGCAGGAAGTGCCGCGCCAGCAGTTCGAGATCGTCGCCCCGCTCGCGGAGCGGGGGCAGCCCGATCGTGAAGACGCTGAGCCGGTAGAACAGATCGCTGCGGAATCGCTCTTCGGCGATCAGGCGTTTGAGGTCGCGGTTCGTGGCGGCGATGATCCGGACGTCGGTGCGGATCGACTCGTTTCCACCGACCCGCTCGAACTGCTGGTCCTGCAGCACCCGCAGGATCTTCGCCTGCGTCAGCGGGGTCATGTCGCCGATCTCGTCGAGAAACAGCGTGCCTCCCGAGCATTGCTCGAACTTGCCGATGCGGCGACGATCGGCGCCGGTGAACGCTCCTTTCTCGTGGCCGAACAGTTCGCTTTCGAGCAGCGCTTCGGGAATGGCGGCGCAGTTGACGGCGAGAAACGGAGCGGCGGAGCGGCGGCTGTGCTGATAGACGGCGCGGGCGATCAGCTCTTTACCAGTGCCGGTCTCTCCCAGAATCAGCACGGTGACGTCCTGCGGCGCCACCCGCCCGATCGTCTTGTAGACCTCCTGCATCTGCGGGCAACGCCCGACGAGCACGTCGGCGCCGCTTTCGGGAACGTCCGCTTCCAGCCGCGCGGGAACCCGCATCAGCCGGCTGATCTCGAACGCCCGACCGATCAGCTCTTCGAGGACCGGCAGTTCCAGCGGCTTGAGGAGATAGTCGAACGCCCCCCGCTTCATCGCTTCGATCGCGGTCTCGGTCGTGCCGTGACCGGTGATGAAGATGACCGGAATCCGCGCGTCGTATTCGTGAATCTGCCGAAAGACCTCCAGGCCGTTCTGATCGGGCAGATTGATGTCGAGCACGACGACGTCGGGCGTGGTCCGGCGGACCGCATCCAGCCCTTCGCCTCCGGACGCTGCGGTGA
>JBAQZJ010000358.1:0-6150 GCA_049790855.1 Planctomycetaceae bacterium | reverse complement strand
TGCGGGTCGGCGCTCTGTTTTTTCACTGCGACGCGACACGTCGAACTACCGGCCGAACTGCGTCTTCACGCCGACGTCGTTCATCAGGTGGTGGAGCGTGTCTTCGACGGCGGCCGTTTTCGACGGCAGTCCACCCGCGTTGCTGTAGTAGTGGCTGTGTCGCGACCAGTTGCGGACGTCGTCCTGGACGTGATGAAACAGCGAGTCGAGTTCCACGACCGCCTGGCGGATTCGATCGCGGTTTCCGGCGTGTTCGAGGCCGTGGATGTACTTGGCCTTCTGCAGAATCTGGTAGGCCTCGCGATAGGTCGCTTTATAGCCGGGATTGTGCTGGTAGTTGTCGTACATCTCGAGGCACATGTCGTTCGCCCGGTCTTCGAGCTGGACGGCGAGATCGTCGACGTGCGAGTAACCGCCGTAGGTTCCGCGATAGCTCGGCCTGCTGGTGACGACGGGGGCGTAAGAGTGCGAGCTGCCTCCGTACGGATCGGAATAGCTCGGCTGCGGGTAGTACGACTGCGGCTGAACGTAGTTCGTGCGCGGCGGCTGATACGTCGACGGACTCGGATGGTAAATACTGTGGCTGCGATAGTCGTCGTAACGGGCGCCTCTCCGATCGTAGCGCCCTTCATAATGATCGTAGTGATGTTGGGCAGACGCCGTTCCGGTCACCACAAGGAGTCCGGTGGCGAACAGCGAAGCAAAACGTGACATCGGGGCAATCCTTCGCAAAACTCGGCAGAGATTGAAAACGGCTGCAGTCCGCACGTCCGGTTCCATGCTGCCGGCGGGGGAACGGCGTCGGGAGCCTTCATTGGAAGGCAGGCTCCTCGGGCGACCCTATACCACGGACGGGGCGATCTCTCCAAGAGGGTTCCGGCGGCTCGCTGGCGAAGTCAAGGAATAGAGCGACAACCCTAAAGATGTGGGTCGCACATCCGGCAGAAAGGAACCACGGATTTCACGGATGAACACGGATGTCGCGGATCTAGCACCAGGCGTTGGCGCGTCGTCGTTCAAAATCTTTGATTCCCGCATGTCACGCTGATTCCATCCGCGTCAATCCGCGAGATCCGTGGTTCTGCCCGGCGCTGCGATCGACCACCCTTTGAGGACGGTCGCTCCAGTAGTACAGCGTCTGGTCTGACATCGTGGGTGGCATGCCTTCGACCGATAGGCCGTAGGCATGGCGGCGCGAAGCCTGTCTACGCCTGCGGCGAAGGCAGGCCACCCACCGAATTGGACGAGACGCACCACGACGGGCCTAAAACCCAAGCTGTGCGGCTTGCTCGTCGATCTTGGCGGCCGCCCTGCGGTTCAGCCACGCGATTGCGGCGAACACCGCTCCCACGATGCCGGCGACGATCAGGAACGGGTACAGATCGACGCGAGATGTCGGAGCGGTGAACAAGATCATGCCAGGTAGTAGCGGCGCCAGATACCAGAACGGAACCAGCCGCAACAGGCGCGCTTGCGAATGGAACGCCTCGCGCCAGAAATCAGATTCGGTCGCCGGGTGAGAACGCAACAGCCGGTCGCTCAACGCGAACGAGCACACCACGCCGACGATGAAGCCGGTGGCGATCAGAATCAGGAGACAGCCGTAAAATCGCAGAGAACCCGGCTCGCTTTGCTGCAGGAACGCGGTAAACGCGACCATGACGATCACGGCCGCGACGCTTTCCTGAATCGCGCGATAGCGGGACGACCTGACCAGACATTTCACAAGCTCGTTGGCGTTCATCGACGTTCTCTCCTCAAAGAACATACCGAGGCGACGACGTGACCGACGCATGCCGCCAGCATTCATTATGCGGCCGTTCGCGCAGTTCGCGCAGAAAATTCGCCAGGCGCCGAAACCTACGCGGCGAAGTGAAACTCGCGCGCCGTCGGGTGTTGCCGCATCACCGGCGGAAGTAACAACGCCACAGTTCGACCGTCTCGCGCAGCAGAACCGTGCGGTCGGGGCGTTCCGTCGATGCAGGGACCGGGGACAGCGGCAGCCCGGCGTGACGGGCGGCGGTGACGATCCGCGGCAGGTGGTCGAAGTCGCTGACGGCGAGCAAGGCCGGCGTGACGCCGTTCTCCACCGGAAAGCGAGTCTGCAACTGCTCGAACGTCGCCCGATCGTCTCTCGCGGGCAGCACTTCGATCGCCGATTCAGGCACGCCCGCTTCGTGAGCGATCTGATGGAGGCGTTCCAGCCGCTCGCCGCTCGGGTTGCCGGCGAGAATCACCTTTCCCGCCAGGCCGGATTGGTGAAGTTCCACGGCCGTCTTGAGGCGGGCATCGAGTCGTTGTTCGGGCTCGTGCTCGAACGGACGCGGTGCCCAGACGACCGCCGCCGATGCCGGTCTTCGGGCGTCGATCGGCCCGGTGCAGGCGATTTGTGCGATCGGCAACGTGACGAGTGCCGCGTTGAATCCGACCAGCACCAGCAGCGACCCGCGAACGCCCGTCGGTCCCGCGGCGGCACGCAGGGAAAGCAGCACGACTCCCAGGCAGCCGGCGATATGCAGCGAGAAGGCGACCGGCGGCCCGGCATGCAGGTCGCCGCGCTGGATCAGGCCGTAATAGACCGTCGCGTTCTTGAGCGCGACGACGATCAGCAGGCCGACGCACAGCATCGCGATCGTGCGGATCGGGCCGGGCAAGGCAGGGCGTGCGGCGAACGCGATCAAAACCGCGGCACTCAACCCGAGCAATGCCGCGGAGACGGCCTCGGGCAGAGGCCGCATGTCGAGCCACCATGGTCCGTCGGCAGGTAATCCGCCAGTCGCGAACAGATCGACGGCCAACAGCGTTCCCAACAGCAGCGCGACGCCGCGACCCAGGGCGGTCCACGCCGGGCCGGTCGCATTTGACGCTTCATCATCGCGTTCGGCGACGTCGTCGTCCCAGATGGGGCGCAGGTCGAGGGCAGGCGGCGCAGGAGGAGGTGAATAGGCGGGCGGAGGAGTCCGCCGCGCCATCGGTGGGTCGTCGTACAGGGAAGCATGCGCGGCCATCGGCGGTTCGGATCGAGCGGGGGTCGGTGGCCGACGGGCCGCGTGAGTGGCCGACTTCGATGCAACTTGCGGTGAGCGGGCACGGGCCAGCGCGTCGCGCCAGCGAACCGGGCGCGGCGGCTCGTCGACGGGAAACTCGTCTTCGGGATCGACAGGAGGCGGCAAGACGACCGGCTCGAGCGATTGATACGGTCGCGGCGAGACGGGTTTCGGCTGACAGAACGCCGGCGCAGTCCGCGAGCGGGCCGCATCGCGGCCGGCCTCATTCGGTTCGAGCGGGGCGTCCATGCCGGTGTCGTCGTATCCGTCGATCTCCTGCCCGGTCGGCGATCCGACCAAACGGAGCGTTGCCAGTCGCCTGCGGCGCGAGGGCATCGACGTCTCGACGGCCCCCCGGCCGTGAACGCGGGCCGAGGCCCGCGGCTAACATCACTCTTCCTCGTCCGACGGTCGGGCGAGTGCCGCCTCGCCGGCCGCGAGCAGTTCTCGCAGTTCGGCGACGCAGGCGTCCATCGAGACCACCGCCTGCTTGAAGTTCATGTGGCCCGACGCCTCGGGCGCCTCGACCCGAAAGGCGTCCGCGGCCCGGCCCAGCCGGCCGATTTTCTTGCGAAGCATACGAAAATACCCGGTCGGGTCGTCAAGACGGGTTTCCAAAGCCCGCGCGACGTCGAACACGATCCGGGCCAATTGCATCAACTCGGGAAACTCCTCGGCCTCCTCGCTGTGCTTCACGAACGTGCGGACCATCCACGCATGAGCCATGACCTGTTCGCAACGGGCGACGATGTCGGCGGGGGTGGGCATGACGGATGGCGAGAAAGATTCTGAACTCCTGTCTCCTGACTCCTGATCTCCTCTTTCAATAATGAATCAACGTGCAGATGTCGTAGCCGCTCAGCTTTTCGCGGCCTTTCAGGAAGTCGAGCTCGATCAGAAACGCACAGCCGGCGACGGTGGCGCCGGTGCGTTCGGCGATTTTCGCACAGGCGTCGATCGTGCCGCCGGTGGCGAGCAGGTCGTCGACGAGCAGCACGCGGTCGCCGGGGCCGACGTCGTCGGTGTGCATGTGCAGCGTGTCGCTACCGTATTCGAGGTCGTAGGTGAAGCTGTGCGTCTGCCGCGGCAGTTTGCCCGGCTTGCGGACCGGCACGAACGCCGCCCCCAGCTTGAGCGCCAGCGGCGCCGCGAAGATGAACCCCCGCGCCTCCGCCGCGACGATCGCCGTCACGCCCTTGTCGCCGAAATGCTCGGCGAACCGGTCGATCGCATGTCCGAATGCCTGCGGGTTCGCCAGCAAGGGCGTGATGTCGCGAAACAGGATCCCCGGCTTGGGAAAGTCGGGAACGTCGCGAATGTAGTGCTTGAGGTCCATTTCGAACCGTTCAAAGAGCCAACGAATCACTCGAATCGAACCGGATTAGGCGATATCGGCGCTTGCGAATCAAGCGGACGTGCGCACCGGCGTCGATCGGCGGCATCTTGTCGGTGAAAGGCTCCCGAGCCTACCACCCGAAAGTGCAGGGGGATGGTCTGACGACGTTCGCAAGAACTCGCAGATGAGACGCGGATGCTCGCGGATCGTTTTCGAGCGACGTCGTGATCAGGATCGGCGTCAATCCGTGTTCCATCTGCGTTCATCCGCGATGCTTTCCGGACGCTTTCGACAGGATCCGACCGACAGGAAATCGATCATGCTTCGACGACTCTGCGGAACGTGCCTCGCCGGACTGACGCTCCTTCTCGCGGCTCCCGCCGTCGCCGTGGAGTGGAAGACCGACCTGGAGCAGGCTCGGCAGGACGCGAAAGAGCAGGGCAAGGATCTGCTCGTTTACTTCACCAGCAGCGACGGCTGCGCCTGGTGCCGCGTGCTGGAACGCGTCGTCCTCGACACCGACAAGTTCGCACAGGCCGAAGAGAACTACGTGCTCGTGAAGCTCGATATTCCGGTGGACGCCGCGGAACTCGGCGAAGAGAACCTGAAGCGGAATGTCGAGCAGAAAGATCGCTGGGGAGTCGTCGGCTATCCGAGCCTGGTGCTCGCCGATGTCGAACTGCGACCCTATGGCATGATCGTGGGTCATCAACCCGATGGGCCGAAGGCGGTTCTTCGCATGCTTGATGACGCACGGACGGCCAGACAACGACGGGACGAGCTGTTCGCGACCGCGGCGACCGCAAAACCGGCCAAACAGGCGAAGCTGCTCGACAAAGCGCTCGCGGCCTTGCCACTGGATGCGGAAGTGCTCGCGCAGCTCTATCGTCCGGAGATCGAGTCGATCGTCGCCGCAACGAACGATGAGGATGTTCGTCGACGGTATCGAAACATGCTCAACGCCGAGGCCGACCGGCTGTTTCAGGAGGAGATCAAACGGCGGATCGTCGAGCGGGCAGGCGAGAACATCGACTCGAAGCTTGCCGTGGCGGTGCTCGACGAGGCGCTCACCGTCTCGGACCTGCCGGAATCGCGTCGCGACTGGCTGCTGGAGCGCAAGGCGATTTATCTGTGGACGGAAGGCTCGTACGCGCGCGCCGTCGAAGCCCTCGATGAGATGCTGGAAGGCGACGATCCGCACGAACGCCCGGCGAAAGAAATCTTTCGTGCCCAGCTCGTCTATCTCGCCGGGCGGCAGGAGGAAGGCCTGAAGCGGCTTGACGAACTTGCAGAAACCTATGTCAACATTCCGAAATGGCGCTGGAGCGCGCTCGACCGCAAGGCGCAGGTGCTACAATACTCGGATCGACGGGAGGAAGCGATCGTCGCGAGCGACATCGCCCTGGCGGCCGCGGCGAGGCCAAGCGATCGCTACGACAGCCAGGAGCAGCGTACAGAGCTTTTGACGGCGCTCGGGCGGCACGACGAGGCCGCGACGGCGGCCCGTGACCGCATCGCGGCGTGCCGCGAGGCCGGCCTGCCGGATACCATCACGGCCCGCAGCCTGTTGTCGCTCGCGGAAACGCTCTCGGCGGGCGGCAGCGAAATCGCCGCGGCAGTGGCGGCGCAGTCGGCGCGGAGGATGCTCGAACGCAACGACCCGGCGGCGATGGCCCGCGAGGAGATCGCCGCGGGCCTCGCGAACTATCCGCCGTTCGAGCCGGTCGAGACTCTGCGCTGATGCGTCGCCCTTTTGTCGCCTTTCGC
>JBAQZJ010000357.1:0-13172 GCA_049790855.1 Planctomycetaceae bacterium | reverse complement strand
GGGGAGGCTGTGGCGGGACGCTCTTGGAAATCACCGGGACGCGGCACATTTCAGCAGGTAGACCGCTTAGTCTTTGGATCGCGACGGCGCTGCTGCTGACGGTGGCGATCGTGTCCGGCTGTCGGTCGATCGACAAGCCGCCGCCGGTCGTCTCGCTGCCGGCGAAGCACACCGTCCGGGCGGCGAACCTGGTGCTGGTCAGCGACTTCAAGCTGCCGAAGGACGACCCGGTCGTCGAAGATCTCATCCAGCTTCGCGAGCAGGTCGTCACGTCGCTCGACCTGCCCAAGCCCCGGCAGGACGTCGTCGTCTACCTGTTCTCAAACGAAGACACCTACCGGCGCTACCTTGACGGCATCCACCCCGACCTGCCGCCGCGACGGGCCTACTTCGTCGGCACGAAGAAGGAGCTGGCGGTCTACACCTACTGGGGCGATCGCATTCAGGAAGACCTGCGGCACGAATATACGCACGGCATTCTGCACGCGAGCTTGACCGCCGTGCCGTTGTGGCTCGACGAAGGGCTGGCCGAATACTTCGAAGTGCCCGGCTCGACGCCCGGCGGGATGAACGGCGACTACCCGCACCAGTTGGCCGTCGCCGTCGCCAACGGCTGGCAACCCGACATCAAGCGGCTCGAGGAGTTGGAAGAGTTCTCGGAGATGCGGCGGATCGACTATCAGGAGTCGTGGGCCTGGGTGCACTACATGCTGCACACGTCGCCCGACACGCGGCAGGCGCTGCTGTCGTACGTCGCCGACCTTCGCGACTCGTCGCATCCGCCCGCGCTCGCCGACCGCATCGCCGAAATCCAACCCGGCTACCCGGCTCGCTTCCTTGGCTACGTCGCCAGCCTGAACTCGACGGGCGGCGCGGTGATCCGGGCGGCGTCGATGGAGTTATAGGAGGCGTCACAGGTACTCGACGCGGCTTTGCATCTCCTCCGGTGAAAGACATTCGGCTGCCAGCGACAGCAGACGGATCATCGCGCCGACTGTTCGGTCCTTTTGGCGGCAGAAGGCGATTCCTGCGTGTTCGGCGCCACCGGCATGCAGCCTGAGAAAATCAGGATCATGCGTGAAGAGGACTCTCTCTTCCCGAAGTGCAAATGCGAGGTGCTCCTCGTCATCCGCACCTCGGAGACCTGCGGAAACCGCCGTGGTCACATCGTAGCCGCGTTCCGCCAAGGCTTCGGCGACGGCAATGTCGACGTTTTCGTCGAGATGGAACCGAATCACACGCGGCCTCGCCGAGCGAGTTTTTCCGCGAGCAGCGAGGGCGTCTTCGACTTCTGTTCTTCGACGAATGCATCGTCTTCGGCCATCTGGCGACGGATTTCGTCGCGATGATCGAAGTAGTAGGCGAGTGCTGCATAGATGTCGGCAAGCGACACACCCGGATAGCTCACGGCGATCTCGTCGGGTGTTCGGCCGAGATGCTCGTGCAAGACCACGACGTCTTGAACGCGAATGCGGTGTCCTGCGATCCGCGGTCGGCCGCCGCAGACACCTGGTGTGATTTCGATGTGCTCGGCGATGACGTGTTCCATGCCGTGATTATAGCACCTCGCCGATCGTGAGCGCGCGAACGACCCGTCTTCCACTGCTGGTCGCAATCTGCTAGACCGCCGACCTCGGACCCGCCCGTGTGGCCGCAAGGATGTAGGTCGGTCGTGTCGCATCCCATTCGCAAGTGGCTCAAAGATCTTTTGCAGTACGGCCGACGGAGCGTGCAGTCGCCCGGCGACCGCAAGTCGCCGCTGCTGTGGGCCGCCGACCTGCCGCGGCTCGGGCAGATGTGGCTCGGCCACTGCTGGTACCGCACCTGGTTCGACCTGCGGCAGATGCCCCCGCGGGTCGTCTACTACCCGCAGGAAGTGTTTTCGCGAGATGTCCAATTGATCCGTCCGACGACGCTCAACCCGATCCGCCCGCTGGAACGAACGCACGACGCCTTCGCGGCGTTCCTGGCATGGCTCAATGACGGCGGACTGGAACGCGCGATCGCCGGCCTCGGTCGCGGTCTCGCCGGCGGCCTCGTGGGCACGCTGGGCGTCGTCGTGCTGGGACTGTTCGGGCTGGTCGGCACGCTGCTGACGGGGCTGGTCGGCCTGTTCGGCGCTTCGGCGCTTGGCACGGCGCTCGGTGTGAACGCGATCGGTCGGGGAATGCAATCGCTCGGCGGTGCGACGCACGCCGGTCTGCTGGGAATTCGCGACGGCTTGGCCGAGTTCTTCACCGGCTTTGTCGGACGGTTCCGCAGTCCGCAGGAAGCACTCTGGACGACGGCGACCGTCACGGGCACCGTCGGTATGATTCTCTTGATGGTGCTGCAGGCCGGCGGACTGCCGGGCACGGCGAATCGCGCGACGGCCGCCGACCCGCACGTCGCCCACCGGCCGCCGATGCAACTCGCACAGGCCGAACCGTCCGACGACCCCTTCGGCGGGTTGCCCGATCCGTTCGCGCCGGCCGATCCGGCGCCGGCGCAGACCGAACCGCCGGCCGACGATTTCAACGACCCGTTCGGACAGGCTCCCGTCGACCTGACGGACGAGCCTCCTGCGGATGCCGAGCTTGAAATCGACGTCGCGCGAACTCATCTGCCGCCCGACGTCGCCCGCTTCAACCTGCCGGACGATGCCGAAGAGTTTCTCGTCGAATCGAGCGCGTCCTTGCCCGACCTGGCGAGCTTTCCGGACGATGCGTGGCTGCTCTCGCTGCCTCGCGACGAGATCGACCGGCAGCCGGTCGTGCCTGCGGCCTATCGCGAATCGAACGTCGCACCGCCGAGCGAGACACCGCTGCCGCAACCGTCGGCAAGCGGCGACCGGTTCACTCCGGCGACCCGGCACATCGGCGTGACGATCCGCAAGACGCAGCCCGACGCGGCCCAAACCGGCGAGATGCTCTGGTACGACCTGATCGTCACGAACCACGGAGACGAGGCCGTCGCCGGCCTCGTCGTCGAAGAACGAGTCGCCGAGCCGCACCGCGTCGCCGACGCCTATCCGCCCGCCTCCTACGCGAACGGCGTTCTGACGTGGCGGCTCGACGGGTTGGAACCGCGCGAAGAACGACGATTGAGCGTCGCCGTCTATCCGATGTCGGCCGACGAAATCGCCACCGCGGCGGCCGTCCGCCCCATCGCCACCTTCTCGGCCGTCACGCTCGTCCAGGCCGAAGAGCCGGTCATCGAAGCGCCGCCCGTCGACGAACCTTACATCGAAGAGCCGCCGGCCGACGATCCCATCGTCGCCGATGAACCCATCGTCGAAGAACGGCCCGTCGAAGTTCTGCCGGCGGTCGCGGCGTTCCGTCGCGTCAAGATCGTGATGACGACGCCCGAGTGGGTCCGCGAGGGGTCCGGTTGCGTCATCCGCTTCGACGTGACGAACACGGGCACGGCGCCGCTGACCGGCGTCGTCGTTCGCAGCCTGCTGCCGGAATCGCTGCAGCACCCGCAGGGCCGGTCGATCGAATCGGCGTTCGATTCGCTGGCCCCCGGCGAGAAGAAACAGGCCGAGCTGCACGTCACGGGCGCGGCGATCGGTGAAGCCGAGATGATCGCCGAAGTCAGCGCCGCCGAGGGCGTCGCCACGACGGTCCGCGGCTCGTTCGGCGTGATCGAGCCGCTGCCCGAACTGTCGGCGGCCGACGACTTTCAACCGGCCGCGACGACGCGCTGATCTCCGACGGCGCCCAGACGACGCCGCGTCACTTTTCCCGCGCGATCGCCTCGATGATGTTCTGGCAGTGGTCGCGGGCGCGGCTGTAAGCGGCGAGGGCTCCCAGGAACCGCACGCCGACCTGCGGGGCGACCGACGCGGTCGACAGGTCTTCCAGGTGCTCGCGCCGCAGCCGCTTGATCTCGGCCCGCAGGTGCTTGCGGACGGCTTGCAGCTTCGCGACCGCGGCCCGGTCTTGGTCGGCGGTCGCTTCGTTCACGGCTCGCAGGTATTCGGCGAGTGCGTCGTGCAGCGACAATAGGCCGGTTCGCTGACGCTCGGTGAACCGCAGGCCCGATTCACGGAGTTTCCGATCGGTCTTCAGCAGGTCGGCGAAGGCATCGCCGATCGCTTCGTATTCGTGCGCCAAACGAAGCTGCTCGCGGGCCTCCTCGGCCACCGAATGCGGCACGTTGCCCGAGAGCAGGTCGGTCACGAAGACGGCGACCTCGTCCTGCATACGGTCGAGCACTTCTTCCCGCCGGCGGAGACGGTCGGCCAGGTCCGGATCGGGTTCGTCCCGTTCGATCAGCTCGCGGAGCCAGTCGGCCATCTTGCGACAACTGTCGCCCATCTTGAGGATCTCTTTCCGCGACTGCTCGATCGCCAGCGACGGCGATTCCAGCATGCGGACGTCGAGATCGGTCAGGTGCGGCTTCTCTTTGAACGGCTTCGCCGGGACCAGTCGCTCCAGCAGCCGCACGCAAAGCCCGGCAAACGGCAGGAACAGCAGCGTGTTCGCGACGTTGAAGACGCTGTGCGTCGCGGCGATCGCCGCGGTCGTCCGCGGGAAGACGTTGGACCCGTCGACCACGGCCGACTCGGTGACGTCGCCGACGACGAGCCACTGAATCAGCTCGATGTAAGGGAAGAAGATCGTCGTGACCCAGCACACGCCGATCGTATTGAACATGACGTGAAAGTAGGCGGCCCTCCGGGCGTTCGTCGTGGCTCCCAGCGACGCGAGTAGCGCCGTGATCGTCGTGCCGATGTTCTCGCCCAGCACGAGTGCCGCCGCCGTCGGATACGAGATGACGCCCTGAAAGGCCAGCGAGATCGTGATGCCGAGCGTCGCCGACGACGATTGCACGACCATCGTCACCACGCAGCCCACGAAGATGCAGCGAATCACGCCCCAGTGGTTCGTCGCCTGGAACTGTTGAAACCAGCTTGCGAAGTCGGGCATGTCCTCGATGCGGGCGCAGGCCTCCTTCATCAGCTCCAGGCCGAAGAAGATCATCCCGATGCCCATCAGCGCCAGCGCCCAGTAACGCAACCGGTCGCGGCGGGCGAACAGGTAGACGAAGGCCGCCAGTCCGAGCATCGGCAGACCGTAGATGCCGACGTTCAGCACGAGAATCCAGCCCGTGATCGTCGTGCCGATGTTGGCGCCCATGATCACGCCGACGGCCTGTGACAGCGCCATCACGCCGCTGTTGACGAAACCGACCACCATGACCGTCGTGACCGAGCTCGACTGCACGATGCAGGTGACGCCCGTTCCCACCGCCGTCGCCAGCAGCCGGTTGTCGGTCACCGCGCCGATCATTTTCCGCAGCCCGGCTCCGGCGACGGCCTGCATGCCGTCCGACATGCTCTTCATGCCGAGCAGGAACAGCCCCAGCCCGCCGACCAGCCCGAACAACATTTCCATCAGGTCTGCCGCGTCCACAAGTGCCGCTTCTCGAAGATCGCGCTCTGGATTGTGAAGATCCCGTGAAGAAGGCAGGATTGTACGGCACAGGTCGGAAGCCTCAATGCACGGCGCGCTGCCGAGCGGCGTTTGAACTGCGAGATTGCGATCGAAGGGATTCCTGCATGAACGCTAAGGCGAAGGCCGGTGACCGGATGGTCTACCGCAAAACGAAGTTCGGCACGTCACCCGGACCGCGTGCGACCGCCGTCGCTCCCGCCCGACACGGCGAAGGCTACAGCTACATCGTCGACAAGTTCTGGATCGTCACGGATGTGCTGGACGACAACCGGCTGCGGATGCGCACCCGCCGCGGCAAAGAGCACGTCGTCCGTGCCGACGACCCGAACCTGCGGCCCGCCCGCTGGTGGGAACGCTGGCTTTACCGCGAGCGCTTCCGCGAAGCGGAAGTCGCCGCGACCCCGACCCGCGAGAACGAAATCGGCGACGATGGAATACCGGCTCGTTGAAACCTCCGGCGCACAGGCGCTGGAGCAAGACGTCAACGCCCTGATCGCCCAAGGTTGGCTTCCCACCGGAGGCGTCGCCGTCGCAACCTACGGCGCGGGGACGTGGTGGTACTACCAGGCGATGGTCCGACGCACGACGCCGAACGAATAGTGCCGGCCTCGCGCGGTCGCTCGTCCTCTGCGGCGCTCCGAGTCCTGCCGTTCAGCGAGGTCGGCGGAAGAGGTCGCCGTCGCGCGATGGGTCGTCGCGATCGCGGGGCGACCCGAACTCGGCGCCCTCCGCATCGCCGCGGAACCGGTCGTCATGCATCTCGTGCAAGGTGCGCGCGAAGCTGATCGCCTCGAGCTCTTCGTCGGGATGGCTGAGAAAGCTGCGCATCGCCGGGTCGATCAGGCTTTCGAGCCAGTCGCCGGTCCGCATCGCCTGGGGCTTCGATGGATACCGTTCGAACGCCGTGAGCGAGATCTCCTCGACGAGATCGTCGAGCGGAAGCTCCTCATCAGCGAGGACCGTTGCGTCGACGAACGCGGCGTCGACGTCGGAATAGCGCCGAACCCAATGACCGACGCGTCGACGGATAAGCTCGTCGAAATCGGCCAACTCCTGCCGGAACGCATGATAGTCCCGATCGTCGCAGGCCTGCTTCAAGCGCTGCCGTTGCCGCGACACCGCGGTTCGATCGGCAAGATTCGGCGCCGTCGCCGTCGATAACGGTCGGCCTGGCGACACGCCGGGCGGACGATTGCGATTCAATTGCTGAAGGTAAGCGTCGGCCTTATGAACGAGCTTGCGCAGACAGCGTTCGTAGGCGGGCAAGGCGACCGTATCGTGCTCGCCGGTGAAAATCACCCGGCCGGGCAGCGCCAGCCGCGTCTTAATATGATACTCGTCGCGGCGCGATCGATACGACGTCGTCACCGTCAGGTCGGCGAACGGAAACGACGCCGTCGCCGATTCCAGCGCCCCCAGACCCTCTTCGATGGCCTCGAGCTCGCTTCGGCGAAGCACGCAGTTCTTCGTCTCGACTCGCAAGCGCAATCGTCTGAAGCCTCGTGTGATCCTCATGATGGACCTTCCGATTCGGTCATCGACTCGGTGGCACGATTCTTCGGTACCGTCGTCTTCCGCCATCGGCACCAGCGAACGCTCGGCGCGAACGGCTCATCCGTCCCCAGAGAACGACGAGAACGAACTCCTGTTGTCGGAAACGAAACCGCCTCGGCGGACCGTCCCCGACCTATATGACGAGCAACCGGCATGCCGTTCGCCGAATGGTCGGATTCGCCGCATTCCACAGCGAAAACGACCCGAAATCTCGAGCCGTGGTTCCGTGGAGTCCCCCGATGGCGACGGCGCTGGTCGTTTACGGCCCAACGTGGACGGCGGGCGAAACGCTGAACTCGCCGGCCGGACCAATGCCGGCTTGGGGAAAAACCTGCCCTGAGACTTCCGGCTCGCCCTGCGGTCGCCAATTCGGGCGAGCGTTACGATTTCCCCAGGCTCGCCTGCTTGCCAGAACGGGCTCGCCTGCTTGCCAGAACGAAAGCGACTGCCGTGCGGGGCCGCGGCCGACGATCTGGCCGGCACGAACGCGGTCAACACCTCAGACTAACCTCGAGAATCAGGGGAACGACGATGCGCACCATTCTGAGATCGCTGCTGACGGCGTGCGTGTTCGGCTTCGGGCTGACCGCCGACCGGCCGGCCGAAGCCCAGCTCGCCTTCAACGTGAGCGTGCCGATCGCCCAGCCCGTCTACTATTACGACCCCTACTACCCCGCCGCATATCAAACGTACTTCGGATATTATTATCCGACATATAACTGGTTTCCGCCGACCTATTACTCGTATTACTACGGATCGGCCGGCATCCCTGCTGCGTCAACAAGCGCCTACTACGGCTACCCGTATTCCTTCGGTTATCCCTACGCTTACGGGTACCCGCACGCTTACGGCTACCCGCGGGCAGGCGGCTACTACGGGGCAGCCTGGCCTTACGGCTACAACTACGGCTGGAACTACTACGGCTACCCGTTCGCCTATAACGTCTCGACCGGCACGACGCTCGCGAGCATGTACGGCTACGGCTGGCCCTACACGGCGTACTACGGCGCCTCGTCATATTACGGCTACGGCGCCGCTTCGCCCTATTTCACGGGCTACTACCCGACGGCCTACTACGGGAACTATTACCCGTACTACTACGGCACAGGCGCGTACGGCGTCTGGTGAGCGGCTCGCTGAGGCCGCCTGGCACGGAACATGCGGCCACCGTCCCGAGAAAAGCCCGGCTTCTTGAAAGAAGCCGGGCTTTTTGTCTCTGGCGTTCGGCGACGAACGACGCTAATTCAATGGACGGACGCTGCGGCGGTGCGCCGCCGCGGCGAGCACGCATCGAACTCACACGAAGGCGCCACGATGAAACTGCTGCAAGAGTTCAAAGAGTTCGCGATGAAGGGCAACGTCGTCGACCTCGCAGTCGGCCTCGTCATCGGGGCGGCGTTCGGCAAGATCGTCAGCTCGCTGGTGGCCGACGTCATCATGCCGCCCCTCGGCCTGATGATCGGCGGAATCAACTTCTCCGAGATGGGCTGGACGCTGAAGGACGCCGTGGTGGGGGCGGACGGCAACGTGACGACGCCGGCCGTCGTCCTGGCCTACGGCAAGTTCCTGCAGGTGGTCTTCGACTTCCTGATCGTCGCGGCCGCGATCTTTGGAGTCATCAAGCTGATGAACGAGGCCAAACGCCGCATGGAACGCAAGGCCGAAGTCGCCCCGGAAGCCCCCGAAGTTCCCGCCGACATCAAACTGCTGACGGAGATCCGCGACGAGTTGCGGAGTCGACCGACGGGGGCGGTTTAGCGGGAAGGGGGAGCGGGTGACGGGGGAAGTGGGGGAAATTCTCTGCCCTTCTCCTCAGTCACGGAAGAGATTGTTCAGCCACCAGAGGAACGACAGGTCGGTTCCGAGGCCGATCAACAAGGCCGTGCCGCCGGCGATGAACGCCGTCGCGATGCTCGCCGGCTTCCCGCGGCCCGACAGTCGAGCCGCGAGAAAGCCGAGCAGCGCCGCCGGTCCGTTGAACAACAGCACGGCGCCCGCGAATTCGGGATTGAGCAGCTCTCGCGCGACGTCGAAAACTTCGTCGATTTCGAGTTCCCAGACCACGACCGACAGCGGCACCGCGAGATAGATCGCGACCAAGGCGCTGGCCGCGTCGGCGAACCAGGACAGATAGCGGAAGTTGCCGACGGCCATTGCGTCACCGGATGCGCGAGGGGGACTCCTCTCTCAGCCGGAGCCTTTGATCCGCCGGTTCGTGCGCTGAGAGACTCTCCGGAAACCCTGATCCGCGGCGAATCAGGGTTTCCGGAGAGCCTCTTATTCCCGATGCGGTGCGGCGCGTCCAGCCGGTAGAATGGGCTGTGCCACCCCGATGAAACCGGCCATGACCGTCCAGGAAGCCACGTCCGATGCGGTGATCACGGCCTGTTTTTCCGTGATGGCGCAGTTGCGGCCCTACCTGCTCGACGACGAGTTCCTGCCGCGTGTCCGCCGGCAGATGGAGACGGGCTACCGGCTGGCCTACGCCGACCACGACGGCCGCCCGGTCGCCGTCGCCGGCTTCCGCGTGATCGAGAACCTCGCCTGGGGCCGGTTCCTTTACGTCGACGATCTGATCACCGACGAACGCGCCCGCTCGCAAGGTCACGGTGAGCGACTGTTCGACTGGCTGCTCGCCGAGGCCGACCGGCAAGGCTGCGAACAACTGCACCTCGACTCCGGCGTCCAACGCTTCGCCGCCCACCGGTTCTACTTCCGCGAACGGATGGACATCACGAGTTATCACTTCGCGCGAAAAGTGCCGTAAGATCCTCGCACCCGTCGAGGCGGGCGAATCGTCTGAAGCCGGTTGCTGCAAACCCTGACGGCAATGCGTCGAGTCGGGCAGATCGCCGTGCTGCGAGACGTCTTCCCGCGATGCCGGATCGGCGGTATGATGGATGATCATACCACGAGGTTTTCCATGGCGTCTGCCAAGATCGCCGTCACGATCGATCCGGAACTGCTCGTGCGGCTCGACCGGCTCGTCGAGCAGCACCGCTTCCCCAACCGCAGCCAAGCGGTCCAGGAGGCGCTGCGCGACAAGCTCGACCGGATGGAGCACGGTCGACTCGCACGAGAGTGCGCCAAGCTCGATCGGCAGGAGGAGCAAGACCTTGCCGACGAAGGGCTTGCCGAGGACTTCGCCGCATGGCCCGGATATTGAGGGGCGATGTCGTCTGGGCCGACCTCGATCCCACACGCGGTCACGAGCAGAGTGGCCGACGGCCCGTCGTGGTCCTGAGCCAAGACGTCTTCAACGCGCGCTCTGGCACCGTGATCGCGATGGCGATCACCAGCCAGCCGCAAAAGGCCGGCTTCCCGCTCACGCTCGAGCTGACCGGCGTGAAACTGCCGAAACGCTCGTGGGTAAAGATCGGCCAGATTCGCACGCTTTCGACCCAGCGGATCGGAGCGCATATCGGGCGCGTTCCGCCGGAGGAACTCGACCGGCTCGTCGAGGGGTTGAATGAGATCGTCGGATCTTGAGAATTAAGGTGAGCGACGAGGGTTGAGGAACGAGAGATGAGACGGCTCCGTCCTCTCTCGTCCCTCAACCGTCAACTCTCAACCGTCAACTCTCAACCGTCAACTCTCAACCTGAAAACGCTTACGCGGCGAGGTGGCCGTTCTTCGTCAAATACTCGACGACTTCCTGTGCCAGTTCGTCGATGCCCTTGGAGTCACTGTCGAGGACGAGTTCCGGCTTTTCCGGCGACTCGTAGGGGGCGCTGATGCCGGTGAACTCCTTGATCTCGCCGGCGCGGGCCTTCTTGTAGAGGCCCTTGGGGTCGCGGCCTTCGCAGGTCTCGACGCTCGCCTGGACGAGGATTTCGACGAACTCTCCGGGAGCGAGAATCGCGCGGACCTGGTCGCGGTCGGCCTTGTAGGGCGAAATGAAGGCGGTCGTCGTGATGACGCCGGCCTCGACGAACAGCTTGCCGACTTCGCCGATCCGGCGGATGTTCTCGGTGCGGTCCTCCGGGCTGAAGCCGAGGTTCTTGTTCAGTCCCATGCGGATGTTGTCGCCGTCAAGCACCATCGTGTGCTTGCCCAGCTCGTGCAGAATGTGGTCGACGGTGTTGGCGATCGTGCTTTTGCCCGATCCCGACAGGCCGGTGAACCAGAGCAGGGCGCCCTTGTGACCGTTGCTCTTCGCCCGGTCGGCCTTCGAGACCTTGTGATCGTGCCAGGTGACGTTCGTTGCGACTTGCTGTGCCATGCGGTTGAGCGTTGAGGGTTAAGAGTTGAGAAAAGGCGAGCGGGGGCGTCAGCCCTCCGAGCGCCTGCGGGATCAGTTTCGAATCGGCACGGATCGTAGAGCATCCGTCCCGGCAGGGAAAGCCCGGCGAACGGGGCGGTCCGTTCCGGCGAACCCGCCCGGTGGAGAGCCTGTCTCGTTCGTGATACTGTAACGTCGCTCGGTCGGGGCGTAGTTGGTTCCCGTAGGGTGGGTCGAGCGCAGCGAGGCCCGCCTTCACGGTTTTTGTGCTTCCGGAAGCGAGCAGACCGCGCAGGCGGGCCTCGCTGCGCTCGACCCACTCCACTCTCTCTGACTTCCGGCCTCCGCTATGTCCGACCGCATTCTCAAACTCGGCCTGCCCGCCGGGAGCCTCCAGGAGGCGACCGCCGAGCTGTTCCGCCGCGCCGGCTACAAGATCAACTTTTCGAGTCGTTCGTATTATCCGACGATCGACGACGACGAAATCGAGTGCCTGCTCATCCGTGCGCAGGAGATGGCGCGATACGTATCGGAAGGCGTGCTCGACGCCGGCATCACGGGGTTCGACTGGGTGCAGGAGACGAACGCCGACGTCGTCGAGGTCTGCGAGTTGGTTTTCAGCAAGGTCAGCCGACGGCCTGTCCGCTGGGTGCTCTGCGTGCCGAACGATTCGCCGGTCCAAAGCGTCGAAGACCTCGAAGGCAAGCGAATCGCGACCGAGGCCGTCGGGCTGACACAGCAGTATCTCGCGAAGCACGGCGTGACGGCGAAGGTCGAGTTCAGTTGGGGGGCGACCGAGGTCAAGCCGCCCCGCCTCGCCGATGCGATCGTCGAAGTCACCGAGACCGGCAGCAGCCTGCGGGCGAACAATCTGCGGATCGTCGACGAGGTCATCCAGAGCACGACCCGGCTGATCGCGAACCGCGCCGCCTGGGCCGACGAGTTCAAGCGGGAAAAGCTCGGCAACATCGCCCTGATGCTCAAGGCGGTCCTTGCCGCCGAAGGCCGCGTCGGCTTGATGATGAACGTGCGACGGGAAGGGCTTGGCGACGTTCTCGGCGTGCTGCCGGCCCTGCAGAAGCCGACGGTCTCGTCGCTGTCCGACGCCGATTGGGTCGCCGTCAACACGATTCTCGAAGAGTCGGTCGTGCGCTCGATCATCCCACGCCTCAAAGCCGCCGGAGCGACGGGAATCGTCGAGTACGAGCTCAATAAGATCATTGATTAGGTGGTAGTTGATAGGTGGTCGGTGGTTGGGGAAACCGGGGGCGTCGCTTGCGTTTTCGCGGACCATGGACGCACCTTCCGACGATCGCCGCGTCCATATCTACAAAGTCGGCGGCAGTCTGTTCGACTGGCCGGAACTGTTCGACCGGCTGACGGCGTTGCTGGCTGGCGAGCCGGGACGGCCATTGCTCGTCTCGGGCGGCGGGGCGCCGGCCGACGTGGTTCGCGAATGGGACCGCGTTCATCGGCTTGGCGAACGGCGGGCACATCGGCTCGCGCTGACGTCGTTGCGGCTTGGCGAAGCGTTTCTGGCCGACGGCCTTGCCGGGGCGACGATCGTCACCGACCGCGAGCAAGCCGCCGCCGCCTGGAGCATGCAGCGGCTGCCGATTCTGTGTGCCGAGGCGTTTCTGAACTCCGAGGAGGCCGCCGGTGCCGAGCCGCTGCCGGCCTCGTGGGACGTGACGAGCGATTCCATCGCCGCCTGGATCGCCGGACGCTGGCCCGCCGATCTCGTGCTGTTGAAATCGACGAGTCCTGATTTCGCACGAGAACCGTTTGTCGACCGACACTTTCCGATCGCACGCCGGCCGCTTCGCGAGGCGGAATGGCTTGACCTTCACACCGGCCGGCGCGGTCGACTCTGATGAACAGGGACGGTCGACTTCGGTGATTCCGAGAGTGTTCGTTTCTGACGGCAGTCCCTCGCTGGCGCGTCGGGCTTGCGA
>JBAQZJ010000356.1:0-7175 GCA_049790855.1 Planctomycetaceae bacterium | reverse complement strand
AACCCAGGCTGATGAACGCTCCCTGACGGTCGCGGCTCTGACGGCGCAGCTCGGAAAACAAGGCTCCGCCTCGAGCACTCTCAACCCTCAACCAAATTTCCCTCCTGACGCGGGCGATGCGCTGTTGCTTTCGCTATTCTGCGGCGACCCCTCGATTCGCCGCCTGACTTCCGGGAGCCGCCATGACGCCCACACCCTACGTCGCCGAGTTCGTCGGAACCGCACTTCTCGTCTTACTGGGCGACGGCGTCGTCGCGAACGTCGTGCTGCGGGGCACGAAAGGGAACAACAGCGGCTGGATCGTGATCACATGGGGCTGGGCGATCGCGGTCTTCGTCGGCGTATTCGCGACGGCGACATACGGCAAGGGACATCTCAACCCGGCGGTGACGATCGGGCTGGCCGTCGCCGAGAAACTGCCCTGGTCGGACGTACCGGGATTCATCGTCGCCCAGATGCTGGGGGCGATGTTCGGGGCGACGCTCGTCTGGTTGCAGTACCACTCGCACTGGAGCCTGACCGAAGACAACGACGCCAAGCTCGCGGTGTTCTGCACCGGCCCGGCCGTCCGGAACGCGCCGCTGAACGTGATCTCGGAAGTCATCGGCACGTTCGTGCTCGTGTTCGGGGCGCTGTACCTCGCGACGCCGAGCCTCGCCGGTCCCGACGGTGCCGAAGGCGGGCTTGGTTCGATCGCCGCCCTGCCCGTGGCGCTGCTCGTGCTGAGCATCGGACTGTCACTCGGCGGCTCGACCGGCTACGCGATCAACCCGGCCCGCGATCTCGGCCCGCGAATCATGCATGCCCTGCTGCCGATTCCCGGCGGCAAGCGCGACAGCGACTGGGGCTACGCGTGGGTGCCCGTGGTCGGCCCGATCCTTGGCGGAATCGTCGCGGCTTTGGCGTATCACGCCTTGGGCGGAGGTCTCGTCGAGCTTTCAGGAGCGACGGCGTAAGGCCAGCCGGGTTCGGCCCGCGAATCACACGAATTGGCGCGAATGAGAATGGAAGCGAACCGCCAAGAGCACAAAGAGCGCCAAGGACTCAGGCAAGGCTCTCGCAAAGGTGCAAAGGACACGAAGAAAGCATCGCCCGATTCTTGATTCTTGGCGATCTTTGCGCCTTTGCGAGAGTCATGTCCTTTATCGATCGATGCCGAATCCGGCCGCTTTGTTCAAAGCGACCCACGACCGAAGATTTTCGTTGATTCGCGCGGTCGCGTCAGTATAACGAAGGTGTCTTGCGCCTTATCCGGCAGATGGTCCTGATGGCACTTTCGGCCGAGCGACTTCAGCGCGACGAATCGCAGATCGCAGTCGGGTTCGCTCTGACAGAGCAGGTTCCGTCCGGGAGCTTGTCCTCGGGGGAGTTGCCCGAACTGCCGGAAGACGTTCCGGGGCCGGCGTGTTTCCAGACCGGTCCTCTGGCGACGCTTCCCGTTTCGGTGCAGCGATCGCTTCGAGGCGAGATGTCCGAAGTCGAATTCGTCGCGGGTGCGACGGTTTTCCGTCAGAACGACGCGGGCGACTGTCTTTACGTCATCGATCAAGGCGTCGTCTCCGTCTTTCTGCAAGGATCGGAGGGATCGCGGATTGAGCTGGGCGATCTTTCGAGCGGCGAGGTGCTCGGAGAGATGGCCCTGATCAGCGGGGAGACCCGAACCGCGTTTGCGGTCGCTCGCACCGCCAGTCGGCTGCTCGCGCTTCCGGCCGAGCGATTCGAAGACCTCTGCCGGCGACAGCCGGCCGTCGGGCAGGTTCTGACGAACGTGATGGCGGACCGCCTCGGCGCCCGCCGTTACGACGCGCTCTGCTCCCGAACACTCAACGGTTACGAGATCGACGGACGACTCGGGCGCGGCGGGATGTCGGTCGTCTACAGCGCGACGTGCCGGGCCAGCGGAGGCCGGTTCGCACTCAAGATGATGAGCCACCGTCTCGTCTTCGACCCGGTGTGCTGTGAACTCTTCGATCGAGAAGGCGAACTGGTCGCAGCTTTCCGGCATCCGAACATTCCCCGCGTGCATGATCGCTTTTCGGCCTTCCGGACGCGGTTCATTGCGCTCGACCTGATCGACGGGGAGACGCTCGCTCAGATCATTCCGGCAGGACGCGGGCTGCCGGAGGACGTGGCCCTGCGGATTCTCGGACAGGTGGCCGCGGCGCTGCAGTACGCCCATTCCGTCGGCGTCGTCCACCGGGATTTGAAACCCCCCAATCTGATGCTGGATCGTTGCGGAGCGCTGAAGCTGCTGGACTTCGGCCTTGCGCTCCCGCCGGCGCAGTCGGCCGACGAACCGGTCACGGCTGCCGGCACTCTCGCTTATATGGCGCCAGAACAGTTTGAGGCGGTCCGCGTCGGCCCCGAAGCCGACTACTTCGCCCTGGGTTGCGTCGCCTACGAAATGCTGACGGGGCGGATGCTGTTCTGCGAGAACACGATCTCTGCGGCGGTCGAACGTCGCCGGACGAACGAAATCAGGTCGTTTCGGGAGTTGCTTCCGGAAGCGGGCGAGCCGATTTCCGATGTTTTTGACGCGTCCCTTCGAGCCGATCCGCGGGAACGTCGGCTTAACCTCGAGCGTCTGGTCCGCTTCGCGGCGCCCGTCGATCGCTCCCACCTCGTCGGTCGCCCCGATCGGCGTCCCCGATAGGCCTGCACAACGACGGAAATCGACGTCGTTCGCGACAGCGACCCTATGCCGCCTGCACGCGTTCTCGAACGGGAGCCGGCGCGGGCAGCGGTGCCGGTGACGACGGCGGGATCGGCAGCATCACCGGTTGCGGCGGCTTCTCTTCGCCGAATCGCGACCGGTACAGACCCAGCGGGAACTGCAGCACGCGGATCGGCGTCACGCCGATCAGCTGCACGAGAACCTCGACCGCCGTGGTGTTCGTCGACGATTCGCGGACGTACCGGCAGAGCCATGCCCCGCCGAGTCGCAGCACGATGCTGGTTGCGAAGGCGACTTCGTACGGCCCCCACGTGGCCGATCCCACCGACATGCTCCAGCCGTCCGACAGGGCGATCGCGGCGCCACTGGCGATCGACGTGATACCGCCGACGATTCCGGCGAGCGCCGTTCCCGCAGCGACGAACATCGTGCGATTGCCGGGCGGCGAGTTTTTCAGCAGGAAGCCGTTCTGCGCGATCGCCATGCCGGCGTTGAGCAGGGCGTCGAACATGAAGAACGGCACCAGCATCCAGAATGCCAGCGTCGCATTCGACGGCATCAACAGTAGGGCCAGCAGGTTCGCCGTCTTGAACATCGTGCACAGGCTGAGCACCGGCTTGTTGCCGTACGTCTCGACGAGTCGTCCGAGGCGTTGCGACAGCACTGCTCCGCCGATCCACGACGCCGCCCACAGCATCAGCAGCCGGTCGGCCCCCATGCCGCTTTTCATCAGCAGATACACGCTGATGAACGGGGAGCCGATCATGACGGCGACGTTCCAGTAGCACTGGAACAGGATGAATCGCCGGAAAGTTCCGTCGCGGAACGGAGCGGCGAACACCTCGCGCAAGCGCGGCTCTTCGACGGGCGTGATGGGCGGTTCGTGGATGCGCAAGAACGTCAGAATGTCGACGACGCCGCAGACCGCACCGGCCAGCAGCAGAATCCCGAACGCCGGGCCGAACTCCCAGCCGCTACGCCGCAGCCAGATCGCCCCGGCGAACAGCGCCGCGGCTGCCGCCCATTGCATCCAATTGTGCCGCACGCCCCAGAAACGGCTCAGACCTTCCTTCGGCAGGTAGTCGCCCATCCAGCTCAGCCAGAGCGGTGCGCAGAACTGAAGCAGCGCGTGGTTCAATGCGGTCGAACCGATGAACAGCCAGAGTTGTGTTTCGGACGACATCGCACCGGGCCAGACAGCGAGCAGTGCCGCCGGCACGAATAGCAATCGCTCGATGATCGCGACCGCCATCCACAGCGGACGCCGGTGCCGCAGCCGTTTCGAGACGATCGCGGCGACGAACTGGCTGGCGAGCATCAGCGTCGGCAGCGCCCCGAGCAGGCCGATGTGCCAGCCGGTCGCGCCGAGCGTGCGGGCGTACTCGGTCGCCGCGGGAGACATCGTCAGCTGGGTGTAAATCATTCCCAGACAGCCGGCGAAAACGATGGCCCGCCGGGCGGCAGCGTCTGGCAGCATGTTCGTGGCAGGAAAGTGCGGCCCGGCAGAGTCCAGCAGCCGGGCTGCTGTCGGTGTCGGTCGCCGTGGAGATGGAGTCGGGGAGAGGCGCGGAATGTAGCGATCCGTCGCGGCGGTGGACAGAGGAGTTCCACGGAGTTCTTTTTGTCGTCGTTCGTTCCGCAAAAGACGACAATTTCTGCGATTGCGCGGGACGAACGCGGCCGCGGTGACGTCATGTCTGTAGACGCGAACGATCGCAAACCCGACGCGCGGGCAGGGAAATCGTCCGGCCGGAGGTGACGTGAATCCGGAACGGCTCGCAGAACTGCTCGACCGACACGCCGGGGCGTTGGCGCTGTACGCCGCCCGCTGGACGGCCGCTCCGGATGACGTCGTCCAGGAGGCGTTCGTCCGGCTGGTCGGGGCCGATCCGCCTCCCGACCGGCCAGTCGCCTGGCTCTACCGCGTCGTCCGCAACCTGGCTTTATCAGCGAGGCGCTCCGACTCCCGCCGGCGTCGTCGCGAGGCCGTCACCGCCCGGCTGGAGATCGACACGGCCGACGGCTGGACCGCCGCCGAAGTCGGCGACGCACTCGAACAACTCGACGACGACACCCGTGAGATCGTCGTGGCTCACGTCTGGGGCGGACTGAGCTTCGCCGAGATCGCTGAATTGGCAGAACTTTCCGCCAGCGCCGCTCACCGCCGGTATCAGGCCGGCCTGGCGACGCTGCGAACTGCATTGGATCAACCATGTACGAACCGCACGATCTGACGCCGCCCGACGACGAGTTTGCGACCCGTCTGCGAACGGCCCGGCCGTCGCCGCCGCGTCTCGACCGCGACCGGTTGATGTATCTCGCCGGGCAGCGTTCGGTGACGCCGGTCCGCAAGTCGCGACCGTTGTGGCCTGTTTTGACGGTCGCTGCCTGGGCGGCGTGCGTCGTGCTCGTCGGCCTGGCGTTCGCCCGTCCGCCGCGCGTCGTGACGGAAACGAAGATCGTCGAACGCGTCGTGGAAGTGCCCGCAGCGTCGGAGATCGAGGCGCCCGATGCGGAGGCCGTTCCCGTTGCCGTGACGGACACGACTCCTGCGGCGACGGCTGCCAACCCCGAGCCGCCGTTCGACTTTGCGTTTCTCGACGACCTGCAGCGGCCGCTGACGGCGCTCGCCTCGCGTCCGTCGCTGTTCGAGAACCTGGCGCAGCCGGCCGCCGTGCCGACCGTCGAATCGCCGACCGGCGTCGTCGAGCTCAAACAGCCGCAGACCTACGCCGAACTTCGCCGTGAATTGCTCGGAACGGAGCAGCGCCCTGCGTTTCCCGGCCCGCTGCGATGGTTCTGAATCCGGCTCGCGCGTTCAGAGCCGATGATCGTCGAGACTGCCGAACCCGATATATCCCTGCCAGGAGATTCATCGCCATGACGAAGCCGCTTCTATTGATTGCGATCGTTTCGCTCCCCGCGTTCGCCCTCGCCCAGGACGCCCCCAAAGCCGACAAGCCGGTCGCGACGGGCGTGACGATCGGTCCCGAGGGGCCGGTCGTTGCTCCTCCACCCGGTCAGCCGGAATCGCAACCCGGTCAGCCTGTGCCGTCGCGGCGCGATGAACCGCAACTCCACACGTTGACGATCACCCCCGCCGCCGAGCCGCTCCCACCGCTGGAGTATCGTTTCGACGTGCCGTTCCTGCAGCGAAAGCCGGGCAACAGTGCGACGTTCTATTACCGGGCGATCGTCCAGTTGGGCGAGGAAACGCCCGAGGCGCAGAAGGAGTTCGAAGATCTCTATACCGCGACCCACGACCTGCCGCCCGACCAGTTTCCCGTCGAGAAGGCCCGCGAGATTCTGTCGCGCTACCAGGACATTTTTGACGAGCTTGAACGCGCCACCGTCCGCGAGAGGACGGACTGGAACTGGCATCTGGATGAGCTGAACGGCCCCGAGGCGATCTCCTTCCGTCTGACTGAAATCCAGGAAGCCCGCCATCTCGCACGCCTGCTGTACCTCAAGGCCCGGCTGGAGATCGCCGAAGCCCGCTTCGACGACGCAGAAAAGACGCTGCGGACCGGTTACGCCCTGGCACGCGCCGTCGCCGAACCGCCGACGATCATCAACGCCCTGGTCGGCATCGCGATCGGCAGCATCATGGACGCGGCGGTGCTCGACTGGATCGGCAAAGAAGGCAGCCCGAACGCCTACTGGGCGCTCTCATCACTGCCCGACCCGCTCGTCGACATGCGACCGGCGCTCGAGTACGACCTGGCGTTTCCGTTTCGCTTCGCCCCGTGGCTTGCGAACGCCGCAACCGACGGCGCACCGCCTGCCGTCTGGCGCGACCGGTTCGCGGCGCTCGGCGAGGAGTTGAACGTCGTTGGCGATTTGATCGGCGGGTCGCTGGAACCTTCACAGGCCGTCCTGGCAGGTCTGGCGCTGCGTTCGTATTCGAGCGCAAAACAGGCGCTCGTCGAGGAGCAAGGCTATTCCGCCGAAGAAGTCGAAACGATGCCCGTGGGCCAAGTGCTGGCGATCCGACAGTCGTTCATCGACCGGATGATCGCCGACGAACTGCTGAAGGCGGAACTGGTTTCGTCGGAAGCGGCCGCCGACATCGTCGCTCGCGCAGAAGAATCGCTGAAAGAACGGTCGCTGCTTCAGAGGCCCGGCCTGGGAAGGGAGCCATTGCCGCTGATGGCGTTGCTTGCCCCGGCGACGCGACAAGCGGCTCAGGCCGAATGGCGGCTGTCGACGAAGCTTGCCGGCCTGCGGGTGATCGAGGCGATCCGCATGCACGCTGCCGCGACCGGCGCGCTGCCGAAGTCGCTCGCCGACATCAAGGTCGTGCCGGTGCCCGACAATCCCACGACCGGCGAGCCGTTCGCCTACCGGCTCGAAGGGGAGAAAGCCGTGCTCGACGTCGCGGTGCAGGGCGGGCATCCCTCGGGCGACTGGCGCGTCGAATTGACGTTGGAGAAGTGACGCCATCAGAGCCGCGACCGTCAGGGAGCGCTTGAGGGCGAACCCATGCCGATCAGCGCTCCCT
>JBAQZJ010000355.1:0-14095 GCA_049790855.1 Planctomycetaceae bacterium | reverse complement strand
GTCGCGGCTCTGAGAAAAACTGGTCGACGCCGCCGAATGCGGCCTGGTCCCAACCATCCCCATGCAGGGGTTCGCAAATCGTCAACTTCTGCGCGATCGGATTTTTTTTCGGAATCTGTCCAGTGGCCGTTTGACACCCCCGGGGAATGGCCTAGGTTTGCCTGTCCACGATGAAACTGTGAACAAACAACGCAGTTCATTGCGGATACACAGGTTACGTCTACGGGCCTGCGTACTTCCTTCGAGTCGGGCGGTTCCGTCTGGAGCCGTTCAGGATGCCGAGAGCTTGGCGGCCGTCGCCATGGTGGCGATCGGGTCGGGCACGGCAGGTTCTCCCTCCGGAATAGGCCGGCGGGACGGTTTCGAGAGAGAGACAGCGCATGAAGACTTTTGCCCTGAGCGTCAAGAAGTTCCTGGTTTCGGAAGACGGCCCGACCGCGGTCGAGTACGCCGTCATGCTGGCCCTGATCGTCATCGTGTGCCTCGGCGCCATTCGTGCGATCGGCACGAACGCGACCGCCAAGTTCAACGAGTCGGCGAATGCTCTCGCCCCGACCGGCCCGTGATTTCCGGCGATCTGCATCGCAGCTCCGACTGCGACAGCCGCTGTCGCGATGAACCGGCCGGGGGCGACGCCTCCGGCCGGTCTCTCGCGCCGCGTTCCTCTTCCCCATGTCTTCGGCAGTCGATCGTTCGCGACGAGGTTGCGAGAGCCTTCGACCGGCCGTCAATGGTCAGACCATGTTTCCGTTCTGGATCGATCCGTCGTGCCTGTCGTTCTCTGAGATCGCCGCTGCCCTGACCGGGCTGGCGATCGTGGTGAACGTCCTGTTCGACCTGACGTAGGGTCCGCTGTGCGGACGCAATTTTGCGTCAACCGCGTCCGCACAGCGGACCCTACTTCTCACCTTGAACCCCCTCTACTTCAAGGATGCCGCAATGGATTGGACTGTTCTCGCCGATCGATGGCCCGTGTGGCTGGTCGCGACGCTGCTGGTGTGGGCCGCCTGGATCGACGGACGCGAACTGCGCGTTCCGAACTGGCTGACCTACCCGATGGCCCTGGCGGGCTTGCTGTACAACCTTGCCGTCGGCGGTCTCGTCGATCACGGTTCGCAGCTCGGGCTGACGGGCAGTCTGCTCGGGATGTGCGCGGGGCTGCTGTGCCTGATGCCGCTGTATGCGGTCGGCGGCATGGGAGCCGGCGACGTCAAACTGATGGCCGGCGTCGGCGCCTGGCTCGGCTGGGAGATCACGGCGGCCGCCTTCGTCGTTTCGGTGTTCGTCGGCGCCGCGATGGCGATCGTGATGGTGGTTCGCCGCGGTGCCGTCATCAAGCACTGGGCGAACGCGCTCACCATCTGGAACGAATGGAAGACGGTCCGCAATCCGCGCAAGCTTTCCGAAATCGCCGCGGCTCGCAAGCCGACGATGCTGCTGCTGCCGTACGGCATTCCCATCTGCATCGGCAGCATCGGCTACTTCATCTACGAAGGCATGATGTTCTGATGCACGGCCGAGGGGCCGCAGCCCCTCGGCTTCTTCTCCTTAACGCATTCCCCTCGCGGACAGGAACTCGGCCATGAAGATGAAATCGACGGTGCTGTTGCTTGTCGCCGGGGGGTTCGGGCTGGTCGCGATGCTGGGCGTCATGCAGGCCTTGAAGGGCAAAGGGCCGGAACCGACCGTCCGCGTGTTGGTCGCCAAGGGCGACATACCGTCGGGAATGCCGCTCGACGACACGAACGTCATGTTCAAAGAGATGCCCCAGAAGGCCGTGCCGAGCGGCGCGGTGACGACCCCCGAAGAATACGCGGGGAAGTGCCTGATCACGCGGGCCGTGCCGGGCGAAATCATCATGGCGGCCAAGCTCGGCGGAGCCGAGGCGATCACCGCCAGCCATCAGATTCCGAAGGGAATGCGCGTCACGACCGTCAGTGTCGACGCGACGAAGAGCCACAGCGGCCTGATCCGTCCGACCGACCGCGTCGACGTGGTCTGCACCTACGAGGTCTACACCGCCGGCAATCGCAGCAAGTCGAAGCGCGTCAAGACCGTCCTCGAGTACATCGCCGTCTTCGCCGTCGACGCCGTCCGCGCCGGTCGCGAAGGCGAGGTCGACGGCGTCATCAAAAACGTCTCGTTGCTTGTCGATCCGGAACAGTTTCAGTTGCTCAAGGCCGCCGAGCAGATGGGCGAACTTGCCCTGTCGCTTCGGAACCGCGACGACAAAGAGCGAACCGACGTTCCTGAGTTGACCGATTCGATCTTCACGCAGCGGGACGTCAGCGAAGGTGCTCGCGACGCCGTCGAGACGCCCGCAGCGGGCGGTGTCGTCCAGAAGAGCAACCTGGCGGAGTTCTTGACGTCCACGGTGACGGCGATGGCAGAGGCCGCGACCACACCGGCGACGGCCGCGGCACCGCCGACCTGGACGATGACGATCTGCAAGGGCGACTCGATCACCGACGTCGTGGTGCTCGATGAACAGGCGTTGCCCCGGCATCTCACACCGACCGAACGCCAGGAAATGCAAGCCGAAGTACGAGATCGGGTCGAGTCAGTCAAAAAGTCGCAAAAGTCGAACGAAGCCGAGCCGGGGTCGGATTCTGGCAACTCTCAGCCGGACGAAGGAACCGCGCCTGCGAGTGAGAACTCCAAGCCCGCTGGCCCGCCGTCACCCAGCTCTCAGGCGTCGGCAACTCCTGCTGCCCCACCTGCCCTTTTGCCGTCATTGCCCTATCAGGAGTGAGCAAGTCTCTAGTTCGCTGCCGGAAAATCCGACATAACAGGAACAACCGGTCTCTTCTGTTCGTCGGTACGCCGGGAAAATCCCGTGGCGGTCAGGCAAAATGGAGCAGCCGGGGCAATTCGGGTCGAAGGCGGGAGAACGGCTGAGGAAGAGGAAAGGGACTCGGCGTCCGGCGGGAACAAGTCTCGCAGGGGCGGGCCGAGCCGGGGTCCCCGAAGAACCGTCGGCGGGCAGATCACGAGACATGTGAGGCCTGCCGCGAACGACAAACGGTGCATGGATGCCAAACGGCGATGAAAATCCGCAGGTTGACCCGCCGGGCCGATCCCGTGCCGGTCGACCGATCTCTCAGGTTCTCGTCGCCGTGGCCGCCTGTGCGCTCGCGACGTCGGTCGCCGCACAGCCGGCTCCATCGACGTCTTCGGCGGAACCGGCCGGCATTCCCGAGGGCGCCGCCGGCGATCCCGTCGTGCGGCTCACGCGAGCGCACGAACAGCTCCGCATCGTCGAGCGTTTCAGCAAGGTCGTCGCCCTTCCGGATCGGATCAGCCGGGTCGACGGATTCGACGATCAGGTGATTGAAGTCACGGCACTCGACAGCCGCAGCATTCGCGTGCATGCGAAAGCGCCCGGCGTGACGACGATGACGCTGCTCGACGAAGGCGATCAGACCTACACGGTCGACGTGCTCGTCATCGGCGACGTCCGGCACCTGCAGGAACTGCTGACCCGGCTGTTTCCGACGGCGGCGATCGAGGCGGTCGAAGTGCAGGACAGCGTCGTGCTTCGCGGCTGGGTCAGCCAGCCCGATCAGATCACCGAAATCGTCGAAATCGCCGAACGGTTCTATCCCGTCGTCCTCAACCAGATGGACGTCGGCTGCGTGCAGCAGGTGATGCTCAAGGTCAAGATCATGGAAGTGCAGCGGAGCAAGCTGCGCAATCTCGGCGTGAACTTCCTCTACGGCGGCGACGGGGGCTTTCTCGCCAGCCTGCCGGGAAACATCACCCCGATCGAGTCGATGGGCATCAACCTGGGCGGTCCGGCGTCGTTCAATTTCGGCGGCGTCGGCCGGTCGTCGCTGTCGTTCGGATCGATCACCGACGGCGGCGCGTTCCTGGGGTTCATCGAGGCGCTCAAGCAGGAAAACCTGCTGAAGATCCTCGCCGAACCGAACCTGATGACGATGAACGGCCGCCCGGCGAACCTGCTGGCCGGCGGCGAGTTCCCGATTCTCGTGCCGAACGGTCTGGGCACCGTCGGCATCGAGTACAAGCCGTTCGGCGTGCGTCTCGAAGCCGTGCCGATCGTGCTGAGCAACAACCGGGTGCGAATCGAAGTGCAGTCGGAGGTCTCCGATCGCGATCTGAGCAACGCCGTCGAATTGGACGGATTTCGGGTTCCGTCGCTCACGCAGCGACGAGCGAACACACAGGTCGAATTGAACTTCGGCGAATCACTCGTCATCGCCGGGCTGATCACGCAGTCGCAGACGGCCAGCACCTCGAAGATCCCGGTTCTCGGAGACATTCCGTACATCGGGGCGGCGTTCAGCCGCAAAACGTATGTCGATTCCGAGACGGAACTGGTCATCATGGTCACGCCGGAACTGGTCGCGCCGATGGCCCCGCACCAGATTCCGCCGGGCGGGCCGGGACTGTTCACCGACACGCCGACGGATCGCGAATTGTACTGGTACAACATGATCGAGGTGCCGAGTTACGGCCCGCATTGCGAGGGCCAGTGCCCGCCGCCCCTGCCGACGTATGACCCTTACCACCCCGTCGGCACCGAGCACCTCGGACCTCGCGATGGGATCATGAACTCGCCCTTCCCCCCGGTCGGGCTGCCGCCCACGGCACTGCCGCCCGGTCCTGCGCCACTGCCGTCGGTGCCGGCGACCGGCGGAGAATATCTCCCGCCGCCGGCTCCCGCGACCTCGTCGACCGACGCTTCGCCACAGCCGTTTGGAACCTCGCCGTTCATGAAATCGAAGGCGTCGGTGATCCCTGTCGGATACTCGACGCGGGCGAGCGAGGGTCGGCCCCGGCCGGTTTTGATCGAACCGCCTTTGAGAGTCGGCGATTTCTGACTATACCTTCGCAGCACAGCCGCCCGGAGGGCCTTCGCAGGGCGAGCACACGTCACTCGATGAACACCGACCGGCCATGAACAACGTCGTCCGACTGGCAATCGTCGACCCGAACGATGTTTCGCGCGCGGCGCTGAAGCATCTGCTGCTCGGCATCGACATGGTCTGGCTCGAGGCCGATTGCAGCCGGTACGAGTTCTTCGCCGACGTCGTCGGACAGACTCAGCCCGACGTCGCGCTCGTTTCCCTCGATTCCGACCCCGCCAAAGGGTTGGCTCTCGTCGCCCGGATCAAGCAGGATTTGCCGACGTGCTCGGTCTTATGCGTCAGCAGCAGCCAAGAAGGCAGCTTGATCCTGCAGGCGATGCGAAACGGCGCCAAGGAGTTCCTCGCGTATCCGCCGCGGCTTGAAGACTTTCTCGCCGCGATCGATCGCATTCAGGCGCATTCCGGCGTGAAGGATTCCGACGGCCGAGTCCGATCGAGCCGCGTCATCACCGTTTGCGGCGCCGGGGGCGGGGTCGGATGCACGAGCCTGGCGACCAATCTCGGTTGCATTCTGGCTCAGGGCGAGCGGAACAGCGTCGCCGTGCTCGATCTCGACCTGACCCTCGGCGACGCCGACGTCTGGCTCGACATCGTTCCCGAATATACGATCCAGGACGTCGCCGAAAACATCGGCCGGCTCGACTACACGTTGCTCAAACGCAGCCTGACTCGACATCCCTGCGGCGCATTTCTGCTTCCCCGGCCCGTTCAGATCGATCCGAATACCGCCGTAGCGCCCGACCAGCTCAAGCGGGTGGTTGCGCTGCTCAAGGCGACGTTTACGCACCTGGTGATCGACGTCAGCAAGAGCTTCGGGCCGCTCGATCTGGCGGCGCTGGAGGCTTCCGATACGATTCTGCTGGTCACGCAACTCGATCTGCCGAGCCTGCGCAACGTCGTGCGGCTCATGCAGATGTTCGATCATCACGACGGCATTGCGCCGAAGATCAGAATCGTCGTCAATCGGATCGGCCTCGAAGATTCGCAGATCAGCCTCGACAACGCTCTGGAGTCGCTGGGTCGTGAGGTCTATTGGGAACTGCCCGACGACTTTTCGGCCATCGTCGAGAGTCGTAACAACGGTGTGCCGTTGATGACCCAGGCTCCGAAAGCGCGACTCACCCGGGCGATCGAAGGACTCGCCCGCAAGATCGACGAATCGATCGGCGAGGAATCGGAAGCCGTCCCCGCCCGTCCGTCGGTCAAGGGCCTGTTCCGCTTCCTCACGGCGGGACAGCGGTAAAAGTCTGTTTTCAAAGCGGACGTCGGGGAGGGCGAGGCTCGTGCCGAGCCGCACGAGCCTTGTGCATTCCCTTCCGACGAACGATGGTCCACAAGATTTCATCAGAGCCGCGACCGTCAGGGAGCGCTTGGTCGGCGCGGGTTGCCGTAGAAACGCTTCCTGACGGTCGCGGCCTGATGGTGGCTCGGTGGGCACGCGAACGGCGCCGGCAGACCGTGCGGCTCGGCGGGAGCCTCCCCCTCCCGTTCTGAAAACAGCTTCCAAGAAGCTCTCACTCACCCTGATTTCTTCCGCTCCTTCTGCTGCTCCTCCTTCCGCTCTTTTGGTGCCGGGTTTCCCGCGGGAGGGGTTTGGGGCTTGTCCGGTTTGATCTGCGGACCGGCCGAACCGGGCGTTTGGGGGGCAGTCGGCGGCGTCGCAGGCCGACCTGCATTCGGGTTGCCTGGACCTTGTCCCGGCGGTCGCCCTCCTTGCGGCCGATCGGCTCGAGGCCGCTGCGGTGCCGGCCGCTCGGCTGCGCCGGGTGCGTTGCCTGCCCCCGGAGCGTTTCCAGCACCGGGCACGTTTCCCGGCCGCGGCAGATCTGGTGAAGGCGATTCGCCGCCTCGTGGCCGGCCTCTCGGCCCGCGCTCAAGCGGCGAGCCGGCTCCCGGCGTTCGATCGGGACGATCGGGTGTCGCTCCCTCGCCGGCGCCCGGCGGAAGAGTTCCAAACGGATCGAATCCCGACCGTCCCTCTGGCCGGCCTCGTTCCGGTCGCCCGGCGTCATCGGCTCGCTGACCCGGCCGCGTCGCATCGGGCCGTTCCGGCCGCGTCGTGGCACCCGGTTCGCCTGCGGCATCGCGGCCTTGTCCGCGATTCGTGCCGAAGCGTGGAAACTGCGGTCCCTGCCGATTGCCCGGCGTGCGTGCCCGATCACCGGGACGTGCCGTGCCCGCGCGACCTTCAGTCCCGTCGGGGCGATCGATGTCAGGACGATCTCCGGGAAGTTGGTCCGGTAGCGGCCGATCTGAATCGGGTCGATCGTCGCCGGGTCGGTCAAGGCCGGGACGGTCCAAGCCAGGGGAATCAGGGCGACCGCGGCCTGGTTCATCGCCATCGGTTCCTGGTTGATCGCTGTCGCGACCTGGTCGTCCGCGGTCGGGCCGGTCTTCGTCTGGCCGGTCGAGGTCCGGGCGAACTCCCGGCTCGCGGTCTCGCGGGCCGCGTTCACCCGGTCGTGCTGCATCGTCACCGACATTCGGTTGCGGTCGTGGCGGCAATTGCGGTCGGCGACCGCGCGTCTCTTCGTCGGAAGGCGTGGCCGCATCAGGAGTCTCGGTTTCTGCCGGCTCGCGACCCGGCAGAGTCTCGCGCGGCCGACCGGCGTCGCCGACGATCGTCGCTCGCGGTAGCTCCAGCGCTCTTCGGGATCGCTCGCCGGCCTGACCGGGACGCGGCTGATCCCCGCGCTGCGGCGCCGTCAGATCACCGCGATCCGGTGCCGTCGCCGCGACCTCGAAGCGACTGCGCTCCTGTTGGAATTGCTGAAGCGCCTGTGTTCGCTCGGCGATGCGTTCGCGAGCCGGTTCCGTGACCGGGCGAAATGCGACGCGAGACGATCGAGACTCGATGTAGTCCGGCAGCGTCTGTCCGAACGCCAACGTCGCCGGCTGGATCGGAATGCTGTCACGATCGATGCGTGCCAGAAACTCTCGCTGGGCGCGGAACGTGTGCGGCGGGCGATAGTCTTCGTGGCGAACGAAGTACTGATTCCACGAATAGAGTCGCTGCACGATATTGACGTCCTGCCGCGCGTACGACCATTGATAGTACGTCAGCAGCGGATCGTAGAACGACGGCCGATCGTGGTAGGCGTACCACGGATAGAAATCGAATCGCGGACCGCGAGGCTGGAAGGCGTAATAATCGCCGTAGAAGTAATGGCTGTACGTCGGGCTGACAAACAAGTGGATCAGCAGTGGCGCCGGATTGATGACGACCGTCGGAATGTAGCGGAAGGCCGGTTCCCGATAGACGGCGGACGTGAAATGCACCGGCGCGAACATCATGCCGCGATCGACGAGGGCGAAGTCCCAGTAACCGGGCACAAACACGCAGCCGTAGGGCGTCCAGACATGCTGGTCGGGAATCCAGACCCAGTCGGCAATCGACGGCGCCCAGTATCCCGGCCGCCATTCGTACTGAACTTCCTGCCAGAGCCAACAGCCGGGAATCCAGAAGTAATCGCCGTCTGGCGGCGCGACGTTCGGACCTTGCTCGAGCGTCTCCGGCGGGACGGGTCGATACACGAGCTGATCGGTTTCCGCGCTCGTCCAGAAGCCCGGCACCCACTGCCAGCCCTCGTCCACGCCGGTCCAGTAGCCGGGAATCCATCGCCGGTCCGCCGGAACATCGCGCCAGACGCCGCTGATCCAGATGAAATCGTCCACGTCCGGATCCCAGCCCCAGTAGCCGGGAATCCAGACGATGCTCTCGCCTTCGGGCATCTGCCCGGGCGGAATCTCGTCGATCGGTTCCGGCGGCTGCTCTGCGACGATGACACCCGGCGCCGGATCGCTCACATAAGGGCTGGCGAACGCTTCGTGGAGCGGCCCGCGGGTCAGGGCGTCGTAACCTTCGTTCTGTGGAAGATTATTCGGAACGCCCGCTTCACCAAGCGGTTCGTCGGGCGGAGGCGCGATTTCTTGAGCGCGAGACTGGAAAGCCGCGAACACAAGGCAAGCCGTTGCCGCCGAAGCGGTCGACAGGCGGAATCGAATCGTCTTCATCGCGGTTCCTTGCGGAGGTATTTCGTCGACGTGGTCCCTCTCGCCTCCATCCATACCGCGACCAGGTCGACTTGACCGCCGGGACTTCATGCGGAGGTCGCGTCGGGAAATACCCGGAAGAAATGCCGGGAGAACGCATCGCGAGCGGTACCGTCGCACCTGCGGCGCGACACGCACGCGAGTTCGTGCGGTCCTCGTTACCGCAGCGGCGAGTTTGGCGCGCTGGTTTCCGCTAGGCCGCTCGGCGCAGCATCGCCGAGCGCAGGATCGTCTACCGCCCCACGATTGAAGAGCCTCGGTCGGGCTTCAGACGATCGAGTGTGCGGCTTTGAAAAGATTCAACGTCAGGTGCGCCTGTCCCTGGTGATGCGGTTCGTGCCATGCGAGCACTTGCAATATCGTCCCCAGCGTCCAACCTCGCTCGCGAAACGCCTCCGGCACTGTCTGAAGGTCACTTTCGGAAAATGTCGCGACCGTGTTCAGCAGGTGCTGTCGCGACGTTTCGAGAACATTTCGGATCGTCGCGACGTCGGGAATCTCGTCATCGGGGGTGCTGCCGCCTCGAAATCGCGGAACCAGTTCGGGAAATTCGGGTGCCGTGCCGATCAGCCGCTCCGTCGCAAACAACTCTTCCGTGATTCCCACGTGCATCAGTTGCCAGGCGATGTGAGCACGGCCCGTGCCGGGTCGCCAGGCAAGGACCGTCTTCGGGTCGGGCATTTTTTCGACGGCGTCGAGCGTCGCCAGCGTCCGTTGCCGGTTGAACTCCCAACACTCAGAGATAATCCTGATGACGCTCATCGCAGTCCGCCTCGCGTGATAAGTTCGTTTCCGAATCGCATTGTGCGAACCGCCGCAAGCGGGTTCAACCGTAGAGCCGCTCCCCCAACGCCGATCCGCCGCAATGCCGGAGTTTCGGTCGGAGACGAGGAACGAGGAGGTGACGATTCAGACTTACGACGATGCGGTCGCCTATCTGCTGGTGCGCATCAACTACGAGCGAAACCCGTCGCTGGCCGACCGGCAGGCCTTCAAGCTCGACCGGATGCGGCGACTGCTGGCGTTGCTCGGCGATCCGCACGATCGAATCGCCGCCGTCCATATCGCCGGGACGAAAGGAAAAGGCTCGACGGCCGCGATGATCGCCGCGGCCCTCACCGCGGCCGGCCATCGCACCGGACTCTACACCTCGCCGCACCTCGATCGGTTCGAGGAACGCATGCAGGTCGACGGCGCTCTGCCGGCCGCGAGCGAGTTCGTCGCGATCGCAAATCACGTCGCCGAGCGCATCGCCGAGCTTGAGGGGCAGGGCGGTGATTCGGCGGCGACCTACTTCGAGGCCGCGACGGCGATGGCGTGGGAGTTCTTCGCGCGACGCGGCGTCGAAATCGCCGTGCTCGAAGTCGGCCTGGGCGGACGGCTGGATGCGACGAACGTCTGCCGGCCCGACGTCGTCGCGATCACGAACGTCAGCCGCGATCACACCGCCCTGCTCGGCGAGACGCCCGCCGAAATCGCCTACGAGAAGGCGGGAATCATCAAGGCCGGCGTGCCGTGCGTGTCCGGCGTGTCGAACCCGCCAGCGGCAGCCGTCGTCCGCGAAGTCTGTCGCGAACGGGGCGCGGCGCTGATCGAAGTGGAAGGCCGATTCCGCATTGACGAGCCGCAGGCCGAACGCAAGCGGCAGGTGACGGCTTTCGCAGCGGGACAAGCGTGGGGACCGGTCGCCGTGCCCCTTCCCGGACGACACCAGGCCGAGAACGCCGCGGTCGCCTTGCACGTGCTCGACGAACTCGTGCGTCGCGGCCACCGAGTGACGCCCGCTGACGCCGCCGCCGGATGGGCCGGGCTGGAATGGCCGGCACGAATCGAAGTGGTCTCCCGAACGCCGACGATCGTTCTCGATGCGGCTCACAACTGGGCCTCGGCGGGGGCGCTGGTGCGCACGCTGGACGAAGATTTCACGAGTGATCGCCGCATTCTGCTGTTTGCGGGCAGCCGTGAAAAAGACGTGCCGGGAATGCTGAGGTGCCTCGCGCCGGCCTTCCACACGGTGGTACTGACGGCGTTCCATAATAACCCGCGTGCGGTGCCGCCGGAGTCGCTGCTGCAGATCTGGCGTTCGATCAGCGACCGCCCCGCGCATGTTTTCGCGAACTCGGACGAAGCGTTCGCCTTCTGCCGCCGGATCGCCGATCCCGAATCGCTGATTTGCGTGACAGGCTCGTTCTTCCTGGCCGCAGAGGTCCGGCGGTTGGCCGTCGATTGATGTGTCCGCCCTGAAACAAAAACGGGGCGATCCGCCAGTTGCAAATCTGAAGCAGAGGCGAGTGTCGGGGCCTGAGGGCAAATGCCCGTGGCCCCGCCACCCACGATTTGAAAAAAGTCTGTCGTTCCGAACAAGAATGCCCGCCGGTCAGCGACCTGCGGGCATTCTTGAAAATCGTGACGTGGCGACAGAGGTCTAGCGGGCACGCGGCCGTGGCCGCCCTCCTCCGCCCATGCCTTCCATGCCTTCCATTCCGCCGCTGCTACTGCTGCCGCCGCTCGACATGCCGCCTCGACCGCGGCCGCGACGGAGAGGGCTGGCCGGCCCCGAGCCACGGCCGCCGCCGCTGCTCATCGCCCCGCTGTACATGTCTCCCTCCTCGCCGTATTCCATGCCGGACTCGCCGGTCGCGGCGACCTGCTCCTTCAGGTAGTCGAAGTCGGTCGCATTCTGACGAATGAATGCCTCCCACTGGCCCCGCGAGCCCGCTGTTTCGACGGGATCCTGGACCTGCAGGCCGCCCCAGTCGTTGACGGTCAAGACCTGGGCGGGAATGCGGAACTTCCGGTCGGTCACGCCCAATTCCGTTCGCGATGCGACGTTCATCGCATTGCGGTCGATGTCGACGAGCACGTCGTTCGACGTAAACGTGAAATCCTGCTCCTCAAAGGTCTGGGCGGCGGGATCGATCACATCGGCCTTGGCCGGGCCTCCGACGAACTGTCCCGGCTCGACGGCCAGGAACTCGCTGACGAACGTTCCGAACTCCTGCGACCACTGGAACAGCTCGAACGTCGCTCGATCGGCCTGGTTGGCGCTCGGCTGCTCGACTTCGACGAGGAAGTGACGCGTATCCTCGGGAACGATCACCGGGGGCGTCGGCTCGCTCCAGGCGGTGAAGCGATACTCTCCTTCGACGACGTCCTGGCGCACCGCTTCACCGGCGTCGCGGCCGAAACTCGGGTTGTTGACTTTCAGCCGGACCCGGTAGCGGTACGCACGGCCCGGCTGGACGTCGAAATCGAGATACCGGAACAGCAGGTAGGTGCCGCTCGCGGTGATCATGTTCTTGATGTCCTCTTTCGTGAACTTCTTGTCGTTCGCTCGCGGCTGCGCCCCGCCCATCGGCCCCGACGACATGCCGAGCGCCGACATGCCGCTCGACGCCATCTCGTTCATGTAGCCTTCGTCCATCATCATCATGCTGCCGACCTGCCGGGTGTCGTAGGTCTGCCCCGCGAAGCCGCCGGGCTGCCGCTGCGCACTCTCCAGCTCTTTCTGGGTCTCGGCGTACTCGGCGATTTTCGTCTGCAGCCACAACTGCTGCTTCTTGGCATCCTCGGTCAGTTCGAACTGCGACAGCGCCGGGTGACTTGCGTCTCTTTCGTCCCAGCCGCCGATGATCCGATTCGGCAGCGGCATCGTGAAGACCGAGTTCGTCACCGATTGATCGACGACGTCGGCCGCGAAGTTGGCCTGTTCGTTCAGCACGTCGAGCGCGACCTGGATGTCGACCTTTTCCCAGGGACCGGCCCAGGCGTTGTCGCCCTGCACGGCCGCTTGCCGCTCGAGTTCGAAGTCGGCGAATTCGAGGGCGTTGACGACCTCCGCGGCCGATTGAGCGCCGAGCGCCCGCGCCAGCTCCCGTTCCTGATTCTTGACGGGGAAGACGCCGCGCACCGAGACGAAGCGTTTCGCCTCGGCCTCGATCGGGCCGGACATGCCGCCCATCATGCCCATTTCCGAGCCGCCGTAGAAATCCATGCCCAGTGCCGGCGCGGCTCCGCCATGACCGCCAGCCGGACCGCTGCTGCTGCTGCCGCCGCCGCTGGAAGAACTCCCACGCGCACCGCCGCGTGCCGCACCGCCGCGTCCGCGACGGGCATTTCGACCGCCGCGTGCGCCTCCGGATTCCATTTCGTCTCCTGGCGGCGCATAGCCTTCGCTCATTTCGCTGCCGGGCGGGCCCATGCCGGGCGGCCCCTGCGGACGACGTGCGGCAGGAGCGAAATCACCGACGTCCAGCCCGCGGGGGCCGGTCGACTCCGGATCATCCTGCGATTCCGCCGCCATCGGATCTTCGACCTCCGTCGCCGCCAGGGCTTCGTCCATCGACGGAGCCTTGGCATACAGGACGGTGCCCGTTTTCGCCACAAGCCTCTCGACGGCGTACCACTTCGGCTCTTCGAGCGGCTGCTGCTGCGGAATCACGGGCCAGTACAATTCGGGAAGCGTCCGGCCGAATGCAAACCTGGCATCGTCGAGCGGCGACAGCAACTGCTGGGCCTTCGCGTAAATGTCGTCCTGCGTCGTGTATTCCTGCTGCTCCGCTTCCGGCCAGACGCTGGTCTTGTGCTGCTGCTCCGCCGTCTGAACGTCCTGCAGCAGGCCGTAAGGCGTTTTCTCGGAGTAGGGAGCCCACCGGGTGAAGCCAAGCGCCGCCAGACCCAGCAGCGCGACGCCGCCCAGAAAGAGCTTTTCGCCGTGGTCGACCAGGAACTGTTTCCAGTTCATGTTCTTAAGGCCGGATGCGGAAAGTTTCATGGCCGACTCCTGGTCGGAACCGTTCGGGTTCCGAGATGACGGAGGCTTGCTTCAGTTCAAATGTTCCAGCACTGCTTGCGAAAAGACGTGTGACACGTCCATCGCCATCATATCACTGCGGCGGACCGTTAACGGGATCTTCCGCGGGAGGTTCTGCCGGCGTTACGGCTTCCGGAGGCCCGTCGGCGGGCGGCGCCGTCGGATCGATCGTTCCTCCAGCATCGGGCGGTGCGGCGGCGTTTGGATCAGGCTCCGGCGTCGCCGGCGGTGTCGTGCCGTCTGAAGGAGGCGACCCCGTCGGCGGTGCCGTGACGTCCGGAGTCGATGTTCCCGTCGGCGGCAACGCGCCGTCGGTCGGGGCTGGATTGTCCAGGGG
>JBAQZJ010000354.1:0-14976 GCA_049790855.1 Planctomycetaceae bacterium | reverse complement strand
CGATCGAACGCGGCGAATCAGGGTTTTCGGATAGCCTCTCAGGCCGAAAAGCCCGCGCCTTGCCAGGCGCGGGCTTCGTTCCGTGAAGTACGACACGCTCATCATCGGTGCCGGACTCTCCGGGCTGGCAGCCGGCGTGCGGCTGGCCTATTACGAGAAACACGTTTGCATTCTCGAGCGGCATACGACGATCGGCGGGCTGAACAGCTTCTACCGGCTGCGCGACAAGAACCATGACGTCGGCCTGCACGCCGTCACCAATTGGCGGCCGCCCGGCAGTAAGACCGGGCCGCTCTCGAAGCTCCTCCGACAACTTCGGCTCTCGTGGGACGACTTCGGCCTCGCCCCGCAGGTCGGCTCGGCCGTCGCGTTCCCCGGCGTCCGGCTCCGCTTCACGAACGACTTCGCCGTTCTCGAGCAGGAGATCGTCGAAGCGTTCCCGCAGCAGATCGACGGCTTCCGGAAGTTCGTCGCCTGTCTCGACGGATTGAACCTGTTCGACAACGACCCCGACGAAGTCTCGGCACGGCAGGTCGCCAGCGAGTTCATCTCCGATCCGCTGCTTGTCGAGATGTTGTTCTGTCCGGTTCTGTTCTACGGCAGTCCGACGCCGAACGACTGCGATCTGCGACAGTTCGCGATCCTGTTCAACGCGCTCTACAAAGAAGGTTTCGGTCGTCCCCGCAACGGAGTCCGGCCGATCCTCAAGGCCCTGACCCGAAAGTACAAGTCGCTCGGCGGCAAACTGAGGTTGCGGGCCGGAGTGAAGCGGCTCCTGCAGGACGGGCGGCGCGTGACCGGCGTCGAACTCGATTCCGGAGAGATTCTCGAAGCCGACAACGTGCTCTCCTCGGCGGGGTCCGCGGAAACGTCGGAACTGCTGAACGGCCCGAACGTCGAATGGCCCGGAGGCAAGCCCGAGCCGGGCGTGCTGAGCTTCGTCGAGACGATCTCGATTCTCGACCGCGAACCGGCCGAACTCGGTCTCGAAGAAACGATCGTCTTCTTCAACGATTCGCCGACGTTCCGGTACGAGCCTCCTGACGATCCGGTCGACGTGCGCAGCGGGATCATCTGCGTCCCGAATAATTACGAATACGAAACGCCGCTCGACGACGGCCGAGTCCGTATGACGGCGATCGCAAATCCGGACTACTGGTTTTCGTTGCCCGAGGCGGATTACGTTCGTGAGAAACGCGACTGGTTTGAACGGATGGCCGACGCAGCCGGTCGTATCCTTCCGGCTGATTTCCGGCAGCATATGACCGACCTCGACGTGTTCACGCCGAGAACGATCACACGCTTCACCGGCCATACGAACGGCTGCGTGTACGGTGCCCCGCGCAAGTGGCGTGATGGTCGAACGCCTCTCGACAACCTCTTCCTGTGCGGCACCGACCAAGGCTATCTGGGCATCGTCGGGGCGATGCTCAGCGGCGTTTCGATGGCCAACGCGCACCTGCTGAAATAGCTGCCTACGTCACGCCGCGAATCAGGCGAATCCGGCCCAGATCGAGGAGCCGGTCGAGGATCAGCCCACTGTGGTCGAGCTCGTCGATTGCGCCGAAGTTCGCATTCAGCAGTCGTCGGTAGATGTCGATCAATTGCCGACCGATTCGTTCGGGCGAATAGGTCGCACGGATGTATTCGGCGTTGTCGGTCATCGTCGCGGCATCGGGCACGTCGGTCAGATGCCTGTTGAGTGAGCGCAACTCGTCCCGGCAGGCATGTGACTTCGCGACACGTCGCAAGACGTCTTCTTGAAGCTCCTCGTCAAGGTCGCCGAAGTCGACCATGCCGCCGGCGGTCTTTCGGTCGAATACCGCCAGCCACGTTCGCATAGGCTGAGGCGGCCGATTGTAGGCCGCCAACAGCGCTTCGCCGGCCGTGCGAAACGCATCGGCAAAGCGTTCGGTTCCCACCCAGTCGAGCGGTACGGCAAGGCGGTCGTACAGACCGTCGAGCTGCACTCCGGCGGCTCGAAAGTCGACGGTGATCTCCGGCAGATCGCGACCGCAAAGCGGCAACTCAGCCAGCCACGGTTCGAGAAACGCCATGCCGAATCCTTCGGCGACGCTGGTCGTCACCGCAGTGTCGGCGGCGGCAAGATTCTCGGCGAATGACAGGCCGCCGCGTTCGATTTCGCTCGTCGCGAACCGGAGCGGGCATTTCAGTTCATCGACAAGCCGCCGCCAACGGTCAAAGAACGGTTTTTCCGCGGGATTCAACGGATCGAGCGCCAGTCCGTAGACCGCCTCGCGATCGTCGAGCAACGACAGCAGCATCGCTTCACCCACGTTCTTCCGCCGGATGCCCCGGACCGGGTAGAACGTGTAGCGTTGCTCAATTCCGACGTCGAACTTGTCGGCGAGCAGCCGTCTCGCCGCGCGGCGATCTTCGGCGACGGCCGGGAAGGGCACCGGATTCGGCAACCGATGCAGCCGTTCTTCGGCGACGCCTGCCGATGCGAGTAGATCGCGATCGCGTCCGTTCAGAGCCGCGTAGTGAATCTGCGGTGCCTGCGGGTAGCACGTTGTGGCGTTTGTTGCCCTGAACGCCGTCGCCAGCCGGCGGTAGTTCGCCGGGCGAAAATCCTCGGCGAAATCGTGAATCTGCAGCAGCAGTCGCCAGCCCTCGCTGGCCAACTGCGTCACGGCACCCGGCAGCGACAGGTTCTTGCCGAGGGAATGGTTATGAACGTGCAGGACGGTGTCGTCCGGACGGAAATTCAATCCGGCGAGCACCTCACGGATCGCTGCGGCCAGCGTTCCGGGCGCCAGCAGTTGTCCGTCGTCGTAATCAAGCCCCGGTACGGCGTGAAGCGAAACGTGCGTTCCAAGCAGTCGCGTCCGGAAATCGTCGGACCAGCCGACGGTTCGTCCGCCATGCAAAATGGCCACCCGGGTCGGCTGCGTCGATGCTGCATCGATCGCGAGCAGATGATTCTCGATCACCCGCGTCACGCCGCCGGGGTTGAGGTGAAAATGCAGGATCGCGAGGTTCATCGAGGACGGGTCGGACCATCAGCGGGTATGGTCTTTGGCTGGATGTCGTCGATTGAACTCGCCTGAGATTGCGGCGGCAACCCCGATGGGCGATCCGAGGAGTTGTTGTTGCGATTTCGATGATGCATCGGGGCATCGCGTGACACACGGAGGGCGGCGTCGAGTTCGCAGGTGGCGCATCGCCCGCCGGAACTCCAACTCCGCGCGTCGGCGAGCGCAAGGCCGAACGCGAACACCGTCAGAATCAGGGTCTCTTTCAATCCGAGTCGCATTCGTCTTTCGACTCCGAGGTTTGATGTTCGGAAGTGCCGACCGCCTGGGTTTCTCGCCGTTCCCGATACGCCTCGACTTCGACGATCGGCGGACGTTCGAACTCTTCAATCAGGTAGTCTACCAGCTCGAACGCACCGTTCTCGACCTTGTGCTGTCGGAGGACGGAAGGAAGCATCTCTTCAAAGCGAATTCGGTCGTCGCGTCCGAGTCGACGGAAGAACGTCCGCAGGATGCCGAACGCCATTCGCCCGAGTGCGATCGTCTCCTGGTTGCGATGCACGCGGGTGTCGAGGTCGGTCTGGGCGAACGCCGCGAGTCCCAGGCGCTCGTAAATGTCGATCAGCATCGCCGTCTCGACTCCGTAGCCGACGGGGAACGGCACCTGTTCCAAGATGGAGCGTCGGCCGGCATATTCACCCGACAGCGGCTGCACGATGGCCGCCAGTTCAGGATAGAACAGGCTGAACAGAGGCCGGATCAGGATTTCGGTGACGCGACCGCCGCCCGTCGGTCGCAAGCCTTGAGAAAAGGCGAGCGGTCGGTCGTAGAATGCCTTCACGAAGTGGATCTCGGGGTGCTCGATGAGCGGTCCGACCAGACCCGAGACGAACCGCGGATGGATGTTCTTGATGTCGCCGTCGACGTAGCAGATGATTTCGCCCTTCAGTAGATAAAGCGCCTTCCAGAGATTCTCGCCTTTGCCGCGATGCCTGCCGCATTCGGGCAGATGGTCGTCGGCAAGATAGACGTCGGCTCCGAAGCTTGCGGCGATCTCGCGCGTCTCGTCGGTGCTGCCCGAGTCGACCACGGCGATCTCGTCGAGTAGCGGCTCTTGGTCTTTGAGCGCGCTTTTGAGCAGGACGATCTCTTTGCCGATCGTGGCCGCTTCGTTGAGCGTCGGCAGGCACAGCGAGATCGTCAGCCCTTGACGACGCTTTGCTTCTACCAGGCACTTCACGTCGGCGAAGCGGGAATGATGAAAGGTCCGCTGACTGAGCCATTCGTCGGCATTCATGGACTGTCGATCGTCACAATCGTTAGCGGCTCCCTTGACGGAGCGCTGAACTCAAGCGGTGTTCGTTGTTTCGTCGCAGGCTCCCGAGTCGATGGCAAGCAGGACGCCGATGAGCTGCGAGAGACCGGTCAGGATCGGATCGATCAACACGTAATCGGGTTCGTCGAGGTTCTTCATGCCGTGACTGATGCCGATCGTGATCGCCGGAACGCCGCGACTGATGAACTCGGAAAGCTCGGAAGGGCTGTGCCCCTGGTCGGGGGCGATCCCCAGCGTCTCCATGACGCCGAGAGCCGCCCTGACGAGCGGATGTGCGAAGGGAATCCCGCCGGCCTGGCGACGAAAAAACAGGTCGAGCGTCGCATCGACCGCGTGGCGGGCGCCGATCTCGGCAACGATGTCGCGGATCTGCGATTCGACGCGTTCGATCATATAGTCGGAATGGCTGTCGATCTCGAAACCGAGGATCGCCGACTCAGGCTCGACGTCATAGACGCCCCGCGAACCCGCCTTGACCCGCGCGAGCCGGATGCGCGTGTACGGTCGTGTCGGCACCTCGATCCGCAAGATGCGATTGATGATGTAGTTCAGCACGACGATCGCGCTCTCGGCCCCGTAGCTGCGAGAGTCGTGCGGACGGACCTGGCAGGTGACGTCGCCGCGGACCGTACCGATCGAAAAGTAGTTCAGCCGGCCGAGTTGCATCCCCTCGATACACAGGCCGAACTGATACTCGCGCCGTCCGTGGTCAAGGAAGAACCGCAGGCCGGCGTGGTTGCCGCGGTCCATCGAACGTACCGAGCCGAGAAGCTGCAGATCGCTGTCGAGTTCGATGCCGAGCCGGGTCAACAGCGACGGCAGCATCGCGACGACGGCGGCGCCCAGCGCGTTGTCGCCGATACCGTCTCCGACGACGCGGTCGGCCTGCACGGCGAGGTCGCATTCGCTGCCGTCACGCGTCAATGCGTCGAGATGGGCCACGCACAGAATCCTGCGTCCGCCTCGGCGACCCGGAAAAAAGCCGACGGCGTTTCCGAATTCATCGGGACCGGCGTCGGGCAGGCCCGAGTCGGCAAACCGGTCGATGAGATGGCGGACCCGCTCCTGAACGCTTCCGCCCGAGCCTGGAAGTTGACCGATCGTAATCAACGACGCGAGAATCTCTTCCCGAAAGGGCTGAAGGCGGCCCGGCAGCGCCGGAAGCTGGTCGGAAACGATCGTGTCGAGGACGGTGGCCATCGTTCACTTCGATTCAAGGCGTCGATCCAACGCGTGCTGGCGATTTCCTGTTCCCGCGAGTGAAATCGCGTACCTCTTGCAGCCGATCCATCAGAACGACCCTTCACCCCTGATTCCTCTCCGTCCGGCGAAAGTGGCCGGCCGACGATTCGAAGTAACGGCGGCGACGTGCCGTGTCGGCCGGCAGCACTGTCGATGCCGCCCGCAGGTCGGCGAGGTTCGCCGTGCAATAGCGGCAGCCCAACGTGCGAACGTGAAACGCGACGTAGTCCACCCGATCGTTGTCGAGGGTTCCGAGAAGTGAGGCGCCGAGTTCCGCCCGGTCGGGGCAGGAAAGCCGTTCCGACCGCCAGATCGCGCCGACGCTGTGATACGCCAGGTCGTGCCGCAGGGCGAGACCTGCTGCTCGCCTTCGCAACGGCTCGCTGTCGCGCAAGGCCTTTTCGACCGCGGCAAGCTCGACGAGCGGCAACTGCTCCTGGAGGTATGCCGTCAATTGGTCGTCGGTCACGGTGAGGTCTGACATGGCAAGCGAGCTTATGGGTGTCGGAACGGTGCCGGCTCATCGGAGGGGTGGCAACCCTGGAATGGGCGTGGATGACCCGGCCCACGGCCTGCCCTTCCGCATGGATGAGCATGCCGCCCCTGACGGTTTCTTCGATCGGCGAACGTTGATGAACGTGAGGGCTGCTTGCGACCGCGCCCGGCCCCCGCTAGCATACCGGCACGCTCCGGGCAGCGGCAGGGGGATCCCGTGTTTGGCGGGCCGTCCTGCGAGAACGCCTGCCCTCCCACGCCGGATCACCCCGTTCCGGCGGAAAGAACGCGACGGTTGTCGTGCGACCTCTCGACCGACGCGCCCTCAGCAAAAGGACAGCCCCGTGGCGGTGGCAGCGAAAAAACTTGGCGTCGACGCGCTCAAAGAAACAGCGACGTCCATCCGACGGAAGATCATCAAGATCACGACCGAGGCCGGCAGCGGACATCCGTCGAGCAGCCTCTCGGCGACCGACGTGGTGACCGCGCTGTTTTTCGGCGGGCACCTGCGTCTCGATCCGAAGAATCCGCACGCGAAAGACCGCGACCGGTTCGTACTGTCGAAGGGGCACGCGGTTCCGGTCCTTTACGCGGCGCTCGTCGAAGGCGGCTTCTGCGCGATGGATGACGCGATGACGCTCCGTAAGCTGGGCAGCCCCTTTGAAGGCCATCCGAACCTCGTGCGGGGTCTGCCCGGCATCGAGGCGAGCACCGGATCGCTCGGACAGGGACTGAGCCTCGGCATCGGCATGGCGCTCGGCCTGCGGATGGACAAGCTCGATTCGCACGTTTACGTGCTCGCCGGCGACGGGGAAATGGGCGAAGGGCAGGTCTGGGAGGCGATCGCCTCGGCCCACAAGTACGCGACGACGAACCTGACGTTCATCATCGACCAGAACGGCTACCAGCAGACCGGCTCGACGAAGGAAGTGCTCGACCTGACGCCCTTCGCCCCGAAGATCGAAGCGTTCGGCTGGCACGTTCAGACGATTCACGGCAATGACATGAGCGAGGTCGTGCGAGCGCTCGACACGGCTAAAGGCGTGAAGGACCGGCCGACCTGCATCGTCGCCCAGACGAAGAAAGGCTTCGGCATCCTTCCGGTGCTCGAAAAGGAAGGCGACCTGAACTATCACGGCAAGCCGCTTTCGAAGAAGCTCGCCGAAGAGGCGCTGGCGCTCCTGGCGTAGGACGGCGAGCGGGGGGCGTCAGCCCCCCGAGGGATTCGAGCTGTCATCAACGCGGGAACGAACTCGGGGAGCTGACGCCCCCCGCTCGCATCACCCGAGGCAACGCAAAACGGATTACGGCATCATGGCAGGCGCAGCAGCGGGCGGCACGACGCTCGGCGAGAAGGCCGGGTTGAAGATGGGTCAGGCGACCCGCGACGCGTTCGGCGATTCGCTTCGCGATCTCGGCGACGAGTTCCCCGAGGTCGTCGTCGTCGACGGCGACGTCGGCAACAGCACGCGGACCGAGGTCTTCGCCAAGAAGTACCCCGACCGCAGCTTCAACGTGGGCATCGCCGAGAGCAACATGGTCGGAGTCGCCGGCGGACTGGCCGCGACGGGCAAGACGGCCGTCACGGCAAGCTTCGCCTGTTTCCTGATGAACAATGCGTTCGACCAGATCCGCATGTCGGTCGCGTTCCCGCAGTTGAACGTCAAGCTCGTCGGCACGCACGCGGGCATTTCGATCGGCGAAGACGGCCCGAGCCAGATGGGCATCGAAGACGTGGGCCTCGCCTGCTCGCTGCCGGGCGTGACGGTGGTCGTGCCGTCCGACGCCGCCAGCACGAAGGCCGCCACACGGGCGATGCTCGAGCACGTCGGGCCTGTGTACCTGCGTCTCGGCCGCCCGAAGGTTCCTGCGATCTACGGCGACGCCTGCAAAGACTTCCGGTTCGGCAAGGCGATCACCGTTCGCGACGGTCGCGACGTGACGATCATCGCCAACGGGCTGATGGTCGGCGCCGCCCTTGACGCCGCGAAGGATCTGGAAGCGGACGGCATCGATGCTCGTGTGCTCGACATGCACACCGTCAAGCCGGTCGATCGAGAGGCGGTCGTCAAGGCCGCTCAGGAGACCGGTGCGATCGTCATCGCCGAGGAGCATCTGCACCACGGCGGTCTCGGGTCGGTCGTCGCCCAGGTCGTCAGCGAGACGCATCCCGTGCGAATGGCGTACGTCGACGTCGGCGACACCTACGCCGAGAGCGGCGACCCCGAAGGCTTGCTGCAGAAGTATGGACTGACCGCCGAAAACATCGTCGCAGCGGTCAAGTCGTTGGCGAAGTGAGGATCGACGATCCTCGATGCAAAACCGAAACGGGGGGCGACGATCGCCCCCCGTTTTTTTGACACTCGCGGTAATATGGCATCCGCAGCAATCCGGCCGCTCGAAGCGGCCGGACTGCTGCACCCGGCTTGAGGCGTTTCACTCTCGTCGTCCGTGACAAGGGCTTGCTTCGGGCGATGCGGTCGGAAGCGGTCGAACTGTGATCGAGTACCGGCGGTTTCACAATTCCGATCCCCCGCGGCTCGTGTCGCTGTGGCACGACGCCCGGCTCGGCCGGGGAGCCGCCGCAGGTTTCTCGACCGACGCCTTCGAGCTGCTGAACTTCTCGCAGCGCTATTTCGATCGCGACGGATTGATCGTCGCCGTCGACACCGAACGCGACGACCTCGCCGGCTTCGTGCATGCCGGGTTCGGGCCGAACGACGACCAGAGCGCTCTCGACACAGGCGTCGGCGTGATCTGCGCCTCGATCGTCCGGTCGGACCGGCGTCGACAGGGCATCGGCCGCGAGTTGGTCCGCAGGGCCGAAACGTACCTTCGCGATCGCGGTGCCGAGACGATTCTCGCCGGGCCGGCTGCACCGTTCGACCCGTTCTACGTCGGCCTGTACGGCGGCAGTCAGCCGTCGGGGTTTCTCGAATCCGACGAGATCGCCGCACCATTCTTCACCGCGCTTGGTTACGAACCGATCGAACGTTTCGCGGTGCTCCAGCGCGATCTGCAGACCGGTCGCGATCCGATGAGCTTCAAGGTCGTCACCATTCGCCGGAAAACGCAGCTCGGCATGACGCACGGCCCAGACCACCCGACCTGGTGGTGGATGACGCGCTACGGCCGGCTCGACACGCTGCGGTTCGTGCTCGTGCCGAAGGCCGGCGGCGACCCGATCGCCGGCGTGACGATCCTCGGCCTCGATCTGTACCTTCCGAAATGGCAGGAACGGGTGATCGGTCTGACCGACCTGACCGTTTCCCAGGACGAACGCCGCAAGGGCTACGGACAAGCCCTGTTGCTCGAGGTCGCCAAGCGGCTTCGTGAAGAATTGGTCAACAAGCTCGAAGCCCACATCGCCGAAATGAACTCGGCGGCACTGCTGACGTTCGAATCAGCCGGTTTCTCACGCGTCGACACCGGCGTCGTGTACCGCAAGGTGCTGTAAGGTCCGCAGTCGGTTTCCAAGAGCACCAATATCGTCGCTCGCACCCGCATCGCTCGCGGTTTCGCGGCGATCTTTCCTGCGATGACGTCGTCAGTAACGTCAGCCCGCGCTGTCGTGGCGATCGTTACGGTTTGACTGACCGTGATCGACGGCACGGGAGGCAGACCTCGCCGGGTCTTCGCGACTGACGGGATTTCCCTTTGGACGCGATGTTTCCCCGGCTCGCGATTGGCCTCGGACGGCCTGGGCGTCCGATCCCTGTGGCGGGCCTGTGGTGCCGGCGACGGATCGTCGGACGTGACTCGCATGGTCGTGATCCCAGGAAACGAAAAGTATGCGCCGCTGGACGTTCGCCGCTGCCCTGACACTTGCCGCCGTCGGTATCGCCCCCGTCCGGGCCGGCTCTGCTCCGCACGCCGACGACTGCCATCTCACTCCGAATTGCGCCGCGCCATGCGACTACCGGCATGCTGAGCCGAGCTGCGCGGCCCCCTGTCCCATCGGTCCGGCGGAATGCGCGCCGACGTGCGCTCCGCAATGCCGACCGCGGTGCTGCCACGCTCCGAAGAAGAGCTTCCTGGCGCGGTTGTGGGATCTCGAAAAACGCAAGAACGCCTGCATCGGCGACACGTTCTTCGACTGGGTCGATTGATCACAAGCCTCTGCGGCGTCTCGTCGCCGATTCGCCGCGGCCCGGCTCCGTCAGGCGGCCGGGCCGCTTCGGCGAACATCTTCAATCCGCCGCTTCGCCAATCAGCGTGCGGAACGCGGCTTCGTCGAGCACCTCGATTCCCAGGCTCGTCGCCTTCTCGAGCTTGCTGCCCGCCTTCTCGCCGGCGAGAACGTAATCGGTCTTCTTCGATACGCTTCTCGACGGTTTCCCGCCGTGCCGGGCAATGAGCTCCTCGGCTTCTTGGCGGGAAAGGCCCGACAGCGTGCCCGTGACCACGACGGTCTTGCCGGCGAGTGGTCCGTCGGTCGACATCCTCGACTTCGGTTCGACCGGCGATCCAAAATTCAGTCCGAGCGAGCGGAAGTCTTCCACCAGCGATCGGCTGGCGGGGGTTTCGAAGAAGCTTTTGACGCTGTGCGCGATGACGGGGCCAATCTCGTTCGTCGAGGCGAGCGTCTCTTCACTCGCGTTCATGATCGCGTCGAGCGTGCCGAACTCGGCTTCGAGAACCTGCGCATTGCGGCTGCCGACGTGGCGAACGTTAAGCCCCGTCAGCAGTCGTGCGAGTGGTCGCGACTTCGACGCCTCGATGCCGGCGAGCAGCTTTTCGACGCTCTTCTCGCCCGTCCGTTCGAGAGTCAGCAGTTCGTCCCGTTCGTCTTTCAGCCGATACACGTCGGCGAGACCTTGAACCAGTCCCGCGCCGAGCAGTTGCTCGACGCGCTTCACTCCGAGGCCGTCGATGTCCATCGCTCCTCGCGATGCGAAGAACCGCAGCGTCTCGCGCAGCCGGGCCGGGCAGTTCGGATTCTGGCAGCGGAAATCGACCTCGTCGGCTTCACGAACGAGTTCGGTGCCGCAGACGGGACAATCATTCGGAAACGGGAAGTCGCGTTCGTCGCCCGTGCGGGCTTCGACCTCGACGCGAACGACGTGCGGAATGATCTTGCCGGCCTTCTCGACGACGACGCGGTCGCCGATCTTCACGCCGAGCCGCTCGATCTCGTCTCGGTTGTGCAGGCTGGCCCGCGACACGGTCGTTCCGGCGATCTGAACCGGAGCGAGATGGGCGACCGGCGTCACTTTGCCGGTGCGACCGACCTGGAAGACGACGTCGTCCAGCGTCGTGATCGCCTCGTACTTCTCCCACTTGTAGGCGATCAGCCAGCGCGGGCTTTTGCTCGTCGAGCCAAGCCGGTCCCTCTGATCGAACCGGTTCACCTTGAGCACGATTCCGTCGACTTCGAAATCGAGTTCATGCAGCGACTCGGCCATCAGGCCGATCTGTTCCAGCGCCTGTTCCAGATCGGGCGCGGTCCGCACGCGCGGCGTCGCCGCGATTCCGAGACGACCGAGCAACTCGAGGTATTCGGTATGCGAGGAGGCCTCCAACGCTTCGGAGTAACCGAGCCCGTGTGCGAAGAATCGCAGCTTCCGGGCCGCACAGAGCCTCGGGTCGAGCAGCTTGAGTGACCCGGCCGTCAAATTGCGGGGATTCGCATACGCCTCTTCGCCACGGGCCTGCTGGTCGGCGCGGATTTTCGCGAAGTCGGTGTTTGAGATGTACGCTTCACCGCGAACTTCGAGCACCTTGGGTGTTGCCCCGTCCCCCGCCAGCCCGAGCGGCAGACCGCGAATCGTGCGGGCATTGTGCGTGACGTCGTCGCCGCGCCTGCCGTCGCCGCGAGTCACCGCACGCTCCAGCAGCCCGTTCTCATAGATCAACGCGACCGCTACGCCGTCGATTTTGTATTCGAGCGCGTATTCGAACGGCCCGTCGAGCACTTTGCGAACCCGCTTGTCGAACTCGCGCAGTCCGTCTTCGTCGTACACGTTGTCGATCGACAGCATCGGCGTGCGATGCTCGACCGTGACGAAGCCGGCGATCGGCTCGCCGCCGACGCGGCGGGTAGGGCTGTCCGGCCGATCGAACTCCGGATGCGCCTGTTCGAGCTGCGACAACCGTTCGAGGAGCCGATCGAACTCCCGGTCGCTGATTTCGGGCTTCGCGTCGACGTAGTAGAGCCGATTGTGTCGATCCAGTTCGCGCCGAAGTCGCTCGATCTCCTGGTGAGAGGTTTCGGACATCGACGGTGCAGCCAGATGACGGAAAGGATCGTCCCCGCAAGCGATCTGCCCTGCAATCCGTCAGGCAGCGTACCGAGAAGTTCGCCCCGGCAGCAATCGAAGCCAGAAGCTCGATCGGCGGAAACGAAAACGGCCCGTCTCTTTCGAGACGGGCCGCGCAGAAATCGTGACGGTCATCCCGTCAGTCGATTAGACGTTCGGCTCTTCCGGGGCTGCGGGAGCTTCCGGAGCGTCCGGCAGGTCGCCGTTCGCCGGGGGAGTGCTTTCTTCCGCCGGCGGGGCCGGAGCTTCTTCGGCTCCGGCCGACGGAGCCGGTGCGCCTTCGACACCCATCGGCATCGGGGCAACGCCGTAGCCGCCCTGGCTGTAGCCACCCTGATCAACGGCGCAGGCGCCACCGGGGCATCCACCGCCACTGATTCCGCAGGCGCCACCTGGGCAACCGCCACCGCTGATTCCGCAGGCACCGCCGGGGCAACCACCGCTGACGCCGCAGCTGCTGCAACCACCGTAGCTGACGCTACTGGCGTAGCCGCCGCATGAGCCGCAACCGCCGCCGCCGCCGCACGAGCCACAACCGCCGTGGTGGTGACCGCAGTGACCGCTACCACACGAGCCGCAGCTGCTCACAGGAGCGCTGCAACAGGTGCTCGTCGAACAGGTTCCGCAGCTCGACCCGTAAGAAACCGGAGCCGAGTAGACCGGGCCGCACGACGAGTAACCGCCGTGTCCGTACGAGCTGAAGCCGCAGCTGCTGTATCCGCCGTGTCCGCACGTGCTGACGTGTCGGTGATGACGATGATGGCGTCGGCCGCGGCTCGACCAGCCGCAGGCGTCATCATCGTCGTACTCGAAGCCACCGCAGGAGCCGCCACCGTGGCCGCACCATCCACCGCACGAACCGTGTCCGCGATGACCGAACAACCCGGCCTGGGCTTCTTCGCCCCAGCTGCCGAGGCCGGCGGCCAAAGCCACGCCCGCCACTGCCATCAGACCAAAGAACTTCCGACTCATCCGTTCTCTCCCCCTCTCGACGTTGCGAAGCAAAAGTACGCCCGAGGAACGGCGCGGCCGTCCCGGTGCTGCCGGGTACACCCCGGCGACGGCAAGCAGTCTCACCCGCACGATCTTGGTTGTGAGACCCGGCCAACTACGAAGACTAGCCTAGTTATGTCGTCTGGGTTGTCAATTGAAAACGGAGAACAAAGGCTCTTCCGGAGGCATCTGCCAGATGGGTGAACTGTGGCTCCCAAGGAAGTTCGACTGAGTTTTCCGTGGACGGGCCGCCGCTACAATGGTGTTTTCCCTGAAACCGTGTGCCGTGTTTTTCAACGGCCGTTTTTGTCGGCTCTCAGGCGCAAACCTACGAACCGCGAAACCGATGGGCGAACCGCTCGACCCGCACTGGCGATTCCAAGACCGCGACTGGCGTCCGAAGACGCTGCCGCGATTGATGGGAATCGTGAACGTGACGCCCGACAGCTTTTCCGACGGCGGAACGCATTCGACCCCCGATTCCGCCGTTGCGCATGCCCTTCGTCTCGTCGAGTCCGGTGCCGATCTGATCGACGTCGGCGGTGAATCGACCCGTCCCGGCGCACAGCCGGTTCCCGTCGACGAAGAGTTGCGCCGCGTCGTTCCGGTCGTACAGGAGCTTGCCGGGCGCGTGGCGGTGCCGATTTCGGTCGATACGAGAAACGCTGTCGTCGCCGCCGCTTCGCTGTCCGCCGGCGCGACGATCGTCAATGACGTTTCGGGCCTGTTGTTCGACCCGGCGATGCCCGCCGTCTGCCGCGAGCATGCCGCGGGGGTCATCTGCATGCATAGTCGCGGCACGCCGAAAACCATGCAGCAGAACCCACATTACGACGACGTCGTCGGCGAGATCGAGAATTTTTTCCGCGAGCGCCTCGCCGCCCTCGATGCGGTCGGCATTCCAGTCGAGCGGGTCGTCCTCGATCCCGGCATCGGTTTCGGCAAGACGGCGTCGCACAATCTCGACCTGTTCGCTGCCAGCGAACGCTTCCGGTCGCTCGGGCGACCGTTGCTCGTCGGCCACAGCCGCAAACGGTTTCTGAAAGCGATCCTCGGCCGCGACGTCGAAGAACGGACCGCCGGAACGATCGGGGTGTCGATCGCGCTTGCCGCGTTCGGCGTCGATTACCTTCGCATTCACGACGTACAGGCCGTCCGCGACGCCCTTGTGGCTTGGAAGACGATCACCGATCTCGCCGCAGGTCGCGAGGTCGCCTTTGAGAAATAGCCGCGCCGATCCGCATCCGGAACAAGCGATGCCATGACGCAGCTTCCCATTCCCCGTTGTTGAGATTTGCGCCCGTTTTTGGCGGCGGCACCTGGGGTTTCGCCGCGAACATGCCTTTCGGGCGCGAACGTTCGCCGTGGCGCTTCAGGCAACTTGTACAGATCCGTCCTTGGGAGATTGCCGGCCCCGAACTCATCTGTTCAAGCGATTCGCAGCGCTGGTTCGATGTTTGAGACTGCATGGCGTCCGCTTCTGACGGCGATGACGTTCCGCCCGGGCCGTCCAAGGAGGGGCTGAAGGATGACATTCAGCAGTCTGACGTTTCTGGCGTTCTTCGCGGTCGTGTTCGCCGCCTACTGGGCGATCGGCCGCCGCAAGCCACAGAACGTGCTGCTGCTCGTCGCCAGCTACGTGTTCTACGGCTGG
>JBAQZJ010000353.1:0-3502 GCA_049790855.1 Planctomycetaceae bacterium | reverse complement strand
GGCATCACCTGCGGGCTTCTTCGTGCGCCGACGGTTCGCGGGACGTTAGCCGCAGGCCTTGGCCTGCGGCGAATCCTCAAAAAACCGACAGCAACATGAACTGGCTCAGCCGCACGAGCCAGGTGCGCTCGTCGGCCGTCATTTCGCCGCGGGCGAGAATGGCGTCGGTGCGGCTTTTCGCCTGGCCGATGGTCATCAACTGCACGGCGCCCAACTCGCGATCTTGCGCCTCATCGAGCAACCGCGTCGCAATCCGGTTCAGCGCGCGGGCCTCGTCGAGATCGGGGTCGAGATCGTCGGTCCAGACCGGCACGGCGTCATCGTTCGCCGCGGCGACGGTGATCCGGTCGATCAATCCCGTCACACGGGCCAGTTTCGTGTAATCGAGCGTTTCGGGCACGTCGAGCGGCGTGTGATACACGTCGCTCTGCCCCGTCGAGAAGAACAGGAACGGAATCTTCCGGTCGCGAAAGGGGCCGTAATCGCTGCGCGTGCCGATCAGGTCGATGCCGAGCCGCGAGACTTCCAGGCCGCGCGGAGCGCCGACGCGATCCAGCACCGTCTTCAGATGCGGGGCATGCTCGCTGCCCAGCACGAAGACCGTCGGCAGCGCGAGGTCGCCCAGCGACCGGCCGATCATGTCGGCGGTCAGAAACAGCTTCAGTTTTTCCTGCGGCCACGGCATGTGGGCCGCGAACCATTGCGAACCGAACAGCATCCGCTCTTCGAGATCGAACGCGACGAACGCGACGGTCCGGCGGGGCGGCGTCGGCGACTTCGCGAGCCGCTTGGCGACTTCCAGCAGCATCGCCACGCCCGAGGCGTTGTCGTCGGCCCCGGCGAACAGCTCGCCGCCCCGCACGCCGAGATGGTCGTAATGGGCCGAGAGAATGATCACCTCGTCCCGCAATTTCGGATCGCCGCCGAGAAGCACGGCCCCGATGTTCCGACCCATGACGCCTGGCGTTTCGCCATCATTCACGGCGTCGGGAATCGCTTGGAAGAACGCCTCGCGCCCGGACGCTTCGTTCGTGAACAGCGGATCCAGCCCGGCTTTCTCGAACTGCGCGACGATGTAGTCGGCCGCCAGCTCCGCATTCCCGCCGGGACGCCCTCCGCGGGCCGGGTGCGCCAGAAACTCGACGTGCGGCCGGACGTCGCTCGCGGCGTAAGGGGAGAGGAACTCCGTCAGTGCGGCCGGTTTCACGGCGCTTCGATCGGGAATCTCAGCGGCAAAGCCCGCGGTTCCGGACAGGACGACGATCAGTCCGCAAATGAAGCGTTTCATGGTCAAGCCGTCCATGTGCCCTTCCTTTCGATACATCGCAGTAACACGATCAGAGCCGTGACCGTCAGGGAGCGTTTTCGGGGGATCCACGCCGATGTGCGCTTCCTGATGGTCGCGGCTCTGATTGCACAAGATTATGGAAACGAGACGGTCGGGGAAATAGGGAAGTCCGGCGGAGTCTTCGGGGCGGAACGTGCCGGTCGTGACGAGCGTGCCGAAGTTTCCTGACGCGACGGCCGTATCGCGGCCGATGATTGCGGTGACGCCGCATGCCGCCGCGGGGCGGGGCACAGGTCACGGGCGGTGCGGCCGCGCGGCTGCCGCGTGGGAGCAGGTCGGACAAGGAGTCTCGCGTATGTTCAAGCGTTGCCTCTCGTGGAGGCGCTGCCTGGGGGCCGCCGTCTTCGCCGCTGCCGCCGCAGGCGTCAACTGGACCTCGAACGCCGAGGCCCAGTCAGGCATCAGCCAGCCGACCGACTGGCAGCGTTTCTACCACTACCCGTACGTCTACTATCCGACGAACTTTCAGCCGCGGGTGCAGTTCGACAGTCTGTACTACAAGTACCCGCAGGAACGCCGGATCCCGGTCTATCGGGCCGACTGGTACAACTACTATCCGAACACGCGGCCGTATCACTCGGGGCATCACTTCCTCCTCGACGTGTTCTGAGCCGGGCGACGTGCCGAGAACGAGAACAAAGCCCACCCGTTGCAACGGGTGGGCTTTGTTCGTCTTGACCCGCTATCGGCTTCTGAACTAGGTTCCGTCGCATTCACCTTCCTGCCGACGGCCCGTTCTCTCCGTCCGTCGGCACCGGCAGGCTGACGCCTGCCGCCCGCCGGTCCCATCCCGACGCCGCCGTGATCCGTCTCGCCGCCCTGACGCCCCGGCCGGTTCTGCTCGCCGCCCTGCTCTGCGGGGCCGGTGGATGTGCCTCGATGGACCGCGCGATGCTGGGCGTCGACGAGCACGGACGCAGCACCAACCCCGACGATCCTGTCGCGTTCGCCGGTCCCGCCGAGCCGGCCGGACCGATGGAGCGCTTCCTCGTCGCCAGCGGATTCAAGAAACAGGACGAGACCTCACCCTACATGCGGCCGACCGTGCCTCCCGAAGCCCAGAAGGCCTACGACGAGGCCCAGCGGCTCTTCGACAAAGGCGATTACAAGGCGTCGGAAGAGGCCGCGCACGACCTGGCGAAGGAATACCGCAACACCGTGCTCGAAGAAGACGCGTTGTTCCTCGAAGCCGAGTCGCAGTACGCCCGCAAGCGGTACGCCGCCGCTCAGGACACCTACTCCGAGCTGTTCGAGCGGTTTCCCTCGACGCGGCACATGGACGTCAGCACGGCTCACTTGTTCGAAATCGCCCGGACCTGGCTGCAGTTTCCCGAGGTCGTCAAGTCGGCCGAAGTCCAGCCGGTCAACTTCGAGAATCCCGCCAGCTCGCCGTTGCCGAAGCCGAAAGAGGCCGGTTTCGACGTCACGCGGGCGGTGCCGTTTCTTCCGAACGTGACCGACCGCACGCGGCCATGGTTCGACACTGAAGGCAACGCTCTGGCGGCGCTCAAGTCGATCTGGCTGAACGATCCGACCGGCGCACTCGCCGACGACGCATTAATGCTTTCGGCGAGCCATTACCTCCGCAAGGGGGACTACATGGAGGCCGACCGGTTCTACGAGATCCTCCGCGAGGAGTACCCGAAAAGCCCGCACCTGGAAGACGCCTTCGTGCTCGGCTCGCACGTCAAGCTGATGTCGTACCAGGGAGCGGCCTATGACGGCACGAGCCTCGCCGAGGCCGAAAAACTGAAAGAGAGCACGCTCAACCTGTTTCCTGCGTCGGGCGAGCGCGAACGCATCGAGGCTGAACTGCAAAAGATCGCCGACGCCGCCGCCGATCGACAATGGGAGCTGGTCCAGCTTTACCGGAAGAAGGGCCGCCGGTTCGAGCGGTCGGTTGCCTTCAGTTGTCACACGCTGCTGACGGACTTCCCCGACTCGAAATACGCCCCGGAGGCCCGGCGGATCTACAACGAACTGCCGCCCGACACCAAGAAACACTTGCCGCCGCTGCCGATGCAACCGAACCGCACGACCGCCCCGGACCTCACGCCGGTGCCGAACGGACCGTATGAAGAAGCCGGCGGTTCCGTGGGCAAAGTGAAATTGTGAAGCGCTGAACCCTCGCTGGCGCGTCGGGCTGGTGTGACG
>JBAQZJ010000352.1:0-6145 GCA_049790855.1 Planctomycetaceae bacterium | reverse complement strand
CTCGTTGTCCACTTCCTCGATCCGGTCGCCGCGGGATACCGGGGTGACGGAATACCGGCGTTGCGGATTCCAGCATTCCGACGGCTCGTGCTGCGGCTCCTGAGCGACGAGCGCGTCGCCGGGGCAGTCGCCGTCGAACGACTCGCCAGTGGAACGCCGATCGTGCAAGTTCGGGCTCGGTATGGTGCGCCGGACGAACTGCCGCGGGCGGATCTGGAGCCGATCGTGACCGACGAGCAAACGCTTCGTGTTGCCGACTTCGTCGCGTGGAGGATCGCAAGACGATACGCCTGGCAGGCGCGCTATGGGCGTCAAGGCCCGATCGCCGATCCGCCGCCCGCCTTCTCGCCTGTCTGGACGGTCGAACGGCGCGATTTCTCCCTCGCCCAGTTCCGGACGTGGCTCCGCGGGCGACGACCGCCCGTCGAGGCACCGCACACGGAGACGGCCTCGCGCCGGTAGACGGTCGCTCGTCAACTTTTCGGGATGAAGAAACGCCGCACATGACGCGTCGAGAACTCGCCTGCCGCATCGCCGACGCCCATGCGGCCGACGACGATCTCGTCGTTCGCGTCTTGAAGTTCGCGGACGGCGTCGTCGTGCTGATTCGGGATCGCGAGGAGACCGCCTTCCGCGTGCTGGGCGAATGCCAGGAAGAGGCCGACGACAGCGCGATCGGCTGGTCGACCGACCGACGACTCTGGTGCATCGTCGCGCCGTCCCAGACCGCGACCAGCGCCGCGATCTGCCGCCTCGCCGAGGAGTTTCACCTCTACGACGGCCTCGATTCGCCGCTGGCGAAAGACGCCGGCATTCGCGTGATCGACCACACGGTCGACACGCTCGAATCGTTCGATGATTCGATCTAGCGTTTGTGCCAAGTCGAACGACGGTGCGAGTTTGGAGAAACTTCCGAAAAATTTCTCGATCGGTGTCGATCTCGTCATCGTTCGTTCGTCGTCAAGGCAGGGGCCGGTGATCGTGCGTTACTAATTCCCTCGGTGCATTCGGCGGCCGACGCGCCGCGCGGCTCATCCCAGCCGCATATCTCAAAGGAGAAACGACATGGTGAAACCGGCAAAGAACACGATTTGCCTTTGGTACGACGGCGACGCCGAGGACGCGGCGCGGTTCTACGCCGAGACCTTTCCCGATTCGTCGGTCGATGCGGTACACGCCGCACCGGGAGACTATCCGGCGGGGAAGAAAGGGGACGTGCTGACCGTCGAGTTCACCGTGATGGGCATTCCCTGCCTCGGGCTGAACGGCGGCCCCGGGGTCAAGCACAACTGGGCGTTCTCATTTCAGGTCGCGACCGCCGACCAGGCCGAAACGGATCGTTACTGGAACGCGATCGTCGGCAACGGCGGCCAGGAGAACGCGTGCGGCTGGTGCCAGGACAAATGGGGCATTTCCTGGCAGATCACGCCGATCGCCCTGACGGAAGCGGTCACCGGTCCCGATACTGCCGCCGCCCAGCGGGCCTTCGAGGCGATGATGACGATGAAAAAGATCGACGTCGCCGCCATCGAGGCGGCACGCCGCGGTTGAGGTTGTTGTCGGTTGACTCCGGACGGCCTGGCAATAGGCGATCTTCAGGCTTCCGCGGGAAGAAGCCCGGCTTCTCAAAGAAGCCGGGCTTCGTTTCTCTCGCTTATTTCGTGTCAAACACAAACCCGTCCTGGGTCGCGTCGACGGTGATCGTCGCTCCCTCCTCGAAGCGGCCGCCGAGCAAGTCATTCGCGAGCGTGTTCTGCAAGCGTTGTTGAATGACTCGTTTGAGCGGTCGCGCTCCGTAGACCGGGTCGTAGCCTTCGGCGGCGAGCAGATCTTTCGCCTCGGTCGTCACTTCGAGGCCGTAGCCCTCCTCGGCGAGCTGGGCTTCGAGCTGCTTGAGCTGGAGGTCGACGATCTGGCGGATCTCTTTGCGACCGAGCGGGTGGAACACGATCGTCTCGTCGATCCGGTTCAGGAACTCGGGGCGGAACTCGCGCTGCAGGATTTCCAGCACCCGCTTTTTGATCTCCGGGTAGAGTTCCGTATCGGCCATCGACAGGATCTCCTGGCTGCCGAGGTTGCTGGTCATCACGATGATCGTGTTCTTGAAGTCGACGGTCCGGCCGTGGCTGTCGGTCAGCCGGCCGTCGTCGAGCACCTGCAGCAGGATGTTGAACACGTCGCGGTGCGCCTTCTCGATCTCGTCGAGCAGGACCACGCAGTACGGGTTGCGGCGGACGGCTTCGGTCAGCTTGCCGCCTTCCTCGTAGCCGACGTAGCCGGGAGGCGCGCCGATCATCCGGCTGACGGTGTGCTTCTCCATATATTCGCTCATGTCGAGCCGGGTCATGTTGCGTTCGTCGTCGAACAGGAACTCGGCGAGCGCCTTGCACAGCTCCGTCTTGCCGACGCCCGTCGGCCCGAGAAACAGGAAGCTGGCGATCGGCCGGTTCTTATCGGTCAGGCCGCTGCGGCTGCGGCGGACGGCGTTCGACACCGCTTCGACCGCTTCTTCCTGGTTGATCATTCGGGCGTGAATGCGGTCCTCCATCTGAAGGAGCTTCTGCCGTTCGGTCTGGAGCATCCGCGTGACGGGAATCCCCGTCCACGTGCTGACGACCTTGGCGATGTCCTCGGCGGTCACTTCTTCCCGAAGCAATCGCTCTTCGCCCTCGGCGTTCATCTCCTGAAACTTCTGCTCCAGTTCCGTGAGCTTCGTCTCGGCGGCCTTGAGCCGCATCTCGGCTTCATAGGCGCGCTGATAGTCTTCGTTGCGGGCCGTCCGCTGCGCCTGCGAGAGCGCCTGATCGCGGGCGGTTCGCAAATCGTCGATCTCTTCCTGAAGCGGTTTGAGGTTCGACAGCACGTCCTTTTCGGCCTCCCACTTCGCGCGGAGCGTCTTGACCTTGTCTTCACGCTCGGCGATGTTGCGACGCAAGTCGGCGAGGCGTTCCTGGCTCTCGGCGGCGGTCTCGCTTTCGAGCACCTTCGCTTCGATCTGCATGCGGGCGAGCTGGCGGTTCGCCTCATCCAGCTCGACGGGCATGCTGTCGATCTCCATCTTCAGCCGGCTCGCCGCTTCGTCGATCAGGTCGATCGCCTTGTCGGGCAGAAAGCGGTCGTTGATGTAGCGGTCGGACAGTTGCGCCGCAGCGACGAGCGACGCATCGGTGATCCGCACGCCGTGGTGCTTCTCGTACTTCTCTTTAATACCGCGGAGAATACTTAATGTATCCTCGACGCTCGGCTCGCCGACGAGCACCGGCTGGAAGCGGCGTTCGAGGGCGGCGTCTTTCTCGATGTGCTTGCGGTACTCGTCGAGCGTCGTCGCCCCGACGCAGTGCAGCTCGCCGCGGGCCAGCGCCGGCTTGAGCAGGTTGGAGGCGTCCATCGTGCCTTCGCCGGTCGCACCGGCGCCGACGACCGTGTGCAGTTCGTCGATGAACAGGATCACCTGTCCTTCGGAATCGGTGACTTCCTTAAGCACGGCCTTGAGCCGCTCCTCGAACTCGCCGCGGAACTTTGCCCCGGCGATCAGGGCACCCATGTCGAGGGCGACGACGGTCTTGTCCTTGAGATTCTGCGGCACGTCGCCGTCGACGATCCGCTGGGCGAGACCTTCGACGATCGCCGTCTTGCCGACGCCGGGATCGCCGATGAGCACCGGGTTGTTTTTGCGGCGGCGGCTGAGCACCTGGATGATCCGGCGGATCTCGGTATCTCGACCGACGACCGGGTCGATCTTCCCCTTGCGGGCGAGATCGACGAGGTCTTTGCCGTACTTCTGGAGCGCCTGGTAGGTCGTTTCCGGGTTCTGGCTCTGCACGCTTTGACCTCCGCGGACGGCTTTCAATGCGGTCATCAAGTCGTCTTCGTCGACGCCGTTCATCTTGAGCAGCCGGCCGGCGGTGTCGTCGGTCCGCACGAGGGCGAGCAGCAGATGCTCGGTGCTGACGTAGCTGTCCTTCATCGTGTCGGCGGCCTTCTGCGCCGTCTCGAGCACGTTCATGAAAGCCTGCGACCCGCCGGTCTGCCCGCCCGACTGCTTCGGCAGTCGGTTCAGCTCGCTGTCGACGAGCGACTTGAGCTGCGGCAGGTTGGCGCCGATCCGCTGAAAGAGCGGCGTGACGATCCCGCCGACTTCGTTCAGCAGCGCATGCAGCAGATGGACCGGCACGACCTGCGGATTCCCGCGCTCCGACGCGTCGCTCTGCGCAGTCTGAACGGCCTCGGCGGCCTTGACGGTGAGCTTGTCGGGTCGGAAGGGCATGGTGTGTCCTTTCGGCGGATGTCCGCCTGTTGCGGATGATTTTCCGCGAAGATTGTACGCGGGGATTGACGCCCAGGGGGGGGGGCAATGCCGGAATCGCTCACGCCTTCGTTGCACGACGGCGAGCGCTCCCTGATGGTCGCGGCTTTGATGCGGCGTCTCTCACCTCGTCACGACGACCTTCCCGAAGTGCTTCCCGCTCTTGAGATGCCGGTACGCCTCGAGCGCCTCGTCGAACCCGAACGTGCGATCGATCACCGGTCGCAGCTCCGACGCCGCGATCGCGCGGTTCATCGCGGCGAACATCTCGACGCTGCCGACGTAGATGCCCTGGACCGTGATGCGGTTGAACAGGGCCGTCATCGGGTTGACGGCCCCGGCGGCCCCGGTGAGCACTCCGATCAGGCTGACGCGGCCGCTGACGGCCGTCGCGGCGAGACTCCGTTCGAATGTGCCCGGCCCGCCGACTTCGACGACGTGATCGACGCCGCGTCCGCCGGTCAACCGCCGCGCCTCGTCGTGCCAGTCGGGCGACGTCTTGTAATTGATGCCGTAGTCGGCCCCCAGTTGCTTGGCACGTTCCAGCTTCTCGTCGCTGCTGCTGGTGATGATGACCGTCGCCCCGTGCAGCTTCGCGAACTGCAGGGCGAAGATCGACACGCCGCCGGTGCCGAGCGTCAAAACGACGTCGCCCGCCTTGACCCGTCCCAGCGAGACGAGCGCCTGCCACGCCGTCACCGCGGCACACGGCAGCGTCGCGGCCTCCTCGAATGACAGATGCTCCGGCACGTGCAGCCAGGCCCGTTCCGGCAGGCAGACAAGTTCGCACAGCGTGCCGTCGATCCCCCCGCCGAGCGAGGCGTGCATCAGTTCTTCCGTCACGTCGCCGGCGACCCAGTCGCGAAAGAAGCTGGCGACGACCCGGTCGCCGGGTTGGAACCGCGTGACGCCGTCTCCGACGGCGACGACCTCGCCGGCCCCGTCGGACAGCGGAATGACGGGCTGTTTCTCGTTGCGGGCGTATCCGCCGCGGGTGATCGTCAGGTCGCGGAAGTTAAGGCTGTTCGCCCGAATGCGAACGAGCACCTCGCCGACATTCGGCTCGGGATCGGGCAGCTCGATCCGCTGGATCGCATCGATGCCGTCGGGGGTGTCGATCTGGTAGGCGTGCATGAAATCTCCTTCAAGGGCGATTCTCGAACAGAGCCGCGACCGTCAGGGAGCGCTTCTCGGCGCACCCTCCTCGGAAACCGCTTCCTGACGGTCGCGGCTCTGACACAACGCTACTTCCCGTCGTCACGTCCTGCCCCATCCCCTTTCGAGCCGCGCTTCCGCAACAGCATTCCCACGACCGCCGCGGCGCCCAGCCCGGCGAGAACCAGCGGAACATGGCTCTTCAGCGGGGGCGGGACCGAGACGATGCCGTCTTCGTCGGTGACGGCAGGATGATCGACGTAGCGGCCGTGTTCCGGCACGGCGAGATGCTCGAAGTTCGCGGCGAGATGGTCGAGACCTTTTTGCAACGCTTCACCCGCCATCGGCCGACCGTGGCCGGTCGCGACGATCAGCGGTCGCAACGCGGCCAGTTCGCGGACGCTACGGCCGGCCGCGTTCCAGTCGCAGGTCGAGAACGCCGTCGGTCCGTGCAGTTCGGGGCGTTGCTTCAGCATCGCCACCGCCGATTCCGGCCGCGTCGTCACGAAGGCGTCGCCGACGATCAGCACGCCGTCGTCTTCGCGGTAGAACGAGACGTGTCCCGGCGAGTGACCGGGCGTGGGAATCCAGCGCCAGTCGGGCAAGTACGGCACGCTGCCGTCGTCCAGCAGCAGTCGGACTCGCGGCCGCAGGTCGACCGGACCATTCGGGTAGAGCCGCGCC
>JBAQZJ010000351.1:0-7124 GCA_049790855.1 Planctomycetaceae bacterium | reverse complement strand
CGGAGGGCTGACGCCCCCCGCTCGCCCTTCACTCGTCGTTCGGTGTGGCGGACCGTTCGAGTTTGGTTTCGATCGCCTCGATGGCGTCCGCCTTCGACGTTTCGTCGGACTTCGCACGCTTCAGGGCGTTCTGCCACGCGTCGCGCGCCTTGTCGGGTTTTCCGAGTTTATCGTACACGTCGCCCAGGTGATCCCAGAGCGTCGCGTCGTCGCCGGTCGGCAGCGAGACCGCCTTCTCCAGATGACCGACGGCTTCGTCGAAGCGGCCGAGTCGAAACAGCACCCAGCCCATGCTGTCGAGGTAGGCCGGGTTGTCAGGCTCGGACGCGAGCGCCTTGCGGATCATCTTCTCGGCCTGTTCGAGCTTCTTGCCCCGGTCGGCATACAGATAGCCGAGGTCGTTGTTGACCGCGGGATCGTCGGGATCGGCGGAGTAGATTTCTTCGAGAACCGCCTCGCCTTTTTCTTTGTCGCCCTGCTCGACGTAGAGGGCCGACAGGCTCAGCCGAGTCTGGCGCACGATGTCGGCATCCTGCGGGAACCGCTCGATGATTTCCTGAAACTTCGCCTCGGCGACGTCCCAGTGTCGAGCGTGCAGGTGAACCCAGCCCTGCTGGTAATGCAGCAGCGAGGCGTCGGGAGCGATCTTCAGGGCTTCGTCGAGCGTCGCCAGTGCGTCATCCGTCTTGCCGCCCAGCTCGAGCGCCTGCGACAAACGAAACAGCAGGTTCAACCGGGCGGAATCGTCGCTCGGACTTTCGAGCGCCTTGCGATAGTTTTCGGCGGCTTCGTCGTACTTCTCGGCGAGGAGCAGCCCGCGGCCGTACTCCTCGTAGATCGCCGTGGCACGGTCAGGACGAATCCGAATCGCCAGTCGATAGAATTTGCCGGCATCGTCGATCTGTTCCGCTTCGGCGGCGAGTTTTCCGAACAGGTACGCCGTCGCAAAGTCGAGTTCGGGCGGCTTCGCGTCGGCGGCCTCGCGCCCGTTCGCCAGAATCTGTTCGACGAACGCGGCGTCGGAGGCGACCTTGGCGAGCGTCGATCCGAGAGCCTCGTCCGAGGCACCGGCGACAGCCGCCCTTGCCAGCAATTCGACGAGCTTTTCCGCCTTTTTCTGCCGACGGTAGATGTCCGCCAGCCCCAGGTAACCAGTCGGGTCCGGGGCGCTCTCGAGTGCCTCCTCGTAGAGTGCGGCGGCTTCGTCGAGCTTGTCGGCCGCGGCATAGCGGTCGGCGAGCGCCAGCTTCGCGTGCGGATTCTTCGGCTCCTGTTCGACGATCGTGCGCAGCCGCTGTTCGATCTCTGCCTCGCGGTCAAGAGCCGCCAGAACCTCGGCAAGCAGATCGTACGCGGCGCGACCGCTGTCGGTCCGCTTTTCTTTCACGTAAGCATCGAGCTGCTCCAGTGCCTGCTCCGGTTTGCCGGATTTCAGATAGACGCGTGCGAGGTCGAACTGCAGGATGCCGGGCTTGCCGCGACGGGTCTCCGCAGCTTTCTCGAACGCCCGCACCGCGAGATCGGTTTTGTCGGCGTCGAGGAACGTCTGGCCGAGTTTCTCGTACGATGTCGCCGGATCGTCGGCGATGGCCGATCGTTGGCGTTCATCCAGCCCGTAGGCATCGGGATGATCGACCGCGTCGAGCAGGATCTCAAATGCGACCGCGGCCTTTGCGGCCTTGCCCTGCGCCGCGTAGAGAACGCCGAGATCGCGTTGAAGCCCGACGAACGGCGGCGACTTGCGTTCGATCTTCCCCGACGTAACGGCACGTTCCAGCAAGGTCGTCGCTTCCGCGATCTGCCCGCGCGTGACGAGCACCCGCGCAAGCTGCTGCATCAGATTCGTATCGCCGGGATCCAACTCGACAAGTTTGAGGGCGTATTTCAGACCCTCGTCGTTCTCTTTGAGGCTGAAGGCCAGCGGAACGAGGCTGCGGTAAATTGCGACTCGGCTCGGATCAAGTTCGACGGCTTTCCGGTAAGCGTCCAACGCGCCCCGGAAGTCGCCGCGGCTCTCGCGCAGCTTGGCGGCACCGAACCAGGACATCGCATCGAGCCGCTGATCCGCCGCGTCCGCCCGATCGCGAAGCGCGTCGATCGGAGGCGAAATGGGGTCGGTCAGCTGCGAACGAGGCCCTTCCTCCATCGGTAGCGGCGAAGACTCGGCAGTGACGCAAAGCGGACTCGTCAGGCCGGCCGTCAGGGCAAGCCGGAAGATTACGCGGACTTCCATGGCGATTTCCTTCTGCGCTCGGTCCGGCCCGGCACAAATCGCGAACGGGCATCATCCGCCATGATAACTTCCTGCACCGCAATCGGCAGCGCCGCAATCGGCAGCGCCGCATGGAGGCTCTGCCGCCTGGCGGCGGAGTCGCCGCGAGCCGCGCTGCCTCAAGATGCCGCGCGGCTTCGCCCGCTCTTGGATTTCTTCTCGGCGGTCGGACGTTTCGCGGACGCGGTTTTCGCCTTCTTGGCGGGTTGCTTGGTCGACGCCTTCGCGACGGGTTTCTTGTCAGACCGTTCCGCACGCGCCGGTTTGGCTTTCGTCGCCCCGCGGGTCTTGCCGCGGAGCAGATCGTCGACCCGACGGACTGCATCGTCGGCCGAATACCCGCCCTCCGGAACGCTGAACTTGGCAGGATCGAACACCGATCGGCCCGGCGGTTCGGTCGTGAGCTTCCGCAGCAGATGGCAGAAGACGGGAGCATCTGCCTTCCGCACTGCCGGCTTGAGCGCCTCGGCGGCCGCCTCCGTCGTCGTGCCTGGCTCGACCAGGCCGAACCAGACCGCCGCCGCCGTCATGCGGTCGTCCAACGGCACCAGATGCGCCCCGAGGGCGGCCTGCTGCACGTAATTCCGGACGAACGGCGACAAGTCGCGAATCTTGCCGAGCTTCTTAGCGGCCTGTTCCTGAGTTTTCTTGCGAATCGGCTCCAGGTCGAACTCGAATTGATCTTCGAAGACGAACTGCAGCAGCGAACGCACGCGATGGGCGCGGAGTTCCGGGTCGGATTGGTGCCGGAACGCCGTCGACAGTTCCGAGATCGAGCTGACCCGAATTTCGTTCAGGTCGTGGAAATGTTCGTGCAGTGCGTCGCTAGCCTGCTCGGCCGATGCGTAGTTCTCGTTCTCCAGGCAGACCGCGTAGACGAGCGTGTCGAGCACGCTTCGCTCGGAAGCCTCGGGCGACCGCCCGAACTGCTTCTCGAGCCGCGCAACCAGCTTCTTCGTCAACTCTTGCTTTTCTGAGGCTTTCATTCGCTGCGTTGGCGATCTGCTTGCTTGCGGAGGACGGTTCGGACGGCCACTCGGCGGTCACTCTTCTTCGTCGAACTCCGTCGAGTCTTCAGCCTGCTGGTCCTCGGCGTCGCTCGCGCCGGCCGGCGCGTGCGGATCCTGGTCATTCCGGAGAATGCGGGACGTCTCGAGGGTCTGCTTGACTCCACGATCGATGACGAACGTCAGTACCGGCGTGTATCGCGTCTGTAGCCGGTCGGCGATTTTGCCCTGCAGCACTCCCTTCGCCGATTCCAGCCCCATCAGCGTCAAGGCTTCCATCTTCGCATCGCCCATCACCGACACGTAGACTTTGGCCGTCCGCATGTCGGCGGAGGCTTCCGCGGCGATGACGGTCACGTTCTTGATTCGGGGATCGCGCAGGCCGAACAGGATCGTCGTGCTGACGACCTCTTTCACCGCCTGCGAGGCTTTCGCCATCCGGCGAGATTGCATACCGGCGAACATCCTTTCCTGTCACGCGACAACGGCATCAATCGAGAGTCCGTTTGACCTGCTCGATCCGGAAGGCCTCCAGCAGATCCCCCTCCTTGATGTCATTGAAGTTCTCCAGTCGAATGCCGCACTCCATGCCCTCTCGAACGTCGCGGACGTCGTCCTTCTCGCGGCGAAGCGATGCGATCCCAAAGGTGTTCACCAAGGTCTGCTGGCGGATCAGATGCACGCGGTTGTTTCGTTCGATCGTGCCGTTGAGAACCCGGCAGCCCGCGATCGCGCCAAGGCGGCTGATCTTGAAAGTCTGCAGCACGATCGCACGCCCCGTCATCACCTCGCGTTGTTCCGGCTTCAACAGGCCTTCCAGCCGTTGCCGGATGCTGTCCATGACCTCGTAGATGATGCTGTACCGGCGGATCTCGACGCCTTCTCGCTCGGCGAGCGACTGGGCGCGATCGTCCGGAACGACCTGAAACGCCACGATGACCGCGCCCGAGGCGCTTGCCAGCGACACGTCGCTCTCGTTGACGCCGCCCACACCGGTGTGCAGCAGCCGGATTCGCACCTCCGGATGCTCGAACTTGTCGAGTTCGTGACGGATCGCCTCAATCGAGCCGCCCGTGTCGGCCTTGATGATCAACGGCAGATCCTGGACCTCTCCGCCGCGGGCCGTCGCAAGAATCTCTTCGAGCGATCGCGGCCGCTGAACCAGCGAGGCAAGGCTCTCGAGTCGACCGGTTCCCTGCCGCTCCTCGGCGATTTCGCGAGCATCGTCGATATCGTCGAGCACGAAGAAGTGACTGCCCGCGTTCGGAACGCTTTCGAGACCGGCCACCCGGACGGGCGTCGAAGGACCGGCTTCCTGCACCTCATTGTCGCGGTCGTCATACATTGCCCGGACGCGACCGTACGATGAGCCGCACAGAATTACGTCGCCGACCCGCACGCTGCCGCTCTGCACCATAAGCCATGCGACAGGGCCGAGACCCTCGTCTCGGAACGCTTCGAGGCAGACGCCGACCGCCGGGCGGTCAGGGTTGGCTTTCAGCTCGCGCAATTCCGTCGAAATCAGGATCGTGTCGAGCAGGTCTTCGATGCCGTCGCCCGTGGCACCGCTCGTCCGCACGATTTCCGTATCGCCGCCCCACTCGGCCGGCAATACGTCGCGCGTCGCCAGTCCCTGCAGGGCCTTGTTCGGATCGGCGCCCGGCAGGTCCATTTTGTTGAGCGCGACGATCATCGGCACGCCCGCGGCTTTCGCATGGCTGATGCACTCTTCGGTCTGCGGCATCACGCCGTCGTCGGCGGCGACGACGAGCACGACGACGTCGGTCACGTTCGCCCCACGGGCACGCATTTCACCAAACGCCGCGTGACCGGGCGTATCGACGAACGTGATTTTTTTTCCGTTGTGCTCGACCTGATACGCGGCGATGTGCTGCGTGATGCCGCCCGCCTCGCCCGCCGCGACGCTCGAACGCCGGATCTGGTCGAGCAGCGTCGTCTTGCCGTGATCGACGTGGCCGAGAATCGTGACGATCGGCGCCCGCGTCTCCAGTAGCGATTCGTCGGTTTCCGGCTCGAACAACTGAGCCAGTTCGGCTTCCAGATCGCGATCGCGCTTGATCTCCAGCTCGACGCCGAGGTCCATGGCGATCTCGACGGCCGTCTCTTCGTCGATCACGTCGTTGATAGAGACCATCTGGCCCTGCTTGAACAGCACGGTCATCAACTGCTTGGCCGGCCGGCCCATCGCTTCGGAGAGGCTCCGAATCGAAATCGGCAGTTCGACGACCGCCGAAGACGTGTACTCGATCGGTCCTCGTCGCGAACGGTTCCGGTGCAGCGTGCGACCGCGACGCCCGTCGTCGTCGTCGTCGCGCGACCGGCGCCCAGGGCGCCCCTTTCGCTTTGCCTTGAGGTTTTCCTGTTCACGCTCCTCGGCCGTCAACTCGCGACCGCCGCCGCCGCCGCGCCGGACCGGCCCTTTCTTTTCGCCGCCGCGCGATGCCAAGTGTGCCGAAAGCGGGCTGGCCCGGTCCTTCATCATGCCCGGCGTCAGAGGCATGTCGGGTTTCTGGGCGGGCGCTTCGTTGGCGTCGACCTTCGCCCGCGACGGAGTAAATTTCGGCGGTGCGGCAACCGCCGGACGCGCGAGCTGTGGTCGCTTCCGCTCCTTATCGACAGACTCTTTCTTCGGCGACCGCTGAGCGTTCGTCTGGACCGTTCCCACGGGGCGCATGTCGCGCAACCCCTTGCGGGGACCGGCTCCAGACCCCGGCACGTAATCGTCCGGGCGAATTCCGACCGGTCGAACCGGTTCCTCGTCGTCAGACGGCGTCGACCGAGCCGACGGCTCCGCTTTCGGACGGGCAGGCGGCGCCTTCGTCGCGGACAGTTCCTGATCGTCAGCAGCAGCCGACTCTTCCGCCAGCGCTTCCATTTCCGTCTCGACCACCGAATCCTCGCTCGTTTCCAGCGCCGCTTCGTCCTCGGCCACTGCCTCATCAGGCGGTTCGGCGACTGCGACGCCGACGGCCGACGCCGGCGCTTCCTGCTCGGCGGCCGCGTCGTCGGCGACCTCTTCGGCCGATGCGGCGATGTCCGGGGCGATGTCGACGGAGGTCGTCGCGCGATCCTCGACGTCGGAGCCGTTCCTCGCAGGACGGCCCGCCGCCTCGATCTTGCGCACCTTACCGCGATCGGCGATTGCCTCGCGGCGCTGCGTCGTCGGTTCGGCGCGCAGCGTCGGCGGCGCTCCCCCCGCAGAGGGCGGCGATGAGGCCGATTTCATATGAGCCAGGATCAGATCCCGCTCTTCCGGCGAAATACTCGCCAGCGCCGAGTTTTTCACCTCGACGCCTGCCTGAGCGGCGAAATCAATCAATTCCTTGCTGTCCAGGCCCAGCTCTTTCGCCAGGGCGAAGATCCGGATCTTCAAAAGCACACCCCTCGGTGAAACGATCGGCGGCCGGCATCTCAGGCCGGTCACCCCGCAACGCGCGCTGGCCCGTTATGCACCAGCAGTCACACGACTCTCAAAAAACTACCGCGACTTCTCGTTCGCCGCCGAGGTCTCCGTCAGCCCCTCGGGGGTCGTCTCCGTCTCGGGGCCGACCTCCTCTTCCGCGCCGGCAAACCCGCTGTTCTCTCCGGTACCGACCTCCGCGCCAGTGGCGAGCAGGTGCTCGACCATGTCGCCTCCGTCGGGATCACTTCCCGATTCCGTCTCGTCGGTCGGGCCGCCGTCGGTCTCCGCCGTCGGTTCCCGCACTTCCGTTTCGCCGGATTCCGCCTCGCCCGATTCCGCTTCGGCATCAGTCTCTTCTTCGGCCCCCGCCTCTTCACCAGCGTCGTCCGACTCGGCTTCGCTCGAGTCCTCGGCACTCATC
>JBAQZJ010000350.1:0-12796 GCA_049790855.1 Planctomycetaceae bacterium | reverse complement strand
GCGCTCCTCGACGGCCCCACGTTGATGAACGCTTCCTGACGGTCGCGGCTCTGACTTCGCAACGCTTGAAGGCGAGCGAGCGAACGGCGACACTTGGAACCCGTCACCGATCATGGGCCTTCACCGGCGGACGGATGTTCGCCGCTTTCCTCGCATGTCCGATCAAGCCCGCCAGCGTCTGTTCGAGGCGCTCGACGACCTCGTGCTCGTCGATCCGCACACGCACGTCAACCCGCATTCGCCGGCGTCGGAGACGCTCGCCGACATCCTCGGATACCACTATTACACCGAACTCGCCCATTCCGCCGGAATGCCTCGAGAGCGGATCGAGGAACCGGGTCTCGACCCGCGGGAGAAGGTCGGGCGGCTCGCCGAGTACCTCGACCGGATCGACAACACGGTCCAGTTGAGCTGGCTGTTCGAGATGAGCCGCGCGCTGTTCGACGTCGAAATCGACCGTTTCGACCGCACGAACTGGGAGACGGTCTACGACGCCGCGCAGAAGAAGTTCGACTCGCCAGGCTGGGAGGACGAAGTCCTGCGGCGGTCGAAGGTCGAGAAGGTCTTCCTGACGAACGACTTCGACGATCCGCTGGAAGGCTTCGACACGAAACGCTACGTGCCGTGCCTGCGGACGGACGACCTCGTCTTCAAGTTGCATATTCCCGAAGTGCGAGAGCGGCTGGCGAAGGCGACGGGGATCGAAGTCGGCGACGCGGCGACACTGCGTGCTGCGGTGCGGAAGCTGTTCGAGCACTTCACCGCGAAGGGGGCGCGGGCCTGCGCCATCTCGCTGCCGCCCTGGTTCCATCCCAGGGCGGGGCGGGCGGAAGGTGGCGAAGTGAATCCCGATCATGTCGCGAGTGACTTCTCGTTAGTGCTCAATGCGGATGCGGACGCGCTGATGAAGGTCTCTCCCCGGCGGTTCGCACCATTGAAATACTTCGTCTTCGGGACGCTCGCCGAGCATTGTCGCGAGTTCGGCGTGCCGTTCGACCTGATGATCGGCGTGAACCGCAACGTCTACCCGGCGGGGGTCTACCAGGGACAGGATCTGTACGACTTCCGCACGTCGCTGATCAAGTATGCCGATCTGTTCAACGCCTTCCCGGAGGTGACGTTCCCGATCTCGGTGCTCGCCCCGACGAGCAATCAGGAGCTTGTCAGCTACGCCTGGATCTTTCCGAACGTCGTGACCAGCGGGCACTGGTGGTACTCGAACATTCCGACGCACATCGCGACCGACCTGCGAGCCAGGCTGCAAGCCGTCCCGAGGACGAAGCAGATCGGCTATTACAGCGACGCCTACAAGCTCGAGTTCATTCAGCCGAAGTTTGCGATGTACAAACGGATTCTCGCCGGTGTGCTGTTCGAGGAATTCGTCGTCGAACGCGGCTGGAGCGAAGAACGGGTGGTTGAACTCGGCACGCAGATTCTGCGCGGCAACGTCGAGCGGATTTTTTCGGTATGATTCGGGATCGGTTTCGCGACTGGATGGTTTGTGGTGCATGCGTCTCGCGTGCATACCGTCCCGGCAGGGACGGCACGGCCTGAAACGGCCGCACATCGCACCTTCACGCCGAGCCTTCGGCTCGTCCGGAGTCGGGCCTGCGGCCCGAATGCACGCGGGACACGTGCATCACAACATGGGTCCGACGGTTTGCGCGGACAAGCCACGAACCTTCACGGAGCCGGTTGATGCCGACGCTCGTCCTGATGCAAGCCGGGGTCGCCACGCCCTATCCGCTCGCCGGCGACGAAACTGTGCTCGGTCGACATCCCGACTGCGAGATTCAGTTGGAATCGAACATGGTGTCGCGGCGGCACGCCCGCGTGTTTCGTGAGGGCGACGCGGTGCTCGTCGAGGATTTGGGCAGCGGCAACGGGACGTTCGTCAACGGAAGCCGGGTGACTCAGCCGACAGCTCTGCGAAACGGCGATCGGCTCAAAGTCGGCCCCGTCCTGTTGCGTTTTGAAGACGATTCCGCCCCCGGCTCGCCTCGAACCTCGCCGATGGAGACGGTGCTGCGACTCGACATCGAAGGCGACGAGCAAGACACGTCGATGATCATGAGTTCGGTGCCGAACCAAGGCGGGTTCGGCCTGCTCGACGTTCGCCCCGACGCGAAACTCAAGAGCGTCATCGAGATCAGCCGCCGCCTGGCGGGCGCCGCCGACTTGGGCGCGCTGCTGCCGACGGTGCTCGACACTCTGTTCGAGATTTTTCCTGCTGCAGATCGCGGCATCATCCTGCTTCGGTCCGCCGAGACGGGCAAGCTCGTCTCGGCGACGCAGAAGCACCGCCGTGTCGACGAAGAGGAATCTGTCCGGTTGAGCCGCACGGTGCTCAACAAGGTCATCCACGAAAAGGCCGGCGTGCTGTCGGCCGACGCTTCGCACGATCGACAGTTCCAGATGAGCGAGTCGATCGCCAATCTCTCGATCCGCAGCGTGATGTGCGCTCCGCTGATCGGCCTCGACGGCGCGGTGACGGGAATCATCAACCTCGATACGCAAAATCCGCTCGCCCAGTTTACGAAGGACGATCTCGACTTGCTGCTGGCGGTCGCCGGTCAGGCGGCGCTGAATCTTGAAAGCGCTCGGCTGCTCGTCTCGCACATCGAGAAACTCCGCCAGGACAGCGAAATGGAAATCGCTCGCGGAGTGCAGCGCGCCCTGCTGCCCGAGCAATTTCCCAACGTTCCCGGCTACGAGTTTTTCGCGGCGTATGAGTCGGCCGAGGCCGTCGGCGGCGATTACTACGACGCGTTCCCGCTGCCTGACGGGCGGATCTGCCTCTCGTTCGGCGACGTCGCCGGCAAAGGAGTGCCGGGAGCGCTGATCATGTCCCGGCTGGCAAGTTGCGTTCAGAACGTCATGCGGTACGTCACCGACGTCGGCGAAGCATTCGCTGCCATCAACGATCATATGTGCGCGAAGATGGCGGAAGGCCGGTTCGTCACTTACGTTCTGGCGGTCATCGACCCGAAAACCGGCGAAATGGTCCTTTGCAACGGCGGCCACATGACGCCGATGATCCGTCGGCCCGACGGATCGGTCGAAGAGGTCGACGAAGCGGCGATCGGCCTGCCGATCGGCGTTGTCGAGGGCTATCGCTACGAAGTCGTGCGACGTTCGCTCGTGCCGGGCGAGACGGTGTTGATCACGACCGACGGCGTCGACGAAGCGATGGACCCCGACGGGAATCTTTACACGCGCCAGCGCGCGCAAGGCTTCCTGACGTCCACGACGGCACACGCGAAAGAACTGACGCTGGCGCTATTGGCCGACGTTCGACGTCACGCGGCGGGTCGTCCGCAGAACGACGACATCACGATCATGTCGTTTGGTCGTCTGTCGGATGAGGGTTGAAGGTCTATGGCCGTTGGTCCGTGAGCCATCAACCTTCAACCCTTCTCCTTCAACCGTCAGCGCATCTTGTATGTCGGCAGCGGCGTCGGCTCGGCGACCTGCCGATACCCGAGGCTGTGTAAAACCTCGAGAACTTCGCTCCAGGTCGGAAACATGCGCCCGCTCTTGCGCTTGTATTCGTCCATGGCTTTCATGAACGCGACTTCACCGTCGGAATAGTCGCGTTCGCAGGTGGTGGGGTCGATCTGCCGTCGGCGTTCGAGCTTGCGGCGCGGCGCCTTCCGTCGCTCCGGCCCGATGAAAACCGCCTCGTCCGATTGCCGTCGTTCACGATGGATCCGCCGATCGTTGCTGCGACGATCGACTTGTAATTCAGTCGTCTGCACGTCGTTTTCCTTCCGCCATGCCGGGCCAGGGAACCGTCGAGCATTCCATCGCGAAGTCAGACTCCTTCCGGGGCGAACCTTCGGTCGCCAATTATCTCATCGGCTCGCGGGGCGCCGAGACTGAAGCGACAACGTAAGAGAAATCGCTTGCGAAGAGTTTTCCACAGAACGCGAGTTGTCGCTTTCAACGGATGTGCGGAAGAGGCAAACCCGGTCGATTGATCCGGTGTCGGCGGTTCTACCGGGCCTCCGGCGTCGCCAGCGTATGCCAAAGGTCATCCGGAACCGGGGCGGTGATCCGTAAAGGGGCGTTCGTCACCGGGTGCCGGAACGCGATCGCAGTCGCGTGCAGCGCGTGACGCGTCGTCCCCGACCGATTCGGACCGAAACCGTAACCGGCATCGCCCAGCACGGCGTGGCCGATCGCGGCGAAATGGACGCGGATCTGGTGCTTCCGCCCGGTGACTGGCCGAACGTCGACCAACGTGGCCGAACGAAGCCGTTCTATGACCCGGAACGAGGTCGTCGCCGAACGCGGTTCGACGGCATCGTTCTCGGCGGACATCAGCAAACTGCCGCGTTGTCGCCCGATCGGCAGGTCGATCCTGTTCGCATTCTCCACGATTCTCCCGGCGACCAGTGCGAGATACGACTTTGAGACGCTCGACCGCTCGAACTGCTGCGTGAGACCTGCATGGGAAACGTAATCTTTGGCCACGAGGACGACTCCGCTCGTCTCGCGGTCTAACCGGTGGACGATTCCAGGCCGAAGCAGGCCGGGCAGCCGCGTCTGGCGATCGAGGATCGCTTGTACGACGTTGGCGAGCGTCCCGTCGCCGACCGGCCCTGCCGGATGGACAATCATCCCGGCGGGTTTATTGACCGCAATCAGCCACGGATCGTCATAGAGGACGTCGATTTCACAGGACGTCGGCGGGTAAAACGGCTGCGATGGCTCAGCCAGCCGGACGACGACTTCTTCTCCCGCAGCGACCCGTCGGAAGGGCGTACATGGTCCGTCGTCGACCGTCACCAAGCCGGCCGCCGTCAGGCGTTGCAGCCTCGCCGGAGCGTGGTTGCGCAACCGCGACGCGAGAAACGTGTCGATCCGCAATCCGTGATGAGCAGCGTCGACGACGAATCGAAACGTGTGGCGTTCCCCTCCCATGCGACCGGATGATAACGTCTCGCCGGGCAGAGCGGATCGAGCATTCGCAGGGTGGGTCGTGCGCAGCGAGGCCCGCCTTCGGGGTCTCTCGGCGTCGGGACGCTTTCCAGACCGTGAAGGTGGGCCTCGCTTTGCTCGACCGACCCTACTCGAGGTCCAACGTCAAAGTCGCATAATGTCGCGTCGAGTCGAAGTGCTTGCCGTCGACGTCGCCGGCCTTCTCGACGACATGCTTGGCGCGGATCGAATACAGCTCCGGATCGGGTAGGGCGCAAGTGAACTTGCCTGCCGCATCGGTCTTGCCCTCCAGAGACTCGATGCCGCCTTCAACGACGACCTCGGCGTTCGGCAGTGGTTTGCCTTGCCAGAACACCGTCAGCATCAGTTCGTCGCCTTGGCGCCGGGGAACGATGTCGAGCGCCAGATGTTTCGATGCGTCAACCGGCCAGGCCCCCGTGCCCGAGAACGTCTTGGCGTAATACGCCAACCGGAAGGTGGACTCGCCTCGCGAAATGACGCCGTAATCTTTCGTCAGGCCGTAAACGGCACTGTCGGAATTCGACGTTTCGGCGACGAGCGAGTCCGTTCCCTTTTCGAGCGTCAGCGGCATCGGCGAACCGCCGGCTTCCAAACGCCAGGCTTTTGCATCTTTCAGCCGGTCGAGCAGGGCGGGATCGTCCGGCTCGGCGGTTTCGGCGAAATAAACGTGCAGAATAGACTGACCGTTCTCACTTTTCAGATGCACGAAAGGAAAGTGAGAGTGGGCCGCAACTGGTGCGAGCAGAAGCATCGCGAGCGCAGGGATCACGCGGAGAAACATTTGAGGCTTTCCTTGAAAGTGAATCTCATTGAAGGTCAGAACAGCGTTGGTCACTCTTCGCCAGAAGTGGTCGGCTGCGACAGCCGCACGAACTCGGGCTTGTCGAGCTTGCCGTCGGACATGTTCGCCCCACCGACGAGCAGCAAGCCGTCGCGAAACGAAATCATCGCGTGAAAGAATCGCGGTGCGTCGAGAGTTGCGATCTGACGCCACTTCGTACCGTCGTCTTCGAGGCGCTGCAACGCACCGGACAACGATGTGACGTAGAGGCCGTGCGGGGTCGAACGAACGGCCGCGCCGAATCCGTCGATCGACCGCTCGCCGATCAGTTCCGGTCCACGAGACCATTTTCCCGTCGTCGGATCGTAGATCTCGACGCGACGGGTCGTCCCTTCAGGAGTGATTCCGCCGATCGCATAGAGCTTTCCCCCGTGTGCAGCGACCGCGAGCGCACGACGCTGAAACGGTGCATCGGTCTCCGCTTCCCACACAAGCGGTCGCTTCGTGAGGTCTGCAGACCAAGCCGTCGCGTGCCATTCGCCGTCGCTTTCGCCCTGCAGGTTCCAGCCGCCGAACACGTAGACCCGATCGCCAAGCATCGCGGCATCAAAACTGGATCGCGGCTCCGGCAGGGACGACAGTTCGTCCCAGCGCCTGGCAGCCGGATCGTAGACGGCGACGGCCGCCTGCGAACGCAGATCGTGATCGTCACCCTCGGCGTTCATCGCCGTGAATCCGCCGAGTCGGTAGAGCAGGCCGCCATGCGCGACCAAAGAAAGCCCCTGGAGTTTCGGTCCAGTCGGGCACTCTTCCCATTTCTTGGGGTTGCACAGGTCGAGACGCAGAAAGCGGCCGCTCTGGTCGGCAGTCGAATAGACGTGCGCCGGCCCGGTGTGGCCACCGTAGACGTACAGCGTCTCATCAAGCACGGCCGCCCCGAAACTGGTCGTCTCGTCGGGCAATGGCGGTACTTCGGCGAACGAGACCAGCGGCAATGCCGCCACAGCCAGAGAGATTGAGAGCAGCAAACGGAACATCGCATTCCTTTCGTGGCGCCGGACATCTGCCGCGGCGTCGGGAGGGTTCAAGAGTTCGTTCAGATTCGCGAGTGGGTCGCAGCAACGTCAGCGAGCGGCGGCGAATCCGGCAGCGCCGGATCGCGGCCGCTCGGTTGTCGCTCGCGAGGTCAGCAGGAAGACAAGACCTTCCGCACCTTCCGGGGAGATTTCGGCGGTCAACGGAGAACGTTCGCCATAGCCCGCCGGAACCGGACTCTTCGGCAAACGTCCTGCCGTTGCCCGAATGGCTTGTTCTGCTGCCGCCTGATCCCCCAAGTCGAAGCCAAGAAAGTCGGTCGCCTGGACTTCGACGCGATGACTTCCGATGACGGGGCCGTTTTCGGCCGAGAGCGAGAAAGACCCTTCCGCAACGGGCACCGTGACGATCGGGCCTTTGGTGCCGTTGATCGGCACGAAGCGAATGACGCCAGACTGCAGTTCCTGGCCGTCGGCGTACACGACGCCGCTGACCGAGGCGCGAGGCAGTGATTCTGACTCGCAGCCGGCAGCAGCCGTCAGCGCCGCGACCGCAAGGACGGACCGAACAGCCATGTGCTGTTGTAAATATTGAAAGATCCGTGTGATTGATTTCATCCGAAGTGGCTCCTGAAGTGGACGTCTCGGACAGTGTGTTCCTGGTTCCGTCAGAACTGCGCGACGACTTCGCCGCCGGCCCGAGTGCCCAACGCCTGATAGACCGCGTTGTCGATGTTTTCGCTAAGGAACCGAACCGACCCGTCGGTCAGCGCGAAGTTTCCCCCGCCCGTGTGCTCGCTTCGATAAGCCCCGTACGGCGTTTTCGTGTGGTCGTGCTTATTGAACGGGTGAAAGGTGCTGCCCCAGCTGTAGCCGATATAGCCATAGGCCCAGACGCCCCCCATCTTGTCCGAAGGGGCGCCCGACGGCTTGAAGTCGGTTTCGCCGACCAGGAACGTGTTGGAGGTTCCGTCGGTGATGTGGCCCATTTTCACCGGCTTGTTAAAGCCTTTGCCGATTTGCGGGCCACTGCCGTCCGGGTCGAAGTAACAGTCTGGAATCATCACTCCGTCGAACTTCGGCGGTTCGGTCAGACCATAAAAAGGCCAGTACGGGTGCAGGACCGTATCCTGCGTTCCTGCATGGAGCAGGTAGCTGCAATAGGCCCGCTCTTCGGTTCCGCCAAGCGGCCCGGACGGCGGGCTCATCTGCGGACAGGTGTAGGTTGGAATGAGCATCTTCTGCAGCTCGGAATTCGTAAAACCGTCGCCGTCGCCGTCGACGGTGCTGTTGCGCGGCTCTTCGGCATCCCAGCGCTGGGCGATGTCGTCGCGTTCGAGAAACGGCAACAGGTCGATCAGACCGGTTTCGTAGGTATTGCCTGTATCACCAGGCTGCCGGTCCTCCACTCCCAGTGGGAAGTGATTGAAGACGTCGTGATGGTTGTGAGCGGACAGCGCGATCTGCTTGAGGTTGTTCAGGCACTGGGCACGCCGGGCCGCGGCACGGGCCTGCTGAACCGCCGGCAGGAGCAGGGCAATGAGGACCGCGATAATCGCGATCACGACGAGCAGTTCGATGAGCGTGAAGCCGGAGCGGTAACCGCGAGCCAACCGGATTGAATGACGTGATCGACGTTGGGCCGCGAGGCGTCGAAAGAAGGCAGCCATGGGATTCCTCGTTCCGCAGGACAGGGCAAACGCGACGCAACGCTGCATCGCAAGCGGTCTGCCGAGCGCGGCTGGCGAGGTGCGACCGTCGAAGAAAGTCGCGGCTGGCTGCTCGAATTGAATGTCTCACGCCACGCCAGATCGGCTTGACACTGAGACACAGTCTCAATAACCTGCGGCCTATTGAAGCAACGCAATGCCTGCTTTGCAAGCCCTTTACCTTGGAATTTCATCGTGACCGGGACTACCCGCCGCGAATCGACTTCGCCGCTCGACGACGAACCGGAGGGCGAGCCGACTTCACCAGCCGCGCCCGTTCTCCGCTCCGAGGAACTCCTGCGGGGCGAGAAAGAAGTGCTCATCGAGCACCAGGGCAGCCTCTACCGGCTCCGCCAGACGCGCAACGGGAAGCTGATTTTGCATAAGTGAACGAAGCCGAGGGGTTGCGGCGATCACTTGTCGTGCATGTCTATCGATAGGCATCCCGACGATGCCTTACTGCGTTGATATCGACTCGCCGTGCCTTGTCGTCGACTTCGTACACGACGCGATAGTCACCGATGCGGAGCCGATAAAGCGTTTCCGACCCCTGCAACTTCTTGACGCCGCGCGGACGAGGTCCACGAGCGAGTGCGATGATCTTCTCAAAGATTCGCGCCACGAAACTCGCGTCGAGGCTCTCAAGCTCCTTGCGCGCCGCTCGCGTGAAGACGATTTCGTAGTCATCCATCGGCCGGCAGTTTCCCGGCGAGAATCAGCCGACGCCGCACGACGTCGAGCGATTCACGAGGTTCACCGCGCCGCTGTTCGGCAAGGGTTCGGTCATAAAAATCTTCCCACAGCGACCGATTTTTCTTCAGGTCGATGAGCACCGCCGTCTTCTCGCCCCGCTCGTCGACCAGAAACTGAACGCCTTTCATCGTCACCCTTTCGCCAGATCCCGCAGGACCGAGTGCAGAATCCCGCCGTTGCGGAAGTACTTCACTTCGACAGGAGTGTCGATTCGGCAGACCGCAGTGAACCGAATCGTGGTTCCGTCGGGCTTCGTCGCCGTCACTTCGACCGCCTGCTTCGGCTTGAGCGAATCGTCGAGGCTGATCTCGAACGACTCGGTGCCATCGAGGCCGAGCACCTCGCGGCTCTCGCTTTCGCGGAACTGCAGCGGCAAGACGCCCATGCCGACGAGATTCGACCGGTGAATTCGCTCGAAGCTCTCGGCGATCACCGCCTTGACCCCCAGCAGGTACGTTCCCTTTGCCGCCCAGTCGCGACTCGAACCGGTGCCGTATTCTTTACCGGCGAGTACGACAAGCGGCGTTTCGTTTTGCTTGTACCTCAGCGATGCGTCGAAGATCGACATCACCTCGCCGGTCGGCAAATACTCCGTCACGCCACCTTCTGTGCCGGGAGCGAGCTGATTGCGAAGGCGAATGTTCGCGAACGTACCGCGGGTCATGATGCGATCGTTGCCGCGACGGGAACCGTAGCTGTTGAAGTCGAGCGGCGCGACGCCGTTCTCCTGCAGATAAGTGCCGGCAGGGCTTGTCGCCTTGATGGCTCCGGCGGGGCTGATGTGATCGGTCGTCACGCTGTCGCCGACCATGACCAGCACCCGGGCGTTTTCGATGGAAGCGATCGGCGGCGGTTCGGGCGGCATGTCGACGAAGAACGGCGGCTCCTGAATATAGGTGCTCTTCTCGTTCCAGCCATAGATCTCGCTGTCCGGACTTTCAATCGCGCGCCACTCCTCCGGCCCGACCGTCGCTCGCGCATATTCATCGCGGTACTGGTCGGCGGTCATGCAGCGTTCGATCGTCTGCTGAATCTCCTCCGGCGACGGCCAGATGTCGCGAAGAAACACATCGTTGCCGCTGGCATCCTGTCCCAACGGGTCGGTCCTCAGGTCGACGTCGACCGTCCCCGCGAGGGCGTAGGCGACGACAAGCGGCGGCGACGCGAGATAGTTCGCCCGAACGTCGGGGCTGATGCGTCCTTCGAAGTTCCGGTTCCCCGACAGGACCGCTGCGGCGACGAGATCGTGTTCGTTGATCGCGGCGCTGATCGGCTCGGGCAGCGGTCCGCTATTGCCGATGCACGTCGTGCAGCCGTATCCGACGGTCTGGAACCCCAGCTCGTCGAGGTACTTGTCCAGCCCCGACTTCGCGTAGTAGTCGGTGACGACCCGGCTGCCGGGGGCGAGGCTGCTCTTGACCCAAGGCTTGCGAGTCAGCCCTTTTTCGACAGCCTTCTTCGCAAGCAAGCCCGCCCCGATCATGACACCCGGATTACTCGTATTCGTGCAACTCGTGATCGCCGCAATGACGACGCTGCCGTGACGCAGCCTGAACTGCTCGCCCGCGAACTCGGTTTCGACCCCGTGAAGGCCCGGATCAGCCTTCACGGCCGGACCTCCCCCACTTGCAGGCGTCCCGCCTTCGTAGGTCCAACTGCTGGTCGTCGAGCTACGGGCAGGGCTGCCCTTGCCGAAGGTGATGCAGAGATCCTGCTGCCACTGGCTCTTCATGGCTGACAGTTCGATCCGGTCTTGCGGCCGCCGCGGACCGGCCATGCTCGACACGACGCCGGACAAGTCGAGTCCGAGCGTACTGCTGAATCGCGGAGTGGGACTGGTCGACGTCCGGAACAGTTGTTGTTCCTTGTAATACCGTTCGACGAGGTCGATCTCCTCATCCGTCCGTCCGGTCCGCGCCATGTATCGCAGCGTCTCGGCATCGACGGGAAAGAAGCCGACCGTGGCGCCGTACTCAGGGGCCATGTTCGCGATCGTCGCCCGGTCGGCGAGCGTCATCGTGTCGAGGCCGGCCCCGAAGAACTCGACGAACTTTCCGACGACGCCGTGCTTGCGGAGCATCTGCGTCACGGTCAGGACGAGGTCGGTCGCCGTCGCGGCCGGCGGCAGCGATCCGGTCAGTTCGAAGCCGACGACTTCAGGGGTCAGCATGTAGATCGGCTGACCGAGCATGACCGCCTCGGCCTCGATCCCGCCGACGCCCCAGCCGAGCACGCCCAGACCGTTGATCATCGTCGTATGGCTGTCGGTTCCGACGAGGCTGTCGGGATAGACGACGCCGTCCGCCACCCAGGCGACCTTGGCCAGGTACTCGAGATTCACCTGGTGGACGATCCCCGTCGCCGGCGGAACGACCCGGAAGTTGTCGAACGCCTTCTGCGCCCAGTGCAGCAACTCGTAGCGCTCGATATTCCGCTCGAATTCCTTTTCGACGTTGCGCTGCAATGCGAAGCGTGTCGCGAACTCGTCCACCTGAACGCTGTGATCGACGACGAGGTCGCAGGGCACGAGCGGGTTGATCTTCTTCGGATCGCCGCCCATGCGGATCATCGCACTTCGCAAGGCCGCGAGATCGACGACCGCGGGAACGCCGGTGAAATCCTGCAGGACGACGCGTCCCGGTTTGAAGGGCAGCTCATCCTGTGCAGGAGATCCGGCGTTCCAGCGTGCGAGCTTCGTCACATCGTCTTCGGTGACGACGAATCCGTCGACGTTGCGAAGCAGCGCTTCGAGCAGCACACGGATCGAGAAAGGCAGCGTCGCGACGTCGCCGAATCCGCGGTCGACGAGTTTCGGCAGACTGTAATAAGTGAACTCGCCGCGTTTCGCCTTGAGCCGGCTCTCTGCACCAAACGGGTTGGCGGACGCCATACCGTATACTCCTCGTTGGATGTCTGTCTCGATCAGCGATGCCGGAATCTCAGGCAACACGGACTGACCCATCGGCGAGCGCCGCGAAGGGCGCAGACCGATCCCTGTGCCGACGCTCGCCGGCCACGAAAACCGTGTGTGATGCTACCAGAACGCCCACCCAGCGCAAACGGACCGAAACGGACTGACAACCCGTTCGAGGCGCAGTTCCCGCGAATTGCACGTTCGTACCCACCGACAGGCTGACGCCTGCCGCTTGCCAGGCGTCATTCTTCCGTTCTCCCGTCCTCGAAAAAAAGCGGAATGCGCATCCCTTGGCCTCCGACCCGCCGTGACGAAAGCCGGTTCGGCCGGTCGGACAACGAAGTTCGTCACAAGACGAACCCGTCGAACCGGGACGACCTTGACTCTGGCCGTCCCGTCCCGAGTGGTGGACGAAACCGTTCTCCGGCAATCCCGGGCTGCGACGCCCGGGTGGAGGCGGAACCATCTGCTCTCTCGGCCAGGACCGGCACGAAACCCGACCCGCCACAGGCGGACACTCGAGCGTCGCATCGGCAGCGCCTAGGATTTCCGATGCGTCTCTCGATCAGACGCCGGAAGCCACGTTCGCTAAGGGAGCGCGGCGGATGCAAGCCGAAACCCGCCCCGGCGGCGCGAATCG